>CANBQT010000005.1 GCA_947371755.1 Chitinophagaceae bacterium
TGACTTGTCCTGAAATGGGTTTACACTAAAACCAGTGTAAAATGCATAAAACAACCATTTTAAAATCAAGTGGATCATTTAGTGATTTTGAAAAACATGAAATCATCAAGGATTATCTTTCAAGTGGTAAACCTAAGGATGAGATCTGGCGCAAGTATACAGGCCGCGCAGATCATGGCTATTTAATACGCTGGATGCGTGATTTAGGGTATTTGACTACAAGTCAACAATTAATGCCTAAACTTGCGTCAAAAGGTTTTATCATGCCTAAGAAAAAAGTTGATCCTGGACTTACAGAAGATCAGTTTGAGCAACTTCAACTAAAGAAGCGGATTGCGGAGCTGGAGAAGCAACTGAAGGACGCGGAACTCAAAGCCATCGCATATTCTACCATGGTAGATATTGCTGAGAAAGAGTTTAAAATCCCCATCCGAAAAAAGTTCAACACCAAACAATAGAAGCAATGAAAAGCAATTTTCCACACATAGCTATGGCCAAGCTATGCGGATGGTTTGGTATTACAAGACAGGCTTATTATCAGCAAAATCAGGAAGATATACAAAGCACCATCGAGGAAGAATTGATCATCCAAGAAGTGAGGAATATCCGAGTAAAGCATCCTAGAATGGGAGGGCGTAAATTGTATCATTTGTTGTTGTCTTTCATGCAAGAGCATCGTATTAAAATGGGCAGAGACGCTTTATTTACAATGCTCTCAGAGAATCACTTATTGATACGCAAACGCAAAAGAACAATCAGGACAACCAATTCTTACCATCGATATAAGAAGTATCCGAATCTGATAAGAAACTTTGTTGCCACCGCTCCCAATCAATTATGGGTGAGTGATATTACCTATTGGAGGATAAATACAGACAAGCATGTTTACATCAGTTTTATTACAGACGTTTATTCTCATAAAATTGTGGGGTACCATGTAGCCGAGACACTAGCAGTTGTGGAAACTATCCAAGCTTTGAACATGGCGCTTTTGGCTTTAGGGCCAACACGCCCTGTTCAGCTCACGCACCACAGTGATAGAGGTTTTCAATACTGTAATCCAGCATATGTAAAGCTATTGCAGGACTATCATATTGAAATAAGCATGACAGAGAATAGTGATCCTCTTGAAAATGCACTTGCAGAAAGAGTCAATGGAATTATAAAGGATGAATATCTATGTGCCTACAAAGTGAAAACTATTAAAGAAGCGAAAGTTTTACTCACTTCGGTGATTGAGCTTTACAACAATGAAAGACCACATATGAGTATCGGAAATCTTAAACCCAATCATATACACCAATCAAATACGCCTATAGAAACAAAAAGATTATGGAAGAACTATTATCAGAAACAACCTACGTTTGTAAACCAATCCTAGGATTAAGAAGAAGCTGTCAACTTATCCTAGGATTAATTTAAAAATCTGTAAACTTATTTTAGGACGGGTCAGTTTTTTACCCACCCCTGCACTCACTGCGTTCGGCGCCCCTCCCAGGAGGGGAAACACAAAAAATCCCATCCTGGGAGGGGAAATGATTTTGCGTTAGCGGAATCATGGGGTGGGTGAAAGCTTCTAAGAGAATGTTTTTACCCACCCCTGCACTCACTTCGTTCGGCGCCCCTCCCATGAGGGGATTTTCTTTTTACTTTTTAATCTTACAACTTATCCATCTCCTTCGCAGTAAATTCCATCAATGTTTTAATATGGTTGGGAGAGAGATCGAATTTTAATCCAGCTGCCTTATATAATTCAGGTAAGGTTTTAGTTCCACCCAAACTTAAAGCACTGATATAATTTTCTAATGCCTGTTCTGGATTTTGCTGATACTGCATCCACAAACCAATGGCACCTAATTGAGCAATACCATATTCAATATAATAAAATGGCACTTCAAATAAGTGCAATTGTCTTTGCCAACCTATTTCTCGATAAGCATCTAAACCAGTATAATCAATACTATTGGTAGAAAATTCTTTTAAAATTTCCATCCAAGTTTTTGTTCTTTCTTCAATGCTATGATCGGGGTTTTCATATACCCAATGTTGAAACTTATCGATAATAGCAATCCATGGAAATATGGTGATGGTTCTTTCTAATTGATGTTCTTTTGCACGAGTCAGATCCTCTTCATTCTCAAAGAAAGCTTCCCAATGATTCATGCTAAATAATTCCATCGACATACTTGCTACTTCTGCAATTTCCATCGGATATTCTTTAAAGGCACTCAGCTCTAATTCGTGTGCAAGAAAAGAATGTATAGCATGACCACCTTCATGAACCATGGTTGTTACATCACTCATTTGTCCGGCAGCATTCATAAAAATAAATGGCGCGCCACTTTCAGTGAGCGGGCAATTATATCCACCCGGAGCTTTACCTTTTCTGCTTTCCAGATCAAAGTGTTTTAACTCGTTCATTTTTCTTAAGCAGTCGGCAAAAAATGGATTCATCTCTGTAAAACATTTTACTGATTTTTCATACAAGTCATTACCATCAGTAAATGGCTTCAAGGGTTTAATTCCTGCGGGTTCAGCTTCAGTATCCCAGGGGTATAAAGTTTCTAACTGTAGTTTGGCTTTCTTTTTCGCATAGATCTTTTCAATCAATGGAAGCACGTGTAACTTAACTGCTTCATGAAACTGGAAACAATCCTCTTTGGTATAATCAAACCTTCCTAATTCAACAAATTTGTAATCTCGGTAATTCGCAAACCCCGCGTTCTTTGCTACTTCATCTCTTTTTTTGATCAAAGCAGAATATAGATCATTCATTGCCTGCTTATCTTGTAACCGTCGCTCTTGAATTTTACGATATACTTGTTCTCTTAATGACCTGTCTTCGTTTTCTAAAAACTTAGCGGCTTGTTGCAAAGTATATTCCTGTCCGTTTACCTCTACTACCATCTTACCAGCAATTGCACCATATTGTTGTTGCATCACACTAAGTTCTGCCTGCAAAGGAATATTTGCCTCACGAAACAATTCAATACTTTTCTTAACTGAACGTAAGTAAGTAAAATATTTTTCGTGATCTAATTCCTTTGTGAAAGGGCAATGTATTAATTTCTTATTCAACAGGTCTGCATAGGGTTGCAATTTGGGTTGGATTTCCATACAGAAATAAGTAAAAGCTTCTTCTAAAGAAGCGTTGGTAGTGTCGCAGGTCATTTTAATCTGACGCCAGCATGCATCTTCACTTACCACTGCCTCCATCTCACTCATGTCTTTCAACCATTGTTCAAGATCTGATCTTGATTCAATGGGGCGATCCACCAGATCTTTAAAGTAGGGTTCAAGATTTTCCCAATTGGTAACTGTAAAATCTGCCGGAACAAAATGACGGGCTAATTTTTTAATATCTGCACTTAAGGTCATGTTTCTAATTTTGAAAGGCAAATTTAATGGAATCTCCGTGCAGATGCCGGGAGAATGCTATTTTTACAAACTTTATTAAATTTTCAGGGGTGACCGACATTATACATTTATTACCAGACAATATAGCCAACCAGATTGCGGCGGGTGAAGTAATCCAAAGACCGGCAAGTGCTGTAAAGGAATTACTAGAGAATGCGGTTGATGCAGGTGCTGCTAACATTAAACTGCTGGTTACAGATGCAGGCAAGGCCTTGGTTCAGGTAATTGATGATGGGAAGGGAATGAGCGAAACGGATGCAAGAATGGCATTTGAACGCCATGCCACCAGTAAGATCAGTAATATCGAAGACTTATTTCGCATAAAAACCATGGGCTTCCGGGGTGAAGCCTTAGCTTCTATTGCGGCCGTGGCCCAGGTAGAATTAAAAACGAAAAGAGCAGACGAGACACTAGGGAGTTTTATTGAAATTGAAAATAGTCAGGTGATCAGGCAGGAAGCCTGTGCTTTTCAAACTGGAACCAGTATTAGCATGAAGAACCTTTTCTTCAATGTACCAGCCAGAAGAAATTTCTTAAAAAGTAATGCTGCAGAAATGCGTCACATCGTAGAAGAATTTACTCGTGTGGCAATGGCTTTCCCAAATATCTTTTTTTCTTTGACGAGTAATGGACAGGAGGTTTTTCATTTAGATGCAGGATCATTAAAACAACGTATCGTACAAATTCTAGGATCGCAATACAATGCAAAGTTGGTGAGTGTGAACGAGGAAACAGATTACCTGAATATTTATGGTTTTGTAGGCAAACCAGAAACGGCACGCAAAACAAGGGGTGATCAATACTTTTTTGTCAATAATCGTTTTATAAAAAGTGCTTACCTCAATCATGCAGTGAATAGTGCATTTGATGAAATGATTGCAAAAGATAGTTTTCCAAGTTATGTTTTATACATCGACCTGGATCCATCTGTGGTTGACATTAATGTGCATCCTACTAAACAGGAAATAAAATTCGAGGACGAAAAAATCATCTATGCTTTTGTACAGGCTGCAGTAAAACATGCACTAGCTCAATTTAGCATTGCCCCATCGCTCGACTTTACATTAAACGCAGATATTCAAAGTTTGGATGCTGTAAGTAAACCATTTACCACTGATAAAAGAGATGCGGCATCGGGATCTAATTTATTTAAAACTTTCACGCAAAGTAACCAGGCACATTTTATAGAAGCTACAGATAAAAGTGAATTGAAAAGTTGGAAAAGTTTTTATGAAAGTTCAGGCATGTCCAATGCAGATCAAACCGCTCCTGCAGAAAGTCAGCAGCTCCTTCATAAAGAACAAAGTAAACAATTACGTGTACTTCCAGATACCAATTTATTACAGTTGCACAATACTTATATCATTGCATCAACGAATAGTGGATTTTTATTGCTTCATCAACAATTGGCACATGAACGTGTATTGTATGAAAGATATAGTCTTGCTGCACATGGGCAACAGATGGCAACCCAACAAAGTTTATTTCCTGTTGAATTAGAAATGGCAGGAGCAGATGCTGCATTATTAAATGATCTTTTACCCGACCTCCTTGCCATTGGCTATCAGGTAGAATCCAAGACAGATCATCTATTTGTAATACAAGGTATACCAGCAGATATTCTTCCTGGTAATGAAAAACACGCCATCGAATTATTGATTGAGCAATTCAAACATTTTAGCAGCGATATTAAATTTAGTAAGCGTGAGAAATTAGTCCGCTGCATGTCTCGTCAACAATCCATTAAAGCAGGCCAACAGCTTACGCAAAAAGAAATGTTGATTTTAGTTGAAGATCTGTTTACCTGTGGAAGTCCGAATATTACTCCTACAGGAAGCCCTACCTATTTAGAATTTAAAGAAGATTATTTGGATCGGATGTTTGGAAGATAATTATTGATTATCCATTATATGGTTAAGAAATTTCTCTACTGCTCTTCGAATATTGGTTCCACTTCCGGTATAATTGCTAACTAAAACTGAAAAGGTTAATGTTGTTCCTGCTTTTGTAATCAGGTAACCACTTAATGCAACGTTATTACTAAGCGATCCTGTTTTTGCATAGATTTTACCTGAGCTGTTTTTATAATAATTGCCCAAAGTTCCTGATCCACCAGAAGCTAAAATATTGGTGATCCGATCCCAGGCAAACTCATCTTTCATTTTATTCAGGATGGCAACAAAATCTTCCGGGGTAAATAAATTATACCTGCTCAATCCACTTCCATCCACCCATTTTGGTTTTTGCGGAAGAAAACTAAAAGTTGTTTTTAAAAGTGTATCAATGATTTTAGTAGTTGACATTTCTGCTAGCATTTCATTACTCACCATTAACAGACTTTGTTCTGCAAAAAAGTTATCGCTGCGATGCATCATGATCTTTAGCATGCTATCAGTTGGCTGCGAATGAACTTTTACAACATCGGGATATCGATCAATTTTAAAATGTACCGGTGTAACTTTTTTGTGCAGGGTGTCTTCCAGTAAATTGATCAGTAATTCCTGATCACCCGTATAAAAAGGAATGTCCTCTCCACCAAAAACAGATGCAGAAGGAACCGCACTAAATTTGTTGGCTCCGATATCACGCTTGATCTCGTATTGTCCATTATTAATGCTGGCACCATTATCTAATAACTTTTGAAAATACAATGGAGAAGTTGTTGGTCGGTTGATTTTATTGAAGCGCACCACATTTCCATAAATCGGCATCAGGCTTCGCTGAGCCATATAATCGCTTTCATAATCGTCCCACGACCAGCCCATACCCCAGCCTTTTGATTTCCAATTATTGTCTGTGAGTAAGATCGTTTTTTGTTTTTGTAGAAAATTATAAGCTGGTTGTTCTTTAAAATCAGGGTGCAAAAATGTTGGGTCGCCATTTGCTTCCACTTCTACAGTACTATCAGGTTTTACTACATATCTAAGACCAACCAAACTATCCCCCAAAAATTTCATGGCAGTATAACAGGTAACAATTTTAATATTACTTGCAGGAATAAAATATTTGTCGCCCTGATAATTGTATAAATATGTCTTAAGTGATGGATTGTAAACTGCAAGGCCAATATGAGCGCCATTCAGATCAGGGGATGCTAATAATGAATCCTGATTAGCCTTGTGATCAAAGACCGAATTAGTTTGTGTTTGATGTTGTGTATGGCAGGCTAATAATGCCGAACTGATAGAAAGGGCTAGAAATGCGATTCTTAGATTCATAGATTAAAATTAGCTAGCCGAAGCTAATAAATGATTCTTAATTAGCCACGTTCTACCGCTCTAAACCAACGTTCAGGAATTTCGTTATTAGAAGCAATGATATAATCAAACTGGCTACATGCGATAAACTTGCCTTCCTGTAATTGCATCCACCAACGGCCGGTTCTTTTACTTTGAAGGAATACTGTTTCCACTTCCGCAAAAGCCATGGTAAATTCATTGAATTCAGATCGATTATCCAGTTCTGCTTCTTGTTTGCCTTTATGGATCCCATCCATATAATACCAAAGCATATGAGAAATTTGTTTGGCAGTAAGTGCGTGTTCATCTTGCTCTGCGATATATCCATAGATTCCAACAGTATCACAATTATTACTCATACCAGCATACTGCATTAAAGTACAAGCTTCTTCACCGTTGAATCCGTTGGGTGTTAATCTATTGGCAGGTGCATGCGCATGTTGAATGGCTGCAATATCAAAACTAAATAGTTCACTATTGCGAATAGCGGGTTCCATTTCCTCAATACGTTCCTTCACTTTCCCTACACGATAACATTCAAACCCAAGTTTATCAATGGTTTCCAGCATTTCGGGATGCATGAAATAACTTTGAAAACCAATATGACTATAATGTTTTAAATAATTAGGAATGCCGGTAAGCATTTCAACAAGAAAATTATCAGCTGGCAATACGCTGTCCATATCTAAATCTATTCTTGAATCAACACAAGCCACATCAATGATTCTGTTTTTATATCCATAAGCGTTATACTGAGCCGTGGTAATGTCATGGGTTCCACCGAGTATAACCACTCTTTTCTTCAGATCCAATAGTTCAGAGATCACAGATCTTAAGGCAGCATAAGTATCTTCTAAAGAAGCACCACATTTGATATTCCCGATATCTGCAACAGAGACCTGCGTATGCCAATGAAATAATTTATAATATTCAGCACGAATAGCATCCGGAGATGTAGTATTAGTTAATTGTATTCCCGCTCCCCGCATTTCGCCGCAACCAACAATTACAAAATCTGCATGGGTGATATCCGGGAACTCGTCTTCGTACACAGAAATATGCTTGCCTAACTGACTATCCTTAAAGCCTTCATCGTTCGAAATCTGAGCAATATTGACAGGATCTAAAAAATCTATAATTGATTGAAGTTGAATAGACATGTTGACTATTTGAAACTCTTCAAACGTTTAATAGAAGTGAATATTGTATTTGAACGGGTTTATACCGTGTATTTATACCCTACCCCCCTCACTGAATGAAAATGTTTGGGATTGCGGCTATCTGGTTCAAAATATTTACGGAAACTGAGGATGAAATTGTCGATGGTTCTCGTGGTAGGGTAAACATTATAACCCCAGACAACTTGCAGGATCTTTTCACGGGTAACTACTTCTCCTTTATTTTCAATGAGGAGTTTTAGTAACATCACTTCTTTTTTGCTCAATGGAATTTGCTGGCCATTCCAATTGGTAGCTTCCTGTGCTTTGAAATCGATCTTATTATTTCCAAATTCATAGAAATCAGCTGTCGTTTCTTTTACTGTTAATTTTTTATTCTTTTCAATCAGCTTGGCAACTCTAAGTAGTAATTCTTCTAAATTAAAAGGTTTAGTAAGATAATCGTCTGCTCCTTTTTTTAAACCCAATACCCGGTCAGCACTCGAATTTTTTGCGCTAAGAATTAATATCGGCACTTCATTAGCACTAACCCGCACAGTTTCCGTGATACTAATTCCATCAATACCAGGTAACATGATATCCATAATAATCAGGTCGAAATATTCATTCCCGATTGCTTTTAAAGCAGCTGTTCCATCATAAGCAGAAGTGATGGAATATCCTTCCATTTCAAGATTTAGTTTCAGTGCCTCGTGAAGATTTTCTTCGTCTTCAACTAACAGAATATTTGCTAATGACTCTTTCAAATGATTTGATTTTTATTTTAAATTGTCTGCCTCAGAATTTTAAATTGAACTGAGCTCAGGCAATTTTAAATATTACCGTAAAAATACTACCCTGTGGTTGATTGTTAGAGACAAATATTTTACCGGCATGACCCTCTACGATTTTTTTGCATAGATATAAACCCAGACCAGTACCTTTTGTTTTTCGTGTATTTTCTTCACCCACACGGTAAAATTTTTCGAAAACTTTCTTTTTTTCATCTTCAGCAAGGCCTTCTCCAAGATCAGCTACAGAAAATTCAATCTGATCATCTTTTTGAAGCAGGGATACTGTTATAGCGGTTTCCTTTTTTGCGTATTTATTGGCGTTGTCGATCAGATTATTTGCCAGCATCTGCAGCAATAAGGATTCGCCAATGATATAAACTCCTTCAGTAATATTCTCTTGAATAATCCTTGAAGAAAATCGTTTTTTAAAATCGTCTACGCAACCTTCTAACAGGTCAGATAAATTTACTTCCTGTTTGGTAGTTGTATATGCACCTGCATCAAGTTGAGCTGCAAACAGAATATTGTTACAAAGCGTATTCAACCTGTTTGCTTCCTGCAAAGTATTGGAAATAAGCATTTGTTTTTTGTCATCATCGAGCTGACGTTTCTGTAAAGTTTCCAGGTTTAATTGTGCAACAGCGATGGGTGTTTTTAATTCATGGGTAACTGCCATCATGAAATTCTGTTGCTGCTGAGATAATTTGATCTGGCGTCGGGTAGCCCTGAATACAAATACTGCACCCACCAAGATCAATACTAGAAAAGTAGTGCCTTCGCTTATGAATTGAATTGTTTTTCTGTGTGCAGCGTTTTCAATATTCAAAGCTGCACGATAATAATTTGGGTCGTCGTGCTTTAATTCATTAAGCCGAATATTGGTGATCATGATATTCTGCTTATCCAGTGCGATAAACCACCATATCAATGCCGCAACCATGTATGAAAGCAGAATCCAATATACTGCAGTTACCAGGGTTAATTTACTTTTCAGTAAAGGGCTCATGAATGTATTTTTTCTACGCGGATTCCAGCATTGAGGATAGCCGGTAAAGGATCTTCCCGCATAATTTGTTGCAAACTGAATTGATAAACTCCTTTCTTTAAATGTATGGGGCTACTTGTGATCCTGATTCTATGATCAAACACATCATCCATACCACTACCCAGCCAGCCAGTTGTATTATTTGCCAATTGCAGATTTACCTTTTGGCTATTTGACTTTTCATTGGGTGCTGTTGTAATTACATTCAGCCAAAGATTGCTGTAATGAAATGCGTCTTCATGTCTGATTACAACATAAATATTATAACGCGAAAGGGTATCCTTAATCTCGAATTGAAAGCCAGGCTGATACTTACTCGACCATTGGTGTTCTGGAAAGAAAACAGTTCGCTCAAAGCTGTCGAGTTTATTACAAGACCATAGAGCACTAATTAAACAAACTGCAAAAACAATTTTTTTCACCACACTAATTTTTACAAAGATAAATGGGTTGATAATGCTTGAAGGTTATAGAACATTTAAAACTTGTTCTTTGGCTTTCTCCAATTCATCCTTCATCAGAATGACACATTTTTGCATCACTGCATCGTAAGCCTTAGAACCTGTTGTGTTAATCTCTCTGCCAAATTCCTGTAAAATAAAAGAGAGCTTTTTCCCTTTGCTGATATCTTTCTCGTTTAGAATATCTCTGAAATATTTACAGTGATTGTTCAAACGTACCTGTTCTTCACTAATGTCTATTTTCTCAATATAATAGATTAATTCCTGCTCCAGTCTATTAGGATCATAGTTATCCTTACCTACGTTCTCTTCCAAAACCTTTATTAGTCCTTCACGAATACGTTGTCGACGGAGTGGCTCCAATTCAACGATCTGTTTTTGTTGAAGTTCAATATTGGTTAAACGCAATAACAAGTCTTTTTCGAGCGACTTTCCTTCATCCATTCTATGTGCATTTAGAAAAGAGATGGCTTCTTTCAAAACCAATTCGAATCCTTTCCATTCTTCATCACTTAGCATTTCTGTAGAAGGAGTGATCACATCAGGTAATTTTAAGATCGTACTTAAAATATCGCCAGTTTGTAATTTCAACTCGGCAGCAAGTTCTGCAACAGGAAGATAATATGCTTTTGCAAGTTCTGTATTAATGGTTACAGGTTTACTGGCACCGTTTTGTTTCAGAGTGATATTACATTCCACACTCCCC
Source organism: Chitinophagaceae bacterium (assembly GCA_947371755.1). GTDB lineage: Bacteria > Bacteroidota > Bacteroidia > Chitinophagales > Chitinophagaceae > Sediminibacterium. The sequence continues at coordinate 10,820 of CANBQT010000005.1, forward strand.
CTTTGTAATCCTTCGCTCAAAATAGTACGAACATCAAATTCGAAGGGTTTCAAAAGAGAAGGGATATTTAAACGCAAATCGAATTGTTTTCCGTTCAGAGATTTAATCTCAACCAAAAAGGTTTTTCCGTTTATGGTTTGTTCGGCTCTTCCGTAGCCAGTCATCGAGTAAAGCATAGACACTTGTTATAGATGCAATGTAAGGAATGTTTTAAAAAGGGTAAATCTTATTCAAGAATCTATCAATGAATTCAAGTTTTATTCTATTAAAAGAAAAGAGCGGTCCGAAATATCGGAACCGCTCTTTAAAAACCACTATTAAACGAAAAATTGATTTATTGTTTAGTTAGTGTATACTGACCAGTCAAGAAATTCACATCAATTAAATAGTTACCAGACACAGCAGGTGCTGGAGTATTTGAACCTGGAACCGCTCCGTCAGCTAATATGGTACCGCCAGTTGCACTAGATCCACCAAATTTATGAGACCAATCTCCGTTTACAGGTAAAAGCAAGAAGCTCTTTCCAGCAGTTAAAGCAACTGTTAATTGGTAATCAGTTAAACTTATGCGTGTAAACTGTTGAGAAGGTGTAGGAACTGGATTATTCCAACCACCTGCAGTAGCATCTCCTACAATAAATAAACTACTTGGAGGAGGAACTGGTCCTAAATAAGGAGTGACAGTATAAGTATTGGTTTGGAAGTTTACAATGATCTGATAATAACCACTTGCGGAAGGAGCTGGTGTATTTGAACCTGGAACTGCACCATCTGCTAATAAGGCTCCGCCTGAAGCACTGTTACCACCAAATTTATGACTCCAATCTCCATTAACTGGCAAGAATAAATAACTCTTACCTGCTGTCATATTTACAACTGCACCAAAAGATACTGCATCAATTTTTGTGAATTGTTGTGATGGAACCGGAACAGGGTTTGCCCATCCGCCGTCTGTTGCATCACCTACAATAAATAAATTGGTAGGGATAGTAGTGGTGAATGGAGTTACAGTATAAGTACCTGTTTGGAAGTTAACAACGATTTGATACATACCTGATGTAGCAGGAGCTGGTGTATTTGAACCAGGAACTGCACCATCAGCTAATAATGCACCGCCAGTTGCACTGGCGCCACCATATTTATGTCCCCAATCACCATTGGTTGGCAAGAATAAATAGCTCTTACCAGCTGTTAAATTCAAAGCAATACCATAAGATACAGCATCAATTCTAGAGAACTGTTGAGACGGAAGAGGAACAGGGTTATTCCATCCACCATCAGTTGCATCTCCTACTATATATAAGGCAGGAGGTACTGGGGTAAATGTAGTTACCTTAATATTTGTAACATTAGAATTTACCATTTGAGTAGTATAAGTGGTACCCAAATAGCTTACCACTCTAAATTCCATAGTCTTTGTAGAACCACCAATTACACCTGCAGCAATAGCTAAAGAATTCAAATCATTTACAGTGATACTAGTTGTCAAACCTGTACCTGTTTTAATGACTTTAGGATTAGCAAAGTTTCCACCAACAGTATCCATTTGCAATGCATAGTTGATAGTATTTGTTCCATAAGAAGTTGCTGTCCATCCAAAGGAAATAGCTTTACTACTTGCATTTGCTACTAATAAAGTTAAGTCAGACGTTGAAGAAGGAGTAAGTGTAATAGGTACCAGATAAGAAGAAATCTTAACGGTAATTACATTCGACTTCAACTGCTCATTATTATTTCCATAAGAAGAAGTAACTCTGATATCGAAAGTGAAAGATTGTCCCGGTGCAAATCCGAAAGCAGCTAAAATATTATTCAGCTGTTGTCCGGTAAAAGAAATACTAGGCTTTCCAACTACGATACTGGTAATTTCTTTTGCAAAATTGCGACCAGTTGAATCGATCTCTAATATAAATTTCTGTGTATTAGAATCGGTTGCATAATTAGGATTGGTCCAAGAAAAAGAAGCCACCACTTTATTGGAATCACTCGGCGCAGGAGTGATATTGATAGAGGATGCGGATAATGTTACCGGAGTACCATTACCAAATATAGGCAAAGACCCCACTTTGTTACATGCCGTAAGTACAATGGCAAGAACTAATGTGAGAATGCCTGCTTTTAATAAATATTTCATAAGTTTTTTTTTAGTTGAATGAATTAACAGTTACCTGATTAATTCTCTCTTTAAAAAATTATTGTTTGGTAAGAGTATATGTTCCCTTTTGGAAATCAACGTCTATCTTATAAGTTCCGCTAGCAGCAGGACCAGGGAAGTTATCGCTAAAGTCATAGCCAAAAACGCCACCTGTTTCGCCTGAAGGAGGCGCTGCAGTTTTGTTACAAGCAAATTTATGACCCCAGTCTCCGTTCAAAGGCAAAAACAAAAATTCTTGACCACCAGTTAATGGAACTGTAATAGAATACAATGTAGTGCTAACCTTAGTAAATTGCTGTGTTGGAACCGGAACCGGATTACCCCAACCCCCACCAGTTGCACTTCCAACTAAGTATAAAACACCACCAGATGGCACTGCTACTTTTGGAGGAGGATTATAAGGTGTTACAGTGAAAACTAATTTATTTGAAATAAGAGCGGTAGCTACATTCCCATTCATGCTTGCTTTAATACGCACATCAATGCTTGCTGGAGTTCCTATTGTTAAATTTAAATTTGCAATCAATGAATTGAATTGGTCTTGTGTATAGGTAATGGCAAGATCTTTTGCAATTGATATTGTAATCTTATTTGCTCCTGCAAAGTTATTACCTGTTTTATCAATTTCAAGGGTATAAGCAACGTCTTGCGAACTGATACCATTTACAAATTGATAGTTTGGATTAGACCAAGAGAAAACAACTCCAACCTGATCTTTAGTTGCGTACGTTAATGGAATCGTACTACTAACAGATGCAGTAAGTGCTGGTGCAGTTCCGCCTTGGAAGAATTGTTGAGCCTCATCTTTCTTACAAGAGCCAAGCATCATTGCAATGGCACTTATAAAAAACAGTTTTGAGATAATTAATTTCATGACAGTTATTTTAATAAGTTAAAATTTTAATATCCTGGATTCTGAACAAGTTTCACATTTGATGAAATATCAGAAGAAGGAATAGGATAGATCTTACGATAAGACGCTACACTAGTGCCACTTGCTACACCACCTTTCCAAGGCCATAAATAAGTAGATTCTACAAATTTATTATAGCGAATCAAATCTGTTCTTCTGAAACCTTCCCAATATAATTCCCTTCCTCTTTCATTCAAGATAAAATCAGTTGTTAACTGACCTGAAGCAATATTACCAGTTGCATCGCCATAAGCACGTGTACGTAAATTATTTACATAAGTTAATGCTAATGCTGCATCGCCACCAGTACCACCTCTTAAAGTTGCTTCTGCATAAACTAAATATTGCTCAGCCAAACGGAAGATTGGAAAGTCAATATCAACCCATGTTAAGCTAGAACCTTTAGCTCCTGATTTTGTAACGTTTCTAAATTTTGTAACTGCATAACCATCAGTAAAACTGGTTAGATCAGCAATATCTAAATTCTGACCAGGTGTGTAAAATTGTGCACGCTTATCTGCAGTACCTGTAACGTCAGGAAATAAAGCTGGTAAGTTTTTAGTAGATCTGATTCCAGACCAACCTCCATCAATACCAAAATTAGATGCTGTCATAGATCCACCTACTGGAGCGTGTGTTAAGAAAGTAGTACCTCCCCAATTTTGAGTTTTTAAACCATCATAATTGATAGTTAAAATAAACTCATTGGTATTACTATTATTATCAGCCAGCATCAATTGAGTATAGTTTGGAATCAAAGTATAACCTGCATCAATTACTTTCTTAGAATAGGTAATTGCATCAGCCCATCTTGCTGTTCCTGTATATACTTGTGCATTCAAATAAATACGAGACAATAATGACCAAGCAGCAGCTTTATCAGCACGTCCATATTCATTTGATTTTGCAGCAACTAAACTTCCTTCAATTGCTTTTAATTCAGATTCAACATAACTAAACAATTGAGCTCTGGTTGCTTGAGCTGGCAATACAGACCCCAATGCATCTTTTTCAGTTGCCATTGGTCCGGTTCCAAACAAGTCCATAATTACCCAATATTGATACGCACGTAGAAATCTTGCTTCTGTTGCATACAATTTAATCGCATCAGCATCCGCTCCACTAATACCTCTTGATGCAAGGTTTGCATCAGATGATTGGTTGATGAAGTCGTTACACAAAGTGATCTGATAGTAAGCACGATAGTATAAACCAGTTAACATAGGATTACTGGAAGACCAGTTCATGTTGTGAAAATCCTGAATACCAGGATCACCCCAGGAAACAACTGCTTCATCAGTACTTAATTCTTGAGCTTTCCAGAATAGACGTAAGAAATCAGATGTTCCTTCATCAATTCCTTGGATATCTCCATTACCTGCAGGACCTTGGTTTCCTGTTAAAGCAAAACTTCCGTAAACTTTAGCGAAAGCTTGTTTATAACCAGCAGGAGTGCTATACACCTGAGAAGCGGTTACGTCGTTAGTAGGAAGAAGATCTAACTTCTTGGTACAAGACGCAAAGCTACCAGCGAGAAAGCCTGCGGTTATAACGATTTTAAAAATATTCTTTTTCATGTGTTAATGTTTATTGTTTTTTTGCCACATGGAATTCGCCACAAATTCTTTTATTAAGACTATCAATTAAGTGGCTCATTTCATAATTATTTTTTGTGTTATTACTTGTATTTAGATCAGAAATCAAGATTTAAACCAATTACAATTGTTCTAGGTCTTGGATAAAAATTGTTATCAATTCCTCCATTCATTTCTGGGTCTAGTCCTTTGTATTTAGTAATTACAAAAGCATTCTGAACGTTTGCACTTAAACGAAGATTTGCTTTATTATGCAATACTTTTCCTACATTATAGCCTATGTTAATATTATCCATTCTTAAGAATGATGCATTTTGAACATAGTAATCAGACAAGTAATAGTTTGTTCCGTTACCACTAAAGTTTGTGTACAATACATCAGTTGAACCATTGTTTACATAACCAATTGGGTTAATCAAATTACGAATGGTACCAGAACTAGATGCAGTATTGTTGTATAAATAGTTTCCAACATTTGCTCTCATTACAAAACCTGCATTAAATTTCTTGTAGGTTAAGTTGGTACTAAAACCGAAGAACATTACAGGATCAGCTCCTTTGTATTGATACAAATCTTTTTCGTTGATTACACCATCACGATTCAAATCATCGAACAGATTATCAATTGGTTTACCTGTTGTTGGATCGTATACTTGTTTGTAAACAAAGAAAGCACCACGATTATAACCTACAGAATTAATCAAAATTGAATTACCTGTACCACCTGAAATGCCACCATATCTTGCTCCTGCATAAGAAGGATCATCAGAGATAGTTAATTTGGTGATTTTGTTTTTGTTATAAGTTGCGTTGAATGCGATATCCCAAGTCAGATCCTTTCCTTTGATCGCTTGATAGTTGATACTAAATTCAACACCTTTATTTTCCATACTTCCTACGTTAGCTACAATTTTATTAGAGAAGTTTGTACCAGCTGGCTGGTTAATCTCATTTAATAAATCTGTTGTATTCTTAACATAGTATTCGATACTACCTGTGATACGATTATTTAAGAAACCATAATCCAAGGCAATATTAGTTGTTGCAGTTTGTTCCCACTTTCTATTATAGTAGTAACCACCTGGTCTGTACATTTGATAATAAGTATTACCTAATTGATAAGAACCTGTTCCACCACTTAAGTTATAATAAGAAATGTAATCATAGTTACCGATACCATCTTGCTGACCAGTAACACCATAGCCTACTCTGAATTTCAAATCAGAGATCGCATCTACATTTTTTAAGAAAGATTCGTTTTTAGCTCTCCATGCAAAAGCTGCAGATGGGAAGATACCATAACGATTATCAGGATTAAATTTAGAAGAACCATCTCTACGAACAGAGGCAGTCATGATATAAGTATTGCTAATTGAAAAATTAACACGACCCATATAAGATAACAATGAATTCTCAGGTTGATCGTAAGGATAGTTTGGAGAACTTACTACAGTTTTGTCATAAGTAAGATCAGAGTAGTTATAGTTCTTTGTTTTGTAGTCTTGGAACTCATAACCAGCAATTGCTTCAATACGACTATCTATTGCCTTTAAATCTTTCGTATAATTTAAATAAGCATTTAAGTACTGGTTATTCTTAACCTGCTTGTATTGATTATTTACACCGCCATGAAATACACCAGCAGGGTCTTTAAATCTTCTGTAAGAACCAGCTGCGCTATCGTTTACTACAATAGTTCCTGTTCCCTGAGAATAATCATAACCAACGTTTACAATTGCACGTAAGTCAGCAAAGAAATGTAATTTATAATCAATCACTGCATTTCCAATACTTCTTTGAACATTGCTTCTATCATCTCTCTGCATTAAAATACCTAGTGGATTTCTTGGAGCCAATGTTTCTAAACCTGTACTAGCATAGTTATTTGCATTTAACCATTCCCAGTATCCACCATATCTTGCTTTGTTAGAATATACTTGTTGTGTAGGATCAAAAAACACAGCCGAACCAATTGCACCTTGATTTGCAAAACGGCTTTTACTAAAGGATCCTTTTACATTGATATCAATTTTCAAATGGTTATCCAATAAAGTTGGATTTAAGGTAAGTCCCACTGAAGTACGTTCAAGGTTACCAGTTTTTAAAATACCATTCTGATTTAAATACCCAAGTGATACTCGATAAGGTAAGTTTTTGAACCCACCAGAAATACTTAGGTTATTATCAGTACCAATTGCATTTTGATAAATTTGATCTTGCCAATCTGTTTTTGATGTTCCTAATTTGGCAATAATATTTGAAGGAGCATTTGCTTTAACCAATGCAGTAACTTGATCAGCATTTAAAACATCCACTTTCTTAGATATACTAGCTGATGATAATTGAGAGCTAAAGCTAAATGTTGGTGTGCCTTTTTTACCTTTTTTAGTTGTAATCAAGATTACCCCGTTTGATGCTCTGGAACCATAGATGGCTGTTGCAGATGCATCTTTTAAAACAGTAAATGTTTCGATATCATTTGGGTTGATCATGCTCAATGGATTTGCAACACCGGAGATTCCGTCATTGCTCAAAGGCATTCCATCAACAACGATCAAAGGATCGTTACTAGCATTCAAAGATGAACCACCACGAATACGAATAGTACTTCCAGAACCTGGAGCACCACCGTTTGAAGTGATAGCCACACCCGCAATTTTACCAGAGATTAATTGTTCAGGTGTTGTAATAGCGCCCTTTACGAAATCTTTGGAGCTAATTGTTGAAACAGCACCTGTTAAATCTTTTTTCTTAGCAGAACCATAACCGATCACCACTACTTCATTTAATGAAGAGTTTACTTGATCAAGTTTGATCTGAAGGTTACTACCGTCGCCGATAGCAATTTCTTTTGTTGCATAGCTAACAGAACTAATCACCAATGTATTGGCAGATGCAGGAACTCTCAAACTGAAAGAACCATTTGCTCCTGTTGATACACCAATTGTTGTTCCCTTAACCAAAACTGAAGCGCCAACGAGGACTGCTCCGTCTTTTGAATCTGTTACCTTTCCGGTAACCACTTTGTCTTGTGCTAAAGCCGGCATGGCAAATGCGAGCATTGCCGTAACAAAGGCTAATAGCAATCGTTTAATGTTCATAATAGTGGTTTTTGTATATAAAATTTTGACTTAAAAATCTTCGAATCACCTGAGAGGTGAATTTTCAGCCTGGAGGATGAAATAGGAAACTGATGTTGATTTGAGTATTCATGGATATTTATTTTTCGATGATTAACTTCTCGGATTTTTGTTTGCCATTCACAAGCAGCTGAACGATATACATACCATTAGTAACGGTATTAATGGCACTCAAAGAATTATTCAAACTCACAGTATGAATACCCTTTGTCTGATACCCTTTATAAATGACTTTGAGTTTGTTTCCATTCATTGAAAGCATATTAATTGCAACTTGTCCACTCTCAGGTAAATCATAACTGATGATTGCGTTCTGACGAGCAGGATTAGGTGCAATGTTCATTTGCATATTCAAACTAACCGTGCTTGTTGGAATAATGGCAGTGGCCACTGTGTTCTTTACATCTTTATTCGTATACACGTAATATTCACCCGGTTGCAAATTGATAGTTTCAATTCCACCTGTTGCTGTTCTTGTTGTACCAGTTAAATAACTATACCAGGTTCCCGCATTGGGGAAACTGATATTTGCACTGGCAGCTGCCACATCGAAATTTCCAATCACCACAACATTCAAAGAATCAGTTGTAAGTTTTAACCATTTTACATTACCTGCCAAATCGTAGGTAGAGTTGGAAGTTGTAAAAGTGCTGAGATAATTGGGTGTTAGTTTCAGTTTTATTAATTGCGCGTAAACGTCATATAATAGCTTTCTGGATGCATTGGAGTAAAAATCCCATCTGATAGGCTTTGGACTGAGTCTACAATTATTCGGATCAATTGTTACGCCATCGCTACAAGTATTAATAGAATAATCATATCCTAATTCTCCAAATTGCCACATTAATTTTGGTCCAGGAATCATTGCCCAAAAAGCTGCTCCCATTTCATTGCGTTTCATAGAAGTAGCAAAGGCTTTTACACTATATGAACCCGAAACATTTCCATAGGCAGTATTTTTAAAAGCCAGACGTTCTTCATCATGGCTTTCCATATATCCCACTAAATGTGGTTTCGTCCATCCTCTAGTAGGACTATTAAATAATGTGCTTTGCAAATCAGAACCCGTGTTATAACCCATGGTTGATTGGTTAAACGCATAATTCGAATTCCCCCATAATAACATGCCGTAATTAGATAATTCAATCTCTTCCTGATTCGCGGCAAAGTGTTCTAAAATGCAATAAGAATTAGTGGAAAGACTTTGCATCTTATCGTAAATTCTTTTCCAAATAGCAACCCTACTTGCATCATAATTGCCCCATGCAGTTACATCCGTTGGATTATTAGTTTGGGTAAATCCTTTGGAAAGATCAAATCTGAACCCATCAATCTTATAATTCGTTAACCAATGTTCCAGAACTCTGTCCACAAAATCTTTTGTAGCCTGTGCTTCGTGATTGAAATCATAACCCACATTAAAAGGATGTTTTGCAACCTGATTAAACCAGGGACTATTTGCAGCTGGTTGATTATTTGCAGCATCCCAATACATTTGCACCATTGGTGAAGAACCAAAAGAATGATTCAAAACCATATCCATGATAACAGCAATTCCCTGACGGTGACATTCATCTATAAACTGACGAACAGCCGTTTCAGTTCCATAAGCCTTATCAGGTGCGAAATAAAAACTAGGATTATATCCCCAACTATTGTTTCCTTCAAATTCATTGAAAGGCATTATTTCGATAGCATTAATGCCTAACCTTTTTAAATAAGTAAGCGTGTCTTTAACTGATTGGAAACTTTGTGTTGCTACAAAATCACGAATCAATAATTCGTATATAACGAGGTTTCTTTTATCAGGTCTTGTAAAATTGTTAGTCTGCCAATTAAATGCAGGCTTAGCTGTTTGCAATAAACTTACGATGCCTGTAGTTTTCCCTGTAGGATATGCTTTTAAATTAGGATAAGTTAATACAGAAATATATTGATCATTGGAAGGGTCTAATATTTTTTCGGTGTTATAATCTGCTACTTTTAAAGAACCATCTACCAGATATTGATAAGCATATTCAGTTCCTGCAGTAAGTCCTGTGAGCCTTAACCAATAGGTAGTTCCATCAGGTGTTTGATTCATTTGATAAGCTGCACTTTCAGTCCAGTTATTAAAATCTCCCACTACACTTACTCTGGATTTTAATGGCGCATATAAAACAAGTGTACATGCTGTATTATCTGATTCGTAATTAATACCTTGTTTTAATCCCGCAGGCAATGCCGCAACATTATTCCCACCAGCGATAAAAAAACTCAAAGTATCTCTAACTGTTACACCAGCATTTAGTGCTTCGGCAATAATTGTTTGTGATCCTGTGGTGGTAATAGTTGTACTTGCTGTTAAAGTGGTGTTTGCCGTTGCCGTTCCTATCTGAGTACCATTAAAAAGTATTTTCAAATCGGAGCTTATAGCACTTGCAGAAGAAACAGATAAAGTATTGCCAACTACCTTTGTGATTACTTCGGGAATTGCATTATAAGTGGCTTGTCTGAAAGGGTCTGTAATACGAACATAATTCGCATTGTCATAGACAGGAATATACATATCAGAGCCATCTATATTCGCTTGCTTAGTTACTCCTGTTCCATTTCTGAAGAGTATGGCAATTTTTAGAATTTTCTCTGATGCATTAGTTATACCAAAAAAAGTACGCAGGCCTCCAACAATAGTGTATTTCCATTTATTTGCACCTAGATAGGTACATTGAGCAGCTGCAGGTGTTGTTCCCCAGGTAAACTTATTTGCATATTTCCAATCAGTTGGACCTGTACTTGAACTTGTAATGACGCCTATATGCACGTATACATCTGATGTATTAGCATAATTTAATAAGGCTTTGTTGCCGTAGTTACCATCACATACAATATCTATATTTCCAGTGTTGTCTTGTACAAATTCAGGAGTGGTCTTTAATAATTGCGCATAGCTGCTCAATGCAGTGCATAAAATAACAACAAGCAGGCAAGCTCTTTTCATTTTGCAAATCGATTCAGGCAAACATTGCAAAATTGGATTGCAATCGTTTGCGGTTTTAATGTGTGAATTTAACACATTAACAACAAAGTTGTGTAATTTTTACACAAAAAAGAAATTTATTTTGGGTGTTTATTAAGCAGCTTTTTGAAGAAAAAGTGGTCTACATGCCTAAAAATGGCCTAGAAATCGATTCCGATCCATTTGCGCTTGTTCTTCTCGTACTTCTCAAAGTTGAATTTGTAGAGTTTCCCCGGGCGGTGAGGCACGTCCTGCTCCATTTCATTGATATCCACTAATAAGTCCATAGAAGCGAATTTTTTACGGAAATTCCGTCTATCGAGGCTAACTCCTAAGATCGCTTCATATAAATTCTGCAATTCCCTGAGTGAGAATTTTTCTGGCAGTAAATTAAATCCCAACGGGTGTTCCTGGATCATCTTTTGAAGCCAGCTATAACATTCATCTACAATTTCTTTGTGATCGAATGCCATGTCCTTCAAAGTAGATACCGTATGCCAATTCAAATCATTATCATGAATTTTTAGTTCATGATGATTAATATTCAATAAAGAACAATAAGCTACCGTAATTACTCTTCCTCCGGGGTGACGAGCCGGGTGACTAAACGCCCTTACCTGATCCAGAAAAACATCGTTCATTCCAGTACGTTCTTTCAATACCCGATAAGCGGCCTGATCTAATTCTTCATTGTCTTTTACGATATCACCCAAAAGAGAATAGTGGCCTTGATAATATTCTAAGTCACTTTTAATGACGAGTACTTTTAATTTATTTTCTTCAAATCCAAATATTACGCAGTCAACAGTCAGTGGAACTTTCGGATATGCCTGTACAAGCTTTTTAGCATCTTTGATCAGATGTTCATGCGGTTTTTCGTTAGAAATTTTCTTGGTCATGGTGCAAATGTTAGATTCAACCTGGGATCTTCTGATAGGCAATCGAAGCGTCAAGATACAAAGTTTTACAATAATGTTTACCTTCTACATAGTAGATTTTAATGATTAACATTCAGCCCCTAACTTTATCGGCCAATCAATTTTGAATGTATACAACCACACAAATACAGTTTTTTCAAACAGCCACCAATCAGTTTCTGCAATTGCCATTGAATGCCGATTCAACTACTGATCAACTAGCACAACTCAAGGACCTGCTTAGGTTTCATGAATACAGGTATTATGTTCTGAATGATCCTTTGGTTGCTGATTTTGAGTACGATCAATTGTTCAAACAATTACAACAATTCGAATCAAGTCATCCCAAATTGATTACCCCCGATTCTCCTACCCAAAGAGTTGGAAATAGTTTGAACCAAAGTTTTCAAACTGTAGCGCATTTGGTTCCAATGCTAAGTCTTGACAATAGTTATAATGCAGATGACTTAATTGATTTTGATCGGAAGGCAAGGGAACTAAGTGAAACAGACATCATCAGTTATTGCATTGAACCAAAATTTGATGGTGCAAGTATTTCATTGATTTATGAAAACGATCAATTAGTACGTGCTATTACAAGGGGTGATGGTGTAGAGGGAGAAGACATCACTAACAACGTTAAACAAATTAGATCCATACCACTCACAGCTCGATTCTCTCAGTTCGGTATCTCACAAATAGAAATCAGAGGAGAGATCATCATGAGCAAGTCATCTTTTGAAAAATACAATCAACAATTGATATCTCAGGGCGCATCACCATTAGCAAATCCTCGAAACGCAGCAAGTGGAAGTCTGAGAATGAAAGATCCTAAAGAAGTTGCCCAAAGAAATCTAGACGCATTTTTATATCATGTAAGTTATTTCCAAACAATCGATGGCAGGAAAGTGGAAGAACTGAGTTCACACGCCGGCGCTCTTCAACTCCTGTGGGATCTTGGTTTCAGAAGTCCGCAAAAAGAAAAAAGAGTTGTTCAGGGAATTCAGCCAGTGATTGAATATGTGCTGGAATTTGAGGCAAAACGGGATGATCTACCTTATGAAATTGATGGGATGGTGGTAAAAGTGAATAGCCTTGCCATGCAAGAACAATTAGGAATGACTTCTCATCATCCCCGTTGGGCCATTGCCTATAAATTCAAAGCAAGGCAGGCAACAACAAGATTACGATCTATTGAATTTCAAGTAGGCAGAACTGGTGCTGTAACTCCGGTTGCCAAACTAGACCCAGTTTATCTTGGAGGTGTAACCGTTTCAAGTATTTCGGTTCACAACGAAGAATATATCAGAGAAAAAGATCTGAAAATTGGCGACCATGTGTTGATTGAAAGAGCAGGTGATGTGATTCCACAAATTGTAAAATCATTAGCTGATTTTAGAAATGGTGAAGAAATAGCTATACAATTTCCCAAAACATGCCCCGTATGTAATAGTGAATTATTTAAAGAAGAATCTGAAGCAGTATGGCGTTGCATCAATATCGAATGCGAAGCACAGGTAGTTGAAAAAATGATCCACTTTGTGAGCAAGGATGCCATGGATATTAAAAGTTTTGGTGAGGCGAATGTTCGAAAATTTTATGAACTGGGTTTTCTTAAAGACATTCCGGGTATCTATCAACTGCCTTATGATAAGATAGGTACACTGGAGGGTTTTGGTAAAAAAAGCCTCGACAATCTGCAAGCGGCCATCGAAGCTTCGAAGCTACAACCCTTACACCGCCTCATTTACGCACTAGGGATTAGATTTGTTGGTGAAACAACTGCTAAAACCCTCGCCAATGCTGTAGAAAATATCTATGATTTTATTTCAAAAGATGAAGCCACCTTACTTGAGCTAGAAGACGTGGGTGTGAAAGTAGCCAAAAGCATACATAGCTTTTTTCAAAACGACCAGAATATTGAAATGCTACACCAATTGGAAAACCTGGGACTTCAATTTAAAAATGTAAAAAAAGAAGCGGTAGGGGCGGATAGTTTAGGCGGACAAACATTCCTTTTTACAGGTATGCTCAATAAACTTAAAAGATCGGAAGCAGAAGAAATGGTTGAAAAGAACGGCGGAAAAATCATGAGTGGCGTGAGCAGCAAACTCAACTATTTAATTGTAGGTGAAGATGCCGGCAGTAAACTAGAAAAAGCAAAAAAGATCAATACCATTCATATTATCTCAGAGGATGAGTTTTTACAATTAATTCAACAAAATCAATCATAACATGCTTCAGCCCACCACATTAAAATTCTTACAATCGCTTAAGAAAAATAATAGCAAAGAATGGTTTGATCTAAATAGAAAACAATACGAATCTGCCAAAGCAGATTTTGCAGCATTGGTTGAAGCAACGATACATTCCTTTGAAAAAAAAGATCCCAGCATTGCAGGTTTATCAGCTAAAGAATGTGTATTTAGAATTAATAGGGATGTTCGTTTCAGCAAGAATAAAGAACCTTATAAATCCAATATGGGTGCCAGCATCACAGCAGGTGGCAAAAAGGTAATGATGGCTGGTTATTATTTTCACTTGGAACCTGGGGGCAAGAGTTTTGTAGGTGGTGGACTTTATATGGCAGAACCTGATAAATTGAAAAAAGTTCGTCAGGAAATTGACTATAACTGGGAAGAATTCTCTAAGGTGATTCGTCATAAAAAATTTAAAACGATCTATTCCGATTTAGACAAATCAGAAGGGATGAGCCTGGTGAGAGAACCCAAAGGTTATGAGAAAGACAATCCTGCTATCGATTATATCAAATTAAAAAGTTGGATAGCTATAAAACCTATCACTGACAAACAATTAACAGAAAAGGAATTGGTAAAAACCATCACTGAGGCATTTGATGCCTTGTACCCTTTGATAGTATTTTTAAACAAAGCATTGTCGGAGTAACTAAATTTTACACTTCAAATTCTTCCAGGTCTTTAAATGCATTGCCAATACATTCTATCGTATCGGATGCAAGGAGAGATTCAGTGGATTGATAACGCAAAGCAAGATCAGCAGCTAACCCATGTATGTAAACGCCTAGAATGGCCGCAACAGCAGATGCATATTCTTGTGCAAGAAATGCTGTGATGATACCACTCAAACTATCACCAGACCCGGCTTTAGCCAGGCCAACATTTCCTGTGGTATTAAACCATCCCTTCCCTTTAACGGCAATCAAAGTATGATGTCCTTTTACCAATATGATTAGCTGGTACTCTTCCGATAATTTTACTGCTTTCTGCCATCTTTCAAATTCATTAGCTGAAGTACCAAATAAACGATCAAATTCTTTAGGATGTGGCGTTAAAATAGATCCCGCACTAATTCTGGAAAGCCAATCCCGATGTTTGGAAAGAATGGTAATTGCGTCCGCGTCTATTAATAATGGCTTTTGGAATGTATTAATTACATTTTCAACAATAGCAGTTGCCTTTTCATCTGTACCCAATCCCGGACCAATTCCGATTGCAGAAAATTTGTCAAAATCAATGGCTGGCACTTCACGGTTCAGTACCATTGCTTCTGGTAAAGCCGCATGAATTTCTGCATCGGTTTCTGATGGAATTGAAACCGTAAGCATTCCCAAGCCGGAACGCATGGCAGCCCTCGATGCAAGAATAGCTGCACCCATCTTACCCATACTTCCTGCGATTAATAATGCGTGACCAAATTTTCCTTTATGAGAAAAATCATTTCTAGGCTTTACCAATAATTTCACCTGCGATTTCTCAAGCAATGCATAATCTGTTTCCACAGTTTTTAAAAAATCGGGTTGCAATAGTATATTAAGGATAACAACTTTCCCGAAGTATTCAGCATTTTCAGCAGCCAGAAAACAAAGTTTAAGTGCCTGGAAACTGAGGGTAGTACAGGCTTTTATGATTGTATTACCTAAAGACGACCTATCAACAAACAAACCTGAGGGAATATCAATGGCAATAATTTTTGCTCCTGATAAATTGATGAATGCTACCAATGCCTTAGGCAGGTTTGTTAACGCAGTATGTAAGCCCGTGCCGAACAAAGCATCAATTAATAAATCAGTTTCTTGAATGATGGGGAAAGTATCTTGTGATTGTAAATAGTGAATCTCTTTTGTGAAAGAATGAAGTCGATGCAAATTAGATTGAAAATCGATACTTCCTATTTTGCCCTGTTCTAAAATATACACAGCCACTTTATAACCTCTTCCTATCAATAATCTGGCAATAGCAAGTCCATCACCACCATTATTTCCTTTGGCACAAAATACTTTGATTGGCTGTTCTATAGAAAAATCCCTAGCAATTGTTTCTGTACAAAGCAATGCTGCTCGTTCCATTAATTCATTGGAAGTGATTGGTTCGTGACTAATGGTATAAGCATCCCATTGTTGAAATTGTTCTGCAGAAAGAAGTTTCATACAATTCATTCTAGCTTAAAGTTACATAAGCAAATCGTGATTGTAAAAAACAAAAAACTATGATGAAGGGGCTTTAAAGTTAATAAGTCAATTATAACAGAAATGTTCACTGAAAGTAATCAGTGAACATTTCTAAACAGGTTATTTTCTTTTTCTTGATTTAAAATATAAAGTAAGACCAAAAGCAACCACCACAATTTGTGCCATAGCCCAAAACATGGTACTAAAATCTCTCCACTCTTTCCCAGCAAAATCCATAAAATGGTGCTTATGTAAAAAGTTGAAAATATTCGCCTCAACTACATCATTATCATCAATTCTAACTGACAATTTTCCACTTGTAGTTTCTACATAAAATCTTTCATTATGATTTTTCGCATACTGAATCTTCCATACGGGTAATCGCTTATTAACAAACCCATATTCACCTTCGAATTTAGTGATTAGTGAATCTGATATAATTTCATTATTGGAGTTTAAACCAAAACTATTAGCCAGGTCGTGTGCATATTTTTTGTCTCCATCATTAAAAATTGTTCCTTCATGCATGTTCACATAAAGTAATTGAGGTTTAGGCGTTTTCATCTCTTTCATCAAATCCTTTGGGGCCTTATCTCCTGACTTACTTTGTTTATCTTTTTTTATGGTTACTTGATAGAAAAGAGAATGATCCATTGTAACCAGTGATATATTAGTAACTGGTTTTTTTACAATCAATCTGATACTATCAATATTCAAATGAATATTTTTACTTTGATAAGTTGTTTTGTCAAAAAAATTATCTCTCGTATCTACATGAAATTTTGAAAGCGCGTGATAAAATCCACTGAAACTAAACATTAAAGTAAATAAGGAAATTAATACTGAAGTATATCGGTGGTTCCTTCTAGCAGCTACTAATTCATTACCTTTTACTTTTTTTGATTTAGTTGTGAAGAAAATATAAATTCCCATAAGACTTGTCAAAAAGGCAAGACCCGCAAAAAGTAATTCAATATAAATACGACCAATACCCAAGAAACTTATCCATTCCCAGGTATGAATTAAAGAAAATATTTTAGTAAATAATGCACGTTTATCGTCTACTGCAAAAGCAAATCTATCCTGGCTGGTTTCAACATAAATTCTAATGCCATCTTTTCTTTCAAACTCCACTTTGTAAACTGGCAGCACTCTGTTGATGTTTTTATATTCATCATCGAAAGATCTTATTAAATGAACGTTATCAATTTTTGCTCCTTTTATTGGTTTTAGAACACATACTGTAGCTGCATCACAGCAATCAGAAATCGTAGAATCCTTTGGAATATTTGACTTTGCATCACTCGCCAATTTGGATGTATCAGCTTTCAATTCACCTTCTAAAAAATATCGAGCTAAATATTGCGCATAAATCCAATCTCCTTTTTTAAGAAGTTTACCATTTCTTACACTTAAATAAATTAACTCGTCTTTACCAATAGGTTGAATCTGATAAAACCAATTTGTATCGATATGAATTAAACGCACATTTTTAAATGAATCAATATGGTTTATTGACAATGCGTTTTCCAAAGATATTTTTACTGATCCGCTATCGATTGGTTTAGTATTCAAAAACTGGGTAGCTACTTGTGGTCTAAAACTTGACATAATGGGATGCATGAACCCGCTAGCTGCCCATAAAACTACTGGTATAGCAATTGCTATTGCAATAAAACGATGCCACTTGTATATGTTTTTCTTAATCATTACCTAAGTTTTTAATATTTATTTGCCGAATTTATAGGACAATCCTAAGGTTAGTTCTCGAGGGTCTCCCATATTATAAGTTCTATTATTAACTCCCATCTGTGTTCCTGGTGCTGATGTTGCATAAACTGCATAATAAGCATTCAAAGCATTTAAAGCATTCATCCAAATTTCTGCCCTCTTTATTTTATAGGCTACCCTGATATTTGTTACTTCAAATCCATCATATGTGTACTTATTTAAGTCGTCCATGAAATATCTATCTTGATGTTGCCATTCAATACTTATTCTGAATCCTTTTAAAAAGGCAGGCTTATAGGTTGCTTCGGCATTAGCAATAAAATGGGGGCCACCATTAATTTCTTTGCCATTATAATTAACCCCTTTGACAATATTGTTTATATAAATGTGTTTTGCATTTGTTCCAGAAAATCTTACACTCCACTGTTCATTGGGTTTATATGTGATTCCATATTCAATACCCTTATGTTCTGTTGAACCCGCATTTTGGTTTTGTGTACTTCCATCAGGCAGTTTTACAGATATAATTTCATTGGTTCCCTCCAATTTATAGATACTCCAATCAGCATATAATTTATTCCCCCCTAATGAAATCCATCCTCCAATTTCGTAGTTTTTAAAAGTCTGTGGATCTAGGTAAGGAACCAGAATCGTATTGAAAAGTTCAGTTATTTGAGGAGGCACATATCCTTCACTATAATTACTATAAAAACCAATTCCTTTGTAATTATAGGTGAAACCTAATTTTGGTGTTACTTTTTCAAAAGTTCTAATACTTGAAGGAGCCCCGCTTTTTAATGTGTTTCTAAAATCATAATTAAAAGCATCATATCTGAGTGCTGCAACTACTTTAAAACCTTTGAATGGATTAATCTCGTAATCTACATAAGTTGCCATATTTCTGATTTTAGTAGTGTAGTTACTTAAAAAAGAATCTGGAACATTTTGCGTATAACTAACATATTTGTTTATTGTCAAATCTTTCGTGATGGAAATAAATTTGGCATAATAAGATTGAGGACTAAAATCTATGGTTGCTCCTACTATAAGTTTACCATTTAACCATTTAAACTTTTGAGTGTGCTGGGCAATTAAAGAATTTGTCTTAAAGCTGTTATCATTAATTTGTCCTTTAAACTTAGTTGGTGAGCTAGTAGAAGCAATAGAATAAGATGGATTTTGTTTCACAGAATTATCTCTAAATAAAAAAGATAAAGAAGTTGAACTATTGCTATTCCATTGCTGAGATAAAATGGATTTATACCTTAAGGCATATACACTTCTGAATGTAAAGGTTTGTAAAGAACTGAAATTCTTCTGGAAGTATTTTAAACTGTCTAATGCACCAGTCATATCACTGTAGTAATCAATATAGGCTAATGTATTGGTCCAGGTCAAGTGATCGTTTGCCTTATAATCTGATCTTAGAGATATAGATGTTTTATTAAAATCACTATGTTCAACTGGTCCATTTGTTCGTTTCGCATAATACCCACTTACTAAAAAACCCCATTTGCCAATGTTAGTTCCAAATTGTGCATCTGCTCTTCGATATCCGGTATTATTAAACTGAGTACTGATGTTACCGCTTGTATAAGCAGGTGCTGCTTGTGTGATTATATTCACTGCTCCTGCAATAGCTTCTCCTCCATATAATGCTGAAGATGGCCCTTTAATTACTTCAATACTTTTTGCAGCAGGCAAATTCATTTCTAATAATGCATTGTGATTATATACTCCTGTTGTTCTTATAGGAATACCATCTTCCATGTATAAAAAAACACTCTTGGTTGTCATTGGCTGTCGAATACTCATTTCATGCTGTTCATTACCCAAATTCACCATGTATACCCCACTAACTTTATTTAAAACAGCGTCAATTCGTTGAGCCTTTGCTTCTTCGATTGTTTGTTTGTTAATGATTGAAATAGCAATTGGCGCTTCGCTTCTTTTTTCGTTTGTTCTATTGGCAGTTACCACAACTTGATCTAACACCCTTTGCGTCGGCACTAAAGAAAAATCGGTTTTGTTATCTGATATTGCTATGATTTTGGTCTCATAACCAACTGCAGAAATAATAATTCCTTTATCAGAGATATTCAAACTAAAGCTACCATTTTCACTCGAGGTAGTTTTCGTTTTTGAACCAGAGATTATGGCACCCTGAATAGGTTCTTTTGTAATTGCATCATACACTTTCCCTGATATGGTTTTCCCTTGTTGAGAGAAGGCAAAATGGCTAACTAGTAGAAATAATATATATAAAATCGCTTTTTTCATTGTTTGTTTATTATAGGGCTAATACTTGGCAACCAAACTGCCAAGTACTTCAATTAATGGTACCATTTTCAGTCTTTCAATACAATAAAGTATAGACTGAATTACAGCACAATTTTGCATGTAGCTGGACCAATTAAATTTGATCAAAAAATTAAATGAATAGACTTTTAAGAAATCAACTAAACGCCAGGAGGGTGGAAGATAGAACCAATATAGTTTGATGAAAACAAACTATTATAAGTATAAAAAGAAGGTAAATGATTGGTTGCAAAGAAATCTACAATCGGAAAAAAGGTCTGAGACGACATTACAACCACTTCTTGATTGAATTTTGGCACAGGCGCATTTGTTCCATTTTCGCCCTCATGTTTGTGCAATTTTTTTAGCATCTGGCACCTACCATTACAATGCAACATTGGCTTAGCCTTATTCACACAATTTTTCTTGTATGTTTCTAAATTTATCATATAGTCTGCCAATAACAGCGTACGCGAAAAGCTCTGTACGATGAGTGCGGTAAATAATAATATGATAAAACTATATTTCAAAGGGCGTCAAAAGTAGTAGAATATTTTAATATGTATTCTTCAATTTGTTTCACCTATTCCATACAATGCACACTTGTTTCCCTTTAAAAATGTAACCCTCAGCAGAAATCTGGCAAAAAAAAACCACTTATAAGTTAGTGTAAGTGGTTTTTAAAAAGTTGGCAGATCAAGGCATACCCCTGTGTCGCCAGATAATGAATCTTGTGGCTTTTTAAAAAATCATGTTTTATAACAAACCTTTTGAAATCATGTATTCAGCGATCTGAATGGCATTGGTAGCTGCCCCTTTTCTTAGGTTATCACTCACGATCCACATGTTCAATGTTTTCTCCTGTGTTTCATCTCTACGCAATCTTCCAACAAATACCTCATCTTTCTCGTGTGCCCATAATGGCATGGGATATAATTGATTGGCATCGTCTTGCTGCAATATAATGCCAGGAGAATTTGCCAGTAAAGTTTTCACTTCTTCCAGATCAAATTCATTTTCAAACTCCACATTCACGCTTTCGCTATGTCCGCCTACCACAGGAATACGCACAGTAGTAGCGGTTACACGAATACTATCATCCTGCATGATCTTATTGGTTTCTTTCACCATTTTCATTTCTTCCTTGGTATATCCATTTTCAAGAAACACATCGATCTGAGGAATCACGTTCAAATCGATCTGGTATTTATACGCCATTTCGCCTTCCACAGCTTTTCTTTCATTGAACAACTGATCAACTGCTTTTTTACCTGTACCAGTAACACTTTGATAAGTACTAACAACAATTCTTTTGATCTTATACTTACTATGTAAAGGTTGCAAAGCAACTACCATCTGGATAGTAGAACAGTTGGGGTTTGCGATGATATAATCATCAGCAGTAAGAACAGCGGCATTTACTTCAGGCACCACTAATTTTTTAGTAGGGTCCATTCTCCATGCAGAGGAATTGTCAATGACTCTTATTCCAGCAGCTGCAAATTTTGGGGCCCATTCAAGAGAAGTTCCGCCGCCTGCAGAAAAGATAGCCACTGCTGGTTTAGCTGCAATCCCGTCATCCATACTCACTACCTTATAACTTTTCCCTTTAAAGATCACTTCCTTACCAACTGATCTTTCTGAAGCAACTGGAACGATTTCAGTTACCGGAAAATTACGCTCTGCTAAAACCTGCAACATTTTAGTGCCTACTAAGCCGGTGGCACCTACTACGGCTACTTTCATTTTTTTCTGTTTATTATGATTGAAAATTAAAAGGCCTCCCCAATTTGGGAAGGCCTCTAAGTATATTAATCATACACAACGTTGAGACACCTTCCCTTTAGAGAGGTTTCTTATTGCGTTTTGTATGTTTCAGTGTCATCATTATGTTGCGAAAATATCGTGAATGCTTAAAAATGCCAAAATTATTTTCAGCTGACCCTAAACCAGCTCAATATCAAAGTTCACTAACTGTACAAATTCTGCGATTCTTGCGTCGATATCTGCCTTATTTATTTCTCTTAATCTTTGAGTACCAAATTTCTCCACACAGAATGATGCCATTGCGGAACCTACTATAATAGCGGTTTTCATGTTCTCAAAAGAAATGTCTTTTGTCTTAGCGATATGACCAATAAATCCACCTGCAAAAGTATCACCAGCTCCTGTTGGATCAAATACTTCTTCTAATGGCAATGCTGGTGCAAAGAAAACTTTGTCATTATGAAATAACAAAGCACCGTGTTCACCTTTTTTAATGATCAAATACTTTGGTCCCATTTTCATGATAGTCTTCGCAGCTTTCACTAAAGAGTAATCTCCGCTTAACTGACGAGCTTCACTATCATTCACCATTAATACATCTACTAAAGCAATTGTTTTCTTTAATTCCTCCATGGCGATCTCCATCCAGAAATTCATGGTATCCATGATAATCAGTTTGGGTCTGTTCTTCAACTGTTCTATTACCGAACGTTGCACCGCAGGCACCAAATTTCCTAACATCAAAAATTCACAATCCTGATAACTATCTGGCACTACTGGTTGGAAATTCTCTAATACATTTAATTGTGTATCGAGTGTATCACGGGTATTCATATCCATGTGATATCTGCCACTCCAAAAAAATGTCTTTTCATCTTTTTTAATCTGTACACCTTCCAATTCCACTTTTCTTTCTGTGAGTGCATGTAATTCCGTTTCTGGAAAATCACCCCCAACCACTGAAATTTGTTTAATCGGAGTAAAATTCGAAGCACACCAGGCAATATAAGTGCCAGCGCCCCCAATAATTTTATCACTTTTCCCAAAAGGTGTTTCAATGGCATCAAAAGCCATAGAGCCAACTACTACTAAAGACATAATGTTAGGTTTGATATCGGGCGCGAAACTAGGTGATTTAAGTCTAAAACCCTTTACTGCGAGGCTTATTCTTTCAGAAAAAACAAGACCTTCGATAATTTTGGGTTTCATAAAATATTCAAAAACTAACAAAAAATCTTTTTTTTGACCAAAACATCGCTAACACGCGTTAGTATAGTATATTTGTTATATGGCAAGAATCAAAACAGAAAACAACCTCACACGCAAAGAGGTGATTGTTTCAAAAGCAGCAACCTTATTTAGAGAAAAAGGATTCAAAGCAGCAAGCATGCGCGACTTAGCTGAAGCGGTTGGCGTGGAAGCTGCAAGTTTGTATAACCATATAAAATCGAAGACAGAAATATTACACGAACTATGCTTTAGTGTAGCCAATCGATTTGTACATAAAATAGATGAAGTAGAAGCTGAAAATTCTGATGCGATTATCAAGATCGAAAAATTACTTCGCTTTCATATCAATGAAATGCTGCATCACTATGAGGAGGTTTATGTAAGCGATAGAGAATGGAAACATTTATCAGATCCATATTTATCGAATTTTCAGAACCAGCGAAGAATTTATAGAAAACGTTTTGCAGCGATCATAGAAAATGGGATCAATGAGCATCAAATAAAAAAAATAGATGCGCCAACTGCTGTTCTTATTATGCTTCACGCGATTAGCGGAATTGAAAGTTGGCATCGATCTACACAAAAAATAACTGCAGAAGAATTGGAAGAAAATATGATCAGTATTTTGGTTGGCGGATTGGTGAATCGTTAAACTAAAACATGTCGTTACCATTCAATAAACTCAGCATAAAAGATATTCGCAAAGAAACTGCTGATTGTGTTTCTATTGCCTTTGACATTCCAAAAGATTTGGAAAAAACATTTTTTTTTACACATGGACAGCATATCACCATCAAAACAGATTTGAATAATGAAGCTATCCGCAGAAACTATTCTATCTGCAGTAGCCCGATGGACCATGAATTAAGAATTGCAATTAAGAAAATTCCGAATGGACTTTTTTCGAATTACGCCAACAACAATTTAAAAATTGGCGATACGCTAGAAGTTATGCCCCCTTCAGGCAAGTTCCATACTTCACTATCGGCTATCAATGAAAACAGTTATATGGCTTTTGCGGCCGGGAGTGGAATTACACCAATCATTTCCATTATCAAAACAACCTTACAAACCGAACCCAAGAGTAACTTTACATTAATATATGGCAATAAGAACAGGTATAGCATACTCTTCAAAGAAGCCCTCGAAGCATTAAAAAATAAATACCTTGATCGTTTTCGTGTAGTCTATATTCTTTCCAGAGAGAAAACAGATTCAGATATTCATTTTGGGAGGATTGATGAAGAAAAATGTAAACGATTATTAGAGAGTTCTGTTCATCCAAAAAATATTCAGGCATTTTTTCTATGTGGCCCAGAAGAAATGATCTTTTCGATTCAATCATTTCTCGAAAGTATCGGGGTAGAGAAACAAAAGATCCATTTCGAATTATTCAACCTCAAAAATGATCAGACTAATAAAACTGATATAAATAGTGCAGCTCAGCAAAACAACATGAGTAATATTACTGTTAAACAAGATGGAAGGTCATTCAACTTTATGCTTTCTTATGGTGGCAATAGTTTACTCAACGAAGCATTGACTTTTGGGGCTGATTTACCCTTCGCTTGCAAAAAAGGAGTTTGCTGTACCTGCAAAGCAAAATTATTAGAAGGAGAAGTTGAAATGGATCGAGTGTATGGTTTAGAATCTGACGAAATTGATCAGGGTTATATACTTACTTGTCAGGCACATCCTAGGTCAGAAAAAATAGTAGTTGATTTTGATATTTAATTTTACTAACAAGCTTAATAATGGGAACAAATTTTGAAGAACAGTTTCAACAAAAGATCGATCAAGAGACTAAGATCGAACCTAAGGACTGGATGCCCCAGAAATATAGGCATACACTGATCAGACAGATCAGTCAGCACGCACATAGCGAAATTGTTGGCATGCTACCTGAAGGAAATTGGATCACAAGAGCCCCTAGTTTAAAAAGGAAATCTATACTGCTAGCAAAGATTCAGGATGAAGCCGGGCATGGCTTATACCTTTACGCTGCTGCTGAAACCCTTGGCATTTCAAGAGATGAAATGTATGAGCAATTACACGAAGGGAAAGCAAAATATTCTTCCATTTTTAATTACCCCACGCTCACATGGGCTGATATTGGTGCTATCGGTTGGCTGGTAGATGGAGCCGCCATCATGAACCAAGTGCCATTGTGTAGAAGCAGCTTTGGACCATACGCGAGAGCAATGGTGCGTGTTTGCAAAGAAGAAAGTTTTCATCAACGCCAGGGTTTTGAAAGCTTGTTGGTGTTGAGTAAAGGAACAGAGGAACAAAAAAGAATGTGCCAGGATGCCATCAATCGTTGGTGGTGGCCATGTCTGATGATGTTTGGACCACCTGATGATGAGAGTCCGAATACACTTCAAAGTATGCAATGGAAGATCAAACGATTTTCAAATGATGAGTTACGCCAAAAATTCGTAAACATGATTGCAGAGCAGGTTAAAGTTCTACACATGACTTTACCCGATCCAGATCTGAAATGGAACGAAGAAAAGAATCAGTATGATTTTGGAAAAATCAACTGGGAAGAATTTAAACAAGTGTTACAGGGCAATGGCCCATGTAATAAAGAAAGAATGGATGCCAGAAGAAAAGCATGGGAGGATGGAGCGTGGGTTAGAGAAGCAGCCAATGCTTATGCCGCAAAAAAATCAATAGCATCTTAAGAAACATTCAATGATACTTTATGCAAACATTATTCAGAAAATTTTTCTACGGCGATTATGGTGAAGAAAAGAATTTAGCTGCAGAAAATAATCAGCCAAAACAAACAATCAGTGAATGGCCGCTTTGGGAAGTTTTTATCAGAAGTAAACAAGGCTTAGACCACAAACACGCTGGAAGTTTACACGCAGTAGATGCAGCAATGGCTATGGAAAATGCCAGAGATGTTTATACAAGGAGAAGCGAAGGTGTTAGTATTTGGGTAGTAGAGAGCAAATATATCCATGCGAGTAATCCAGATGATGCTGATGCATTGTTTGATCCTGCAAACGATAAAATATACCGTCACCCAAGCTTTTATGAACTACCCGATGAAGTGAAACATATGTGATGATTTGGATTTTAAATTGATGTGCAATTATTATGACTACCAAAGAAATTGAAAACCCGTTGATCAAATTTCTCCTTCACTTAGGAGACAACGCCTTGATCATGGGTCATAGAAATAGCGAATGGTGTGGACATGGTCCGGTTTTGGAACAGGATATTGCACTCACTAATATTGCCTTAGACCAAATTGGACAAGCCCGGAATTTTTATCAATATGCTGCAAAGCTTATTGCAGAAAAAAGTGGTGAAAAATTAACAGAAGATAGTTTTGCTTATTTACGCGATAGCTGGGATTTTAAAAATTGTTTATTGGTAGAATTACCAAATGGACATTGGGGAAGAACCATTTTAAAACAATTTATTGTGTCTGCCTATAAGTCTTGTTTATATCAAGCGTTAACGAGTAATGCGGATGAGCAATTAGCGGGCATTGCGTCCAAATCTTTAAAAGAAATCAGCTATCATTTACGCTGGAGTTCTGAATGGGTAATACGTTTAGGTGATGGAACGCCAGAGAGTAAACAAAAAATGCAGGATGCTATTACATCCATTTGGCCTTATACAAATGAATGGACGAACTTCACAGATTACGAATTAAATATACTCGGAGATAACCATTGGAATATTAAGGAAAACTGGGAAACTATATTAAAAAAAGTTTTTCTGGAAGCAGGTTTATCGATTCCCACAAATGGATATCAGCATAGCGGCGGAAAGATGGGAAATCATACAGAACATTTAGGATATATCTTAACAGAAATGCAGTTTCTACAAAGAGCATATCCCAATGCTGAATGGTAAAACAAATAAGTGTATGAATGAACAGGAACAAAAAATATGGCAACTATTAGATGATATAAATGATCCTGAAATTCCGGTATTATCCATCATTGATTTAGGTATCATTCGGTCTGTTACTGTAAATAAGCATATGATTGATTCTGTTCAAGAAGTTTTCATTGAATATACACCCACCTATTCTGCCTGCCCAGCGGTTGACATGATCAATATGGAGATTAGATCATCTCTCCAAGCTGCAGGTTTTACAAATATTACATTAGAACAAAAGCTATTTCCATCCTGGACTACTGATTGGATGTCTGAAATTGGAAAAGAGAAACTAAAAAAATATGGTATCGCAGCACCAATAGGTAAAAGTTGTGATAACCAATTGCTTACCGATCTAACAATTGATTGTCCACAATGCGGTTCAAAACAAACAACACTTGTTTCAGCCTTCAGTAGTACCGCATGCAAGGCACTCTTTAAATGCAATACTTGTTTAGAACCTTTTGATTATTTTAAATGTCATTAAAAAAATTCCTCTCACCATACAATCATTAAATATGCCTTCCGTTTTATTCCATATTGAAAATAATATCGCATACATCACATTGAATAGACCCGATAAATTAAATTCTTTTAATAGGGAAATGGCGCTATTATTTCAAAATTATTTAGATGAAGCTGCCTCTGTAAAAGAAATCAGATGTGTATACATAACGGGTTCTGGAAAAGGATTTTCATCTGGTCAGGACTTGTCGGAAGTGATCGACCCAAATGGGCCAGGCATGGATAAAATTTTAAGTGAACACTTCAATCCGATCATAAAAAAAATTAGAAATCTTCCTAAGCCAGTCATTGCTGCTGTAAACGGTGTTGCTGCTGGTGCTGGGGTGAATATTGCTTTGGCATGCGATATTGTTGTATCAAATAATGATGCCATTTTTATACAGGCATTTTCAAAAATTGGTTTGATCCCTGATAGTGGCGGAACCTATACTCTTCCAAGATTGATTGGTTTACAAAAAGCCTCTGCCTTAATGATGTTGGCTGATAAGATAAGTGCCCGTGAAGCATTTCAAATGGGGATGATCTATAAAGTATTCGACAATGAAAATTTTGTTGGAGAAACAACCAGCATCGCAAATACTTTAGCAAATATGCCTACAAAAGCACTGGCATATATTAAGCACGCATTGAATCAAAGTTATTTGAATACCATGGAGCAACAATTAGAATTAGAAGATAACTACCAACAAAAAGCAGCAGCAACTTCAGATTTTAAAGAGGGAGTGCAAGCATTTTTAGAAAAAAGATCACCTCGCTTTAAAGGCGAATAGAATTTGATCTATTGCTTAAGAACAAGCAAGAAAATTATTTAACGTAACTTTGCCTGTTGCAATCTGCAATTACACATTTAATGAATTCAAAGCGTGTCTGAAAGAAGTAATTTTATCGATCTCATCCGTATATTTTGTCATTCTGGCCATGGTGGCGCAGGTTCCAGGCATTTTATGCGCAATAAATTAACTGCCATGGGTGGACCAGATGGCGGGGATGGCGGAAGAGGTGCACATATTATATTAAGAGGCAATAGTAATTTATGGACCTTATTACACTTACGCTATTTTAAAAATGTATTGGCAGAAGATGGTGAGATGGGCAGTAAAAATAATTGCACAGGGAAAGACGGAGCAGATATCATTATTGAAGTGCCTCTTGGAACTATAGCAAGGGATGAAGAAACAGGAAAAATTGATGCAGAGATTTTAGAAGACGGTCAGGAGATCATACTCATGAAAGGCGGTAGAGGTGGATTGGGAAATAGTAATTTCGCCACTCCCACCAATCAAGCACCAGAACACGCACAGCCAGGCGAACCCGGCCTTGAGGGCTGGAAGGTATTAGAGCTAAAAGTATTGGCAGACGTGGGTTTGGTAGGTTTTCCAAATGCAGGAAAATCAACTTTGCTTTCAGTTATCACTGCTGCAAAACCAAAAATTGCTAATTACGCATTTACTACTTTAACACCTCAATTGGGGATGGTATCTTATCGTGACAACAAATCATTTTGCATCGCAGATTTACCAGGAATCATAGAAGGAGCAGCAGAAGGAAAAGGATTAGGTCATAGATTTTTAAGACATATCGAAAGAAACTCAGCACTATTATTTTTAATCCCTGCCGATAGTGACGATCATTTGAAAGAGTTCGAAATATTAAGAAATGAATTAGAAGAATACAATCCAGAATTATTACAAAAAGATTTTGTAATCGCAATTAGTAAATCAGATATGTTAGATGATGAACTAAAAGAAGCGATTAAAAAAGAATTGCCTGCTGGCATTCCACTCCTATTTATTTCTTCCATCACTAACAAAGGTTTAACAGAATTAAAGGATCTTTTATGGGATACTTTAAATAAACCACAATCTTAACATCCTTATAAACATTTGATTTACAATCAGTTGTAAAGAAAATAACTAAAACAGTAGGGTAATCTCAAAAAAATGGGGTTACCTTTTTTTATCTCTGGTATTAATCCTTGAATCTACCATCCAAGACAAACGTCAATCATTTGGATGCCAGTTGATTCTTTTATCTACGCTTTGCAACACCATCTGAGAAGAAAAATATCTGTTTTACAGATTGCTTGTGCCATCAAGAAGTTCGTTATCAATTTATTTAATCTTAAAAATTAAAAAAAACATGAAAAAGCAATCAATCAACACAATCGCAAAAAGATTTTTCTTAGGCAACGTTTTAGCTGCAATGTTCTTTCTTTCTGCAAGCGCAAACACTGGTAGTACAAGAGTATCTATCGATCCAACTAAAAAAGTGGAAGTTAAGTATGTAGGAACTGAAAAAGAAAGCTTGTTCTTCAATGTTAAATACAACAACGAAGCTGGTAAATCTTTTAAAGTTTATGTATTGGATGAGTATGGTGAAGTGATCTACTCTGATAAGTTTTCAGAAAAGGCTTTCGATAAGAAATTCATTTTCCCTGCAAGTCAAGATGTAAACAAACTTACTTTCTTGATCAATACTGAAAAAGGTTCTTACAAAGAAATTTTTGACGTAGCTGTTAAGACTAATACTGTTTCTGAAGTAAGTGTTACAAAGAAATAATTAACTAAAACAAAAAGTAACACTGAGCAATGAATTTCATTCTCAGTGTTACTTTTTTTATTTTACTGCTCTGTAATCGGACCTAAGAATACGGCCTGAGCACCTGTACCACCAAAGAATCCCTTTAATACGATGGTATAAGATTTGCCGGCTACTGCTTCAAAATTAGGTAATTGAGTGATGGTACTACTTGTACCAGCAACTACAGCAGAAACATTGAAAACTCCAGGATCAATTGCTGTGTAACCGATAAAAGATAAAGTAGAAATATGATCGGTATAATTCCTACTGGAAAATAATTTAATTGGGGTAGTTCCCGATCTGATAATATCTATGGAAGAATTTACATTGGCATAATCAAAAAAGCGAAGAAACGCTTTTCCTGCAGGTGGCGCAGTTCTGTCGTCCTGAAATAAATTTCCCTTTATCATTGAAACCGAATCATACACGATTGCAGAGTAATAATTATTCGGACTAAATGCAATACTTCCAGAACCTACCATACTGCTTGTACCAGCTTGCGTAAACGATATTGCTGTTGATGCAGCATTGATTGTTTGATAACTGGAAGCAGAGCCATATCCTACATTACCCACCACTAAGCTACTATTGGCATAAACATCCAATGCGCCTGCATTCGGAGATAAGTTGATGAAGCGCATATTTGTAGTGGAAGTTGTACTTGATTTTTTACAAGAAGTTACACTTACCAATATTAGAGCAAGTATGAGAGGATTAATTAATTTTTTCATGTTAAATATCTGTTGATGCATTCAATATTACGTAAGTTCTCAAGATGTGTCTCAAATATTTGGCCAATAATTTCCTAAAAGAACAAAAAAAATCCCCGGCAATTGCCAGGGATCTATATCAATCAATTCAAAATTATCCAACTGCTTCGCTCTGCATACTCTTAGAGCTCTTCTTTCTGTCTTCTTCGTTCAATACCACTTTACGCATACGAATATTCTTAGGAGTTACTTCGATACACTCATCTTGTTGAATATATTCCATACACTCTTCTAAAGTGAATTGCAATTTTGGAACGATACGAACGCTATCATCACTTCCGCTTGCACGGTGGTTAGTAAGCTTTTTCATTTCCACAGCATTCACATTCAGATCACCTGGTTTGATATGTTCTGCAATTACCTGACCTGCATAAACTTCTTCACCTGGCTCAATAAAGAATGAACCACGGTCTTGTAATTTATCAATAGAATAAGCTGTTGTTGTTCCACCAAATTTAGCGATCAACACACCATTGTTTCTTCCAGGAATTGGCCCTTTCCAAGGCTTGTACTCAATAAAGCGGTGTGCCATTACAGCTTCTCCAGCAGTATTTGTAAGCATTTGAGAACGTAAGCCAATCAATCCACGAGAAGGTATTTCAAACTCCAGGTGTTGCATCTCACCTTTGCTTTCCATGATCTGCATTTCACCTTTACGCTGGGTAACCAAATCAATTACTTTACCACTAAACTCCTGAGGTACATCCACAACGAGGTTTTCAAATGGCTCGTGCTTTTTACCATCGATTGTTTTTACCAATACCTGAGGATTACCAACTGTTAATTCATAACCTTCACGACGCATTGTTTCAACCAGGATACCCAAGTGAAGGATACCTCGTCCGAATACCAAGAAACTATCTGCACTATCCGTATCTTCTACACGCAATGCCAAATTCTTCTCAGTTTCTTTCATCAAACGATCACGTAAGTGACGTGAGGTAACGAACTTACCATCTTTACCAAAGAAAGGTGAGTTGTTAATGCTGAAAGTCATACTCATGGTTGGCTCATCCACACTAATAACTGGTAAAGCTTCAGGGTTTTCAATATCTGCAATGGTATCTCCAATATTGAAATCTTCTAATCCAACCACAGCACATAAATCGCCAGATAACACTTCTGCTACCTTACGCTTTCCCATTCCTTCGAATACGTATAGTTCTTTTACTTTATTTCTCTTGAAAGTGCCATCACCTTGAACCAAGGCAATAGTTTGTCCTTCCTTGATCATGCCACGTGTTACTTTTCCGATGGCGATTCTTCCTAAGAAAGAAGAATAATCCAAAGATGTAATCTGCAATTGCAAAGTACCTTCAGATATTTTTGGTTCTGGTACATATTTAATGATACCATCCATCAACGGAAGAATGTCTTCAGTCTGTGTTAAACTATCATTGAACCAACCGTTTTTACCACTACCGTAGAAAGTAGGGAAATTCAATTGTTCTTCTGTTGCATCAAGGTTAAAGAATAATTCAAAAACTGCGTCGTGCACTTCATCAGGGCGACAGTTTGCCTTATCCACTTTATTGATAACCACAATCGGTTTAAGATTCAGGTGTAATGCTTTTTGTAATACAAAACGGGTTTGAGGCATGGGTCCTTCAAATGCATCCACTAAAAGGATAACACCATCAGCCATTTTCAAAACACGTTCAACTTCACCTCCAAAGTCAGAGTGACCTGGGGTATCAATTACATTTATTTTTACTCCGTTATAGGTAACAGCAGCATTTTTACTGAAGATAGTGATACCTCTTTCTCTTTCAAGATCGTTACTATCCATGATCAGTTCACCGGTATCCTGGTTGTCTCTAAAGACTTTAGTAGTCTGTAAAATACGATCTACTAATGTTGTTTTGCCATGATCTACGTGGGCGATGATAGCAATATTTCTTATTTCCATGTAAAATTTTAAGGCTGCAAAGGTACGGCTTTAAGGCCGGAGGGCAATGGGTAACTTAAAACTTAATAGAATGGCTATACGCGAACGTAGATTTTGCGCTTGTCTAATAGGTATCCTACCGACCAACAAACCAACATATAGCTCACTGCAAATAACAGAGATCCAAAATAATTACCGGCATAATCAAATATATTCATATATATCCACCTGAATAGATTAGAGTTATCTCCAACAGGAACCATATAAAGAACTGTAACTAGTATTTCCGATAGCAAATACACAAAGAGTGGATTTTTACCCAGCACTTCAAAGAAATAGGTAAACCTGGTCTTATTTTTAAAATCTATCAGATAAATAATAGCAGATAAGATTACACAATCAAGTCCTACAGTGATCAAAACAAAGGAAGATGTCCATAATTTTTTATTAATCGGGAACACCATATTCCAGCAATAGGCTAAGAATAACAATAAGGCACCAACTAATAAAAGTTTCGCAAGTACTTCAAACTCCTTCCCTTTTTTCTGAACAAATTGACCTACCGTAAACCCTGCAACCACATTGGCTATAGCTGGCATTGTACTCAATAAACCTTCAGGATCAAAAGCAAAGCCTTCCCCATGATATAAGTGCGATTCTCCAAACAACCACAGATCCAGTTTTAGTCCTGCATTACCTGTAATGCTTAATGGATCTGAAGGATCACCAAACCAAATACAAACTGCCCAATAAAGCAATAGAAATCCGATACTGATGATCAATGCCAACCTCGGTTTTAAAAAATAGATCATCAATGACCCAATTCCATAACAAAGGGCAATCCTTTGTAATACTCCTAAAATTCTGGTATCGCTTAAAGGAGCTAAAATTACTTGGTGGTTATCATCTAAACGCACAAAGGGAAACCAATACATCAAAAAGCCAAGTAAAAATATCAGTGCAGTTCTTTTAAAAATTTTGGTAAGGATGGCAGACTGACTCATCCCCGCCCACTTTGGCATTACAAAGCTCATAGCGTTTCCAACTGCAAATAGAAATGATGGAAATACCAGATCAGTTGGTGTAAAGCCATGCCATTTTGCATGCAATAGCGGAGCAAATGTCATATCATTTCCTGGCGTATTTACAATAATCATCAGGCAAATGGTCATTCCCCTAAATACATCCAGGGCAAGAAATCGTTTAGCAGCAGTCATACAACAATTTTGGTATGCCAATATAGTTAAATTATTAAACCAATTAATCAGTGTACCATCTCATTCAATATTTTCAACTAATTTAATTTCTCAAATCAAATTGTTTCTTCATGCGATTGCTTAAAATCATATTGGCGCTTATCGCCATTCTTTCTGTTGTATATTTTTTTGGACCACATCCATCAAAGCCCATTTACGCTTCCACATTACCAACGGTACCTGCAGAGCCAACGGCTTTAATGAGTTATGTTCAGCAGGAAGAAGCAAAGCATATGGTAAAAAAAGATAACGAAGCAGAAATCGTTTGGAACGATACCCTTACCAAACAAAAAACGCCTTACGCCATTGTATATCTGCATGGATTTAGTGCCAGCAAAATGGAAGGCGCTCCCTCACATTCTGAAGTGGCAAAAAAATTTGGATGCAATTTATATTTAGCTCGTTTATCACAGCACGGCATTGATACAACAGATGCCTTAGAAAATATGACTGCCGATAATTTATGGGAAACGGCAAAGCAAGCATATGCCATCGGTAAACAGTTAGGAGATAAAGTAATCTTAATGGGCACATCCACAGGAGGTACGCTGGCATTGCAACTGGCTGCTACCTATCCGGATGTTGCAGCACTTATACTTTACTCCCCGAATATTGCAGTAAACGATCCCAATGCATGGCTCCTCAATAATCCATGGGGGCTTCAAATTGCTAGACTTGTAAAGGGCTCTGATTATAATATTATAAAAGCAGATTCTGAGTATTCAAAATATTGGAATACAAAATATCGATTAGAAGCTGTGGTATCTTTGGAGGAGTTATTAGAAACTAAAATGAATGCAACAACTTTTCAGTCAATCAAGCAACCTGTCTTAACATTGTACTATTATAAAGATGAGCAACATCAAGACCCCGTAGTAAAAGTAAGTGCCACAAAAGAAATGTTTGAACAACTTGGTACTTCTAAGGAAATGAAAAGGGCAGTTGCGATGCCTAATACTGGAAATCATGTAATAGGCTCTCCCATATTATCCAAAGACGTGGCAGGTGTTGAAAAAGAAACCATACTTTTTATGCAGGAAATCATGCATATGAATGCCGTAAAATAAAGGATAATGACGATTTTAAATTCTCTTATCTTCGTCAGCATAAACTAAAACGATTGTTATGCCACTGAGTAAAATAGCAGGTATTGGAATGTATGTTCCAGAGCAAATTGTTACTAATAATGATTTGAAAAAGTGGATGGATACAGATGATAGCTGGATTCAGGAAAGAACAGGCATTCAGGAAAGAAGGTTTGCAAAACGTACAGAAGAAACTACCACTACCATGGCTGTTGAGGCGGCCACTATTGCCATTGAAAGAGCCGGTATTACAGCTCAGGATATTGACTTTATTGTTTTTGCTACGCTTTCACCAGATTATTATTTTCCAGGTTGTGGGGTGTTATTGCAAAGAGCGATGAAAATGAAAGAGGTAGGCGCTTTAGACATTCGTAACCAGTGTAGCGGATTTTTATATGCGATAAGTGTGGCTGACCAGTTTATTAAATCAGGCATGTATAAGAATATATTAGTCATTGGAGCAGAGAAGCATAGCATGGGTCTGGATTTTAGCACAAGGGGAAGAAATGTTTCTGTGATTTTTGGTGATGGCGCTGGTGCAGTGGTATTACAGCCCACAGAAAAAACCAATCAAGGAATTTTGAGTACACACTTACATAGTGATGGTGGCAGTGCCGAAATATTAGCACAATACAATCCTGGATCTCATGCCAACCATTGGATGGAAACACCAGTTGCAGATTTTGATGATGCAGAAATTGGAGAAATGTTTATGAGTCATAATATGATCGACCATGCGCAATTATTTCCTTTCATGGACGGCCCAACTGTATTTAAAAAAGCTATCGTAAAGTTCCCGGAAGTAATCATGGAGGCATTAGCTCAAAACGGATATACTACTGAAGATTTAAATATATTGATACCGCACCAGGCAAATCTAAGGATCAGTCAGTTCGTTCAACAAAAACTAAAACTACGTGATGATCAGGTGTATAATAACATCATGAAATATGGTAACACTACTGCCGCTTCTGTACCGATTGCATTGTGTGAAGCATGGCAGAATGGGAAAATAAAAGAAGGAGATCTGGTTTGTCTGGCTGCATTTGGTAGCGGCTTTACTTGGGCTTCTGCATTACTGAAATGGTAATGACAAAATTCCAATGATTATTTGATAATGTTTTTATGAAGAGAAAGATCAACTTTTTAGTCAACCCTATTTCTGGCAATACCAAAAAAGATGAAATTCTCCGTTTGGTGCATACTGAGATGCAAGGGAAAGAAATTCCTTTTGAATTTATTTTCACCAATGCATCCGGAGATTATGATGAAATAAAAGATAAGATCGATACAGAAGAGGTTACTGACATAGTAATCATCGGTGGAGATGGCACAGTGAACCAGGTTGTTAACGCACTGCGTGAAACGAATATTCAATTTGGTATCATACCCGTTGGTTCTGGAAATGGTTTAGCCCTGGCTGCAGGGATACCTAAAAAACCAATTGATGCCATACAGCTAATTCTAAAAGGAGAAGCAAAGCCCATTGACGCATTTCTGATTAACCATCAATTTTCCTGCATGCTCAGTGGTGTGGGCTTTGATGCACAAGTGGCGCATGATTTTGCCAGTAAGGCTGCCAGGGGCTTAATGACATATACCCAGCAAAGTCTGATTAATTATTTCAAAGCAAGTCCTTATCAATTTGAAATTATCCTTGAAAATTTTTCATTTTTTACTGATGCATTTTTCATCAGTATTGCCAACAGCAATCAATTTGGGAATAATGTTACCATTGCACCAAAAGCGAGTTTGAATGATGGATTATTGGATATCGTAGTTGTGCAAAAAATGAACAAAGCAAAAATGCCTTTTGCCGTGTTAAAACAAATCAGGGGTAATAATAAATTAACCGAATTAGTGGAGAATTTGAGCAAAAATAATATCCTGTATTTCCAAACGAATGCGCTTACTATTAAAAACACTAAGTATGCTCCTTTTCATATTGATGGAGAGCCGAAAGAAACTTCAGCAGAATTCAACATTGAAATTATTCCAAGTTGTTTTAGATTGATTCAACCCTGATTTATATTTTTCTTGCCCTTACCACATACAGTATAGACACCAATACCAACAATAATAACATTCCAACTAATTGGTGCAATTCAGCCATCCATTCAAACATCCCCCATGTACCTGCCACAATATGAGAACTGGAAAGTACCGTTAAAATACCTAATAATACCTGCATCAAAACAAATGCAATAGGCATTGTTCGCAGGTAATTGAAAAGCAAACTTCCTTTAGTTTTATATAGCTTGTAAGACCAAATGGCTATCAACATCATTAACAGATAGGCCAGTCCGCGATGGACAAAATGTACCCATATTTTATTATCAATGGCATTTATGAAAAAACTGTCGCCATTAGTTAAGTGATCGGGGATCCATGCACCATTGATGGTGGGCCAGGTAGCAGCAATATTTGCGGCTTTATGTCCTGCCATTAAAGCTCCGTATAATAATTGTAGCACTAATACTGCAATCAAAGCAAGGTTCCATTTTCTCAACCCTGCATTAAAAACAATTTGCTGTGGTTTAACCAATAAACTCAATGCAAACCAATAGGTATAAGCTAATAAGCCTAAAGCAAAAATAAAGTGCAGTGCCAACCTTGTGGGTTTTACATATACTGCATCTCCTGTTAATCCACTGGCCACCATGATCCAACCAATTGCTCCTTGTAAAGCGCCAAGTACAAATAATAATAACAGAGGTTGTACCATTTCTTTTTTAAAATGCCTCTTGACCAAAAAATAAACGAACCCAATAGCAAATACCAAACCAATGGTTCTAGCCCAAAGGCGATGAAACCATTCCCAAAAGAAGATGAATTTGAAATCCGACACAGTGAACTCAAAATTCAGGTATTGAAACTGAGGAGTCTGACGATATTTATTAAATTCTAACAACCATTGCTGCTCATTCAGTGGCGGTAAAGCGCCTGTAACTACATCCCATTGTGTAATGGACAAACCACTTCCTGTTAAACGGGTGATGCCACCCAGGGCAATTTGTATCACCGTCATTCCCACACCAATCAAAAGCCAGGTTGCCACCAGTTTTGAAGACCTATCGATTTTCTGCATAATAAACTATTTCAAACAGGGCAAAGTTAGTAGTATATTAATTCTATGATGATTTTTGTAAAATGAATTTGATACTGTTATAAACTTTCTTGAAATTTAGAGACATGTTATTGTCATATTATCAAAATAACCTCATGGAAGCTGGTTGCGATGAAGCGGGAAGGGGATGTTATGCAGGACCCGTTTTTGCAGCTGCTGTAATTCTTCCGAAAGATTTCTCTCACCCACTACTTAATGATAGTAAAAAGGTCTCTGAAAAGAACCGCTTAGTATTAAAAGAAGTGATAGAGAATAGCGCAGTAGCCTGGGCGGTAGCACGGGTTGAACATGATGAAATTGACAGGATCAATATTTTAAAGGCTTCCATCAAGGCCATGCACCTGGCTATTCAGCAGTTAAAGATCAAACCTGAATATCTCCTGATTGATGGTAATCGTTTCCAGAATTATCAGAAGATTCCGCACCAATGTGTGATCAAAGGAGATGGGAAATATGCCAGTATCGCTGCAGCAAGTATTTTAGCAAAAACACACCGGGATGCTTACATGAAAAAGCTTCATAAAAAATTCCCTGCATATAACTGGATCAGTAATAAAGGTTATGGAACACTGGATCATAGAAATGCAATTGCATCGTTCGGTTTATGCAAGTACCACAGAAAAAGTTTTTCGATATTACCAAAAGAGCTGCCCTTATTTCCAGTGGATTAAAATTAACCCGGGTTCTTTTGTTTGATAAAATTGGCAAAATCCTGTTTACGTTCCCTGGATATATTAATGACGGATTGATTAACCATGGTGGCTTCTGATCCATCACTACTAATTTGAGTGATATATTTTGTGTTAATCAGAAAACTTCGATGTGTTCTAAAGAAACCTTCCTCTACCGTAAGTTGGTCTTCATAATCTTTCAGATTTTTGCTGACAATTACCTTAGTACCATCCTTAAAAAAAATATTCGCATAACTACCCTCTGCTTTTAAAAAAACAATATCATTTAATTCTACAAAGAGACTTCCTTCGCTCAATGGAATCACAATTTTTTTAATCTGATATTCCTCTAAATTTTTTTGTAATATTTCCATTCTCTCTTTAATGAAAGAATTCCCCTGGATCTTTTCTAGCTTTTGAACTGCATTTGTTAATTGATCTATTTGAATGGGCTTCAACAAGTAAGCTATTGCACTAACCTGAAAAGCCCTTAAAGCAAAATCACTATATGCTGTAGTGAAAATAATTTCAAAGTCTATTTCTTCAAAAAATTCAAGTAATTGAAAGCCACTATAACCAGGCATTTCTATATCTAAGAAAACAACATCTGGATGATATTCTTGGATGGCTTTTACAGCATGAGGCACATCCTCTGCCATGGCAAGAATCTGTATTTGTGGGCAATACTCAATTAAAAATTTCTCAAGAATCCTTCTTGCCTTTGCTTCATCATCAACTATTATCGCCTTTAGCATAATATTTAAAAATACCTAATTATTAAATTATTTAAAAAAGCTTATTTGTGAAATGCGAAGAAATATATGTAGGGAATAATAAAAAAAAGCCCTGCAATCGCAAGGCTTTAGGATTTCAATTCCCCCCCGGTTATTGAAACTATAGTAAAATTATAGAGAATACATTTAAGTAAAGTATCTAGTTTGTGAACAGCGGATATTATTTTGTGAAAAGCAGTATTAACTTACTAAAGGGATGTAAAGAAGTACTTTGGTTCCACATTCCATTGCGTATGCGTCTTTTAAATCAATAAAGCTTACCGTAATAGTTTGCTCCTTTCCTTGATTTAATAATTCCAGTCTACGCTGTGTTGCACCAGTAGCAAAGCTTGTATGCTTTTTTTCTCGCATACGATTGATCTCTGAAGATCTTTTTCGTCCAATACCATTATCAGTAATAATACATAACAAAGTATTATCATTGAATAAAGAAAAAGATAACTCTAATAGTTTTTCTCCATGCTTATGCATCAATCCATGCTTGATAGCATTCTCAACATAGGGCTGAATTAACATCGCAGGTATGCGTATATTATAAGTATATAACATATCAGCTACTATTATTTCATATTTAAAATTTTCCTCAAATCGAAGTGTTTCTAATTCAAGATATAATTTGAGAGATCGCAATTCATCCTCTAAAGAGATGGACTCTTTATTACTTTGCTCCAG
Organism: Chitinophagaceae bacterium; assembly: GCA_947371755.1. Lineage (GTDB taxonomy): Bacteria > Bacteroidota > Bacteroidia > Chitinophagales > Chitinophagaceae > Sediminibacterium. The sequence goes on from CANBQT010000005.1 coordinate 51,261, forward strand.
TATTAATCGCATCAGATCTGCGAACTTACCCAAATAGGTATTTGCTTGTTTTTTATCATTCAATAAAATAATCTCCTGAATACTATTCAGTACATTAAAAATAAAATGTGGATTCATCTGTGCTTTTAAAGCACTTAATTGTGAATTTCGGATATCATCTAGCACCCTTACCTTTTCAATTTCTTCTATGTTTTTCCTTTTGAGTAAATTAATCCGGGTTGAGTATAAAATATAACCAACGATCAACATGAAAAGTAATTCTAAAAATATGACCCACCCCTTCTTCCACCATTGAAGATCTATTTGAAATGGAACTCTCACAATTTTATTACTTACCAGACCGTCTTCATTGATCACCCTGGCCTCGAATATATATTTACCTGAAGGTAGTGAGGTATACCTGATGATATTTTGAGAAGCACTCGCACTTACCCAATTGGTATCAGAACCAATTAAACGATATTTAAAAATAAATCCACCTGAACTTTTAATAGATATCCCCTGTAAAGCAATAGAAATGGTATTTGTAAAAGGTGGCAGTAAAATGTCAGCACTATCATTTATTTTTCTGCCATCCACACTAAAAGAATTGATCAGCAGATTAGGAGCTACCCTATTAATCGGATCAATTGTTTCTGGGAAAAATTGTATCCCTTTCGAAGTGGCAACATATACAGTGTCTTTGAGCACTTCTACATCATATAATTCTTGTTTGGCGGCATTATTTGCTATCACCAATTTGGTGAACTGATGTGTTTTGATATCGTACCCTTGAATGGCGCCGGGCATGATCATCCAAATAGCATCTTCATCGGTGGCAATCCTCTTGATTCTATTACTCAACAAACCTTTTTGCTGAGTGAGGTGTTCCACCACTTTTTTATTCTTAACTAAATAAAGTCCTTGATTAATGGTAGCGATACAAACAGTTCCATCTTGTAATTCACTAAAATGGAATGCAATGATGGGCTGCTTTGTTTCGGGATCATAAAATTTTTTCCATTCATGGTTTTGATGATATTGTAAACCATCCACAAATCCTGCCCACAAGATTTTTTCTTTTTCCTGATACCAGATGCCTTTATTTCTTTGTTTTACCAAGAATGAACTTTTATAATCACTTTTGATAAGCCTTAAAATAGTGTCTTGCTGAGTATTGAATTCTTCGGTAATAACTTTATTAAAATAAGCAGGATTTTTATAAACAGATGCCACTAATGCATTCCCTGAACTAAATACCACACCATCTTTTCTAAAATAATAATCCTTTGCAGAAGAACCGAAATTATTTTCTTCGTATTTACCTGTCTTCAAATCCAATACATCCGTTAATAATTTAGATAAATATAATTTACTATTTACTGAGTCATACTCCATTGCCTGTATATAACGTTCATACAATTGTTTGAACTTGATGACTGGTGTATTGGAAAATTTATGGTATTCAAAAATCTCCCCTGCAAGAGACGCTGCATATAAAGCGCCGTTTTTACCGATTTTAATATTACTAACCCCTTCTGTTTTCAAGTCCAACTCCAATCCGTTTGAAATCCAGATATTCAAATCAGGTATTTGAAAAATGCCATTTTTTAAGGTACTGATCCAGATACTTCCCTCACTTGTTTTGATGATGCCGGAGATTGATTCATTCTTTAAAAAATATTTTTGTACATAAAAGCCCTTCGTATTTTTTTTGACCCATAATAAACCTACTTCCGTTCCAATAAAAAGATTTCCTGCATCGTCGTCGTACACCGACAAAGGAAATATTTTCATTTGTTGCAAAATCACTGAAACCGGATGCACATAAAGCGCCCCCTGCTTATAATAGTATAAGTGGGGTTGCTTATCGTTTGGATTCCTTCTTTGCAAACCCAGGGTCTGCTTATTTTCAAATGATGTGAAGAATTGGAACTGATTCACCAGACTGGACCTTGAATTGCGTGTTCCATCCAACTCGTAAATAGGTATCAGCTTGATGGAATTATCAGGTTCCAGTGAAAATAATTGCGCATGATTTAATAATGTAAAAACTATTTTCCCATCAAACATTTTTGTGATGGCTTGTTTTGGATTTACATTATCCACTAGCTTCTCTACTTTCTCTTGCTGGTTTTTAAACCGATAGATATAGTTCTCATTATTATCAATGATAATGTCATTATTATTATCAATTGTAAAATCCGTTAGCTGTGTCTTATAATATTTTTCCCAGGGCTGATATTGGTAAATAGAATCCCCCTTCGCATAAAATATTTGACCACTAAAATTATTGAACCACATTTTACCATTCCTGTCTTCGATTAATCCACTTACAGATGCACCACGGGAATTGGCATTATTAAAAAGATAAAAGTTATTCCCATCATATCGAACCAATCCCGCATCTGTTCCAATCCATAAAAAACCATTCGTATCCTGTTTTAAACTATAAATTTCATTGGATGGCAGGCCATTAGAAACATCATAATGGATATAAGATGGTTCCTGAGCATTTAAGTTGCCAGTAATAATCAGAATAAAAGAGAGGACACAATAAGTACAGCTGCGAAAAAGCATGAATAAATCTAAAGATTATGAACGGATGAAAAGCAAATCTGAAAAAATAATTGATTATTCATCCCAGGCTCCTGCACCTTCCCTCACCAATTCATAGGAATCTTTGCTGCAATCTATAATGGTGGATGGAATCATTCCTCCAATACCACCATCTATCACGATATCTACCAGATTCTTAAAGTTTTCATAGATCAACTCAGGATCTGTATACTCTTCCACCATTTCTCCTGGTAAAGAAGCAGACAAAATAGGATGCCCCAATTCCTCTACAATGGTTCTTGCAATTTTATTATCTGGAATCCGTAACCCGATCGTACTTTTTTTACTCTGGAGGATTCTGGGTACTTCTTTGCTTGCAGGTAATATAAAGGTATACGGACCAGGTAAGTAATTCTTCAACAAACGATATAAAGGAGTATCGATGCTCTTAGTGTATTTACTCAGATCACTTAAATCGTGACAAACAAAACTTAATTGAGCTTTTGAAGGTTCGATATGTTTGATCAGTGCAATCCGAGAAATAGCTTTTTGCTGAAAAATATCACATCCTAAACCATAGATAGTATCAGTGGGATAAATAATCACACCACCTGACAATAAACAATCAACGATCATTTTCAGGTATCTGGGGTTGGGATTATCAGGATGCACTTGCAGTAGCATAAAACAGGTATCTATCAGACACAAAGTTAAACTATAAGCAACCTAAAAGATGCACAAAATAAAAAGAGGTAGCAAAAAGCCACCTCTTTTTGGTTTGTAACCCCCAATGAAACTGTTTACCTAGAAAGGTGTATTGGTAATAGCCAACTGCAGTTTATCCATGGTAAAAGTAGGGGCGCTCAGGTTATAAAACAACGTAGAAAACACCGAATTTTTTCGGTGTTTTCACCCTATTAATTCAGTTAAAAAACCATAGTTAATTTAAAATACTTATAAGAATTTCGTGATGCGATTTTAGCAGCTTATTTATCGGTTACCCCGGAACAGATATCTCTGTTGCTATTTTTAGAAAACTAATGCTATGACTAAAATTGCTATCGTTGATGATCATATCCTTTTTAGAAGAGGGTTGTCCATCATCATCAATTCTTTTGCGGAGTATAAAATAATAACAGAAGCGAATAATGGTAGAGAGTTTGTAAACAATATCAATCCGAACAATTTACCAAGTATTGTTTTACTGGATATCAGTATGCCCGAAATGAATGGCTATGAAACAGCAAGATGGTTGTATACACATTATCCAAATATCAAGGTGCTGGCACTGAGCATGCTGAATGAAGAAAGATCAATCATCAAAATGCTAAAAAATGGCGCTAAAGGATATATACTTAAAGATAGTGAGCCACAGGAATTAAGAACTGCACTAGATAATTTAGTTGAAAAAGGAATTTACCTCAACGAACTCATGTGTTCAAATATCATCCATTGTATGAATAATCAATTTGAAGAAGACCAGGAATCATTTAAAAGAAAAGCAGAGTTAACAGAAAGAGAGTCTGAATTTCTGAAACGTGTTTGCAGCGATATGTCGTACAAACAAATCGCAGATACCATGTTTCTGAGTCCCAGAACCATTGATGGCTATCGTGATGCACTCTTTCAAAAACTAAATGTGCAAACCCGAATTGGGTTGGTTTTATATGCCATTAGAAATGACATCGTAAGTATTTGAGAATTTACAGTTTGAAATAAGAAAAGCCCCATACATTTAATTGATATGGGGCTTTCACTATTTTTATTGTTTACTAAACAATCTCCCAGACTTCTTTACCACGAATCAACTTATCCAGATCGCCCTTGCCTTTGCTTGCAATGGTTTCTTCAATCTGCATCGCCATATCATCTTCATAACATGCTCTGTCTGATTGATAGAACACACCAAATGGGCGAGGGAAATGTTTACCAGATTTATTAGGATCATCAAACATTCTTACTAATGCCTGTGCTTTATAAAAATCATGTTCATCATGGATCCAGAGATCATCCAGGCTGATAGAACCATCCAATTCTACAACCACAGGTTTCATACCATCGATCTTAATACCATACTGTTGATTTGCCCCAAAAACCAATGGTTTACCATGTTCTAGGTATAAACCTTGTTCAGCTTTCGTTGCTTTTTCTGTATAGATCTCATAAGCTCCATCATTGAAGATGTTACAGTTCTGATAGATCTCTAAGAAAGAAGAACCCTTATGCTGATTGGCACGGGTTAACATATATTGTAAGTGCTTTGGATCGCGATCCATACTTCTTCCAATAAAAGTTGCATCCGCACCTAGTGCTAATGCTAAAGGATTAAATGGATGATCGATACTTCCATAAGGACTTGACTTAGTTACTTTATGTTGCTCTGATGTTGGAGAATACTGGCCCTTGGTTAATCCATAAATCTGATTATTAAATACCAATAAATTCACATCCAGATTTCTACGTAACATATGAATGGTATGATTACCACCAATACTCATGCTATCTCCATCACCTGAAACAATCCAAACACTTAATTCAGGGCGAGTTGCTTTTAAACCACTTGCAATGGCTGTTGCACGACCATGAATTGAATGCATGCCGAAAGTATTCATATAATAGGGAAAACGACTGCTACATCCAATACCACTGATGATAGCAATATTTTCTTTTGGAACACCAATCGTTGGCATTACTTTTTGAACTTGAGCCAGAATGGAATAATCACCACATCCAGGACACCAACGAACTTCCTGATCAGTTGCAAAATCTTTAGCGGTCAAAACAGGCGCCGCTGTTGCAGTTTCACTCATTTGTTAGATTTTATATAAGGACAAAACAATGGAATCAAAATATTGCCGCTAAAGTTACGATATTATAGGGTAGCAACCCGCTAAAAAATGCATCTTAACTTTAATTTTTACCTAGCCTTTCAATAGCTCTTCCCAAAATTCAGCAGCCCTTCTGGTATGAGGAATCACAATTGTACCTCCCACGATATTGGCAACTGCAAAAATCTCATACAGTTCTTCGGTATTCACCCCTAATTCAAAACACTTGCCCAAATGGTATTTGATACAATCATCGCAACGCAACACCATGCTTGAAACCAGGCCTAACATCTCTTTAGTCTTTTTATCCAAAGCACCTGCGTCATAAGTATTAGTGTCCAGATTCCATAGTCTTTTCATCACCAGGTTGTTCTTATCCAGGATTACTTCATTCATCCGTTCCCGATAATCATTGAACTCATTCACTAATTCGCTCATTTATATAAATTTTGATGGTAAAAATACTAACTGAAGCTTTGCCTTGGCCATTTATTTGTACTTTAATCCTTCAAATGATTCAGATGAAAAAAATTTATGTATTAATCTTTCTAGTTGGCTTTCAACAAGCTTTTTCTCAAAATGGGAAAGAGCCCATTAAAGTTACCGATATGCTGAAAATCAAACAGTTAAGCTCGGTTACAATCAGCCCCGATGGTAGTCAGGCTGCTTTTGTAGTGAATAGTACTGAACCTGAGGCTGATAGTAAATGGGAATCCAGATACCTGAATCAACTCTACCTGGTAAACACCGATGGTGCTTCAGAACCTAAGGCTTATACCTTCAAAGACAATGCCTCTCAGCCCGCTTGGAGTCCGGATGGTAAACAACTGGCTTTTGTTCGGGTTTTTGAAGGTAAACCTCAGATCTTTTTAATGTCGCTTTCTGGTGGCGAACCCGTCCAGTTCACCAAATTTAAATACGGCGCAACCAGCCCAAAATGGAGTCCTGATGGGAAACAGATGCTGTTCGCAGCCTCCATTAGCCTGAAGGAATTGTTGAAGGATAGCATCCTGAATCCAAAAAAAGAGATCCCAAAATGGCCCTTTGAAAAACCTGGGTTCGACAAAAACCAACAACTTGTAACTAACTCTGCAAAACCAGATCCCGATGGAAACTGGGAGGAAGTAAGGGCGTATCTCGAAAATAACGCCAACGATAAAAAAGCAAAAGTGATCAATAAGCTTAATTTCCAGGAAGAGAGCACCACTACCTCAGAAATTTCTTTCAACCACTTTTTTATAGCGCCCCTTACGAATGGCAATCAGGCAACAGCTGTTACCCATGGTTTCTATAGATATGCTTCCGCAGATTTTACCCCGGATGGCACACAATTGATTATTACAGGAAACAGAGACTCATTACAACATCCCGACCGTGCCCTAGAAAGCGAAATTTATCTGAGCAATTTAGATGGTAGCAACCTGCAAAAATTGCTGGGTGAAAAAGGGATACAGTATAATAGTGCTAAGATCTCTCCTTCGGGAAAGTGGCTGGCTTTTCAATTTGGCAATACCTCATTTGTTGATGTTCCCCAACTGGCTATCATGCCTTTCAAAGGTGCTACTAAAGACATCCAAATTTTGCCCTTTGATAGAAATAAAGGTGGGTTAACCTGGACTGCCGATGAGCAATGGATCTATTTCACGGCGCAATCAAACGGCGGACAACCCCTTTACCGCATCAATATCAGTACAAAAAAATCAGAAGCACTTTCTGATTTCAATTCAGGAATTCTCTCTTTCGATCTTCATAAAAATCAGTTGCTCTATGTAAAAACGGAAGTCTCTGATCCATCAGAATTATTTGTTTCAGATGCCAGCTTGAAGAAATCCAGTCGCATCAGCAATTTCAATACCGGATGGTTGGCTAATAAGCAATTGAGTTTTCCCGAAAAAATGAGCTTTGTAGATGAAAAAGGATTAACCATTGAATATTGGGTAATGAAGCCAATCAACTTTGAGGCAGGAAAAAAATACCCGGCTATTCTAGATATTCATGGCGGACCTTCAGCAATGTGGGGACCAGGAGAACTTTCTATGTGGCACGAGTTTCAGTATTATGCAGCTAAGGGTTATGTAGTAGTTTATGGGAATCCCAGAGGTTCCGGAGGATACGGCTCCACCTTTTTAAGAGCCAATATCAACGATTGGGGCAAGGGACCAACTTACGATGTACTTACCTATCTCGATAAATCAGTAGAACTTGGATTCATAGATACTTCTAGACTAGCTGTAACTGGTGGATCATATGCTGGTTATTTAGTGGCTTGGATTGTAGGACATGATCAAAGATTCAAGGCTGCCTGTTCACAACGCGGGGTTTACGACCTGTCTACTTTCTTTGGAGAAGGCAATGCCTGGAGACTGGTACCTAACTATTTTGGTGGCTATCCCTGGGAAAAAGCTACCAAAGCTATTTTGGAAAGAGAGTCTCCCATCACCTACGTGAACGATATACATACCCCATACATCATTTTTCATGGAGAAAATGATTTGAGAACTGGCGTTATTCAGGGCGAAATGTTATACAGAAGTCTTAAAATTCTGGGTAGAACTGTTGAATATGTGCGTCATCCCGGTGGAACTCATGAGTTAACCCGTACAGGAAACAACCGCCAGAGGATCGATCAGATGCTTAGAACCATTGAATTTTTTGAGCGATTTATTCAACATTAATTGTGCAATTGCTTTAACCAATCTTGCATAGCCAATATCACTTTTAGAGAAACGTCTTGTCTGAATTTTGTGTCGATTACTTTTTTTTCATCGTCTGCATTACTCAGAAAAGCAATCTCTAAAAGTGCATTTGGAAAATCTGTAGGTTGATTCAAAGTAAAATTGAAGTTCCCAACATTTCCAAATTCACTGAGTTTTAATTCAAGCATTCTTTTTAATAATGCTTGTGATAAAGGTCGAAATCCAATATGCTTATAATAGGTACTAACTCCCGAAACTAATTCATTGGCAGATGAATTAAAATGCAGGCTAATTAAAAAATCCGGGTTCTGTTCTTGTAGAAATAAGATGCGGTCTTTGATGTCAAAACTAGTGTCGGCGTTTCTAGTCATGATAACTTTTTTAACCCCTAATTTCTTTAAATTTTTTTCCAAAGATTTTGCATAGAGCAATGTATATTCTTTCTCACTCGTTTTTCTTTTGATGCCATCAGTGCCAGAATTATTGCCCCCATGACCCGCGTCGATAGCTATCACCATTTTTTTAAGATCCAATATGGCGGGTTGTCTTTTTACTCTGAGTACCAAATTTTTCCCCACATAGGATAGGCTATAACCCCAATGCTGAGCGTGTTTCAGCTCAATGGTTACCCGTACCACATCATCTTCCACCTGATTATAATAAACGTTTTTGATCTCTTTTACTGATTGTAATTGTGTGATCCAATTGGTATTGGATTGAACCCCATAAATGTCAACCATAATTTTAGATGGCTCTATTTCCATCCAGGATTTATAGGGAAGGTGCTCATCGAGATGCATGCTCACATAATCATATAACGAATCGCCTTTGACTAAAAATGAGCCCGTTAAATAATAGGGCCTGGACTTCATTGCAGAATCGTGTCTGATATAATTTTTGTCGATATAGGCCCGATGAAATTTTGAAAGTTGTACCGTGTATAAATCATTAGTGGAATCCACCACTTTTAAAAGAATATTGGTATCGATATATCCCATTTTAGTGCCACCCAATCGATCATCTCCTAAACCATAGAGGAGTGATGGTAATTTTCCAGTGGATGTAACCAACCAATTATTTGTTTCATCTTTTTGCGCAAAAACAAAAAGATACATGAACAAAAAGCTACATAGTAAGATTCCTCTCATTATTTGAAGGTAAAAAAATCTCAAGGTAAAAAGCTAGAAAATAACATGAAATGTCATAGAAAAAGGGAGTAAATCCGGAAAAAGAAAAAGCCTTAGCATTTTTAATACTAAGGCCTTATCTGAGCAAGCAATCGTAAGATTATCGATTTGTTAAATTTAGAGTAATTTTTCTATACGCGCCAAAATTTTCTTTAGAACTTATACCCTTTATTTGCGATCATCTTATCTGCTATTCTCCTGCGGGCATCTTTGCAATTAAAAGGCTCCACTTTGGTGAACCTTTTTAGTCCAATATGCATCATTCTAAGTTCATCGCCCTCAGAGAAGCTGTTCAAGGCATCTTTTCCGGCTTTATTAATCCTGTCGGCCGCATCATATAAATAGGTTCTCATCATGTCTGCATGTACAGAAGTCTCCGTTTCACCCTTTCTTTCGGTAAGTTTCATCACCCTCAATAAAGCACTTTCAGCATTATATACATCAATGCTCATATCTGCTATATTCATCAGGATCTCCTGTTCTTTATCTAAGCTCATCATGAGTTTCTGAACAGCTGCACCTGCTACCATCAGAATGGCTTTCTTGAAGTTTGCAATGTATTTGCGCTCTTTTACAAATGCCCCCTCCTCATCGCTGTTGAAATCCGGGATGCTCATTAGCTCTTTTTGAACTGCCATGGCTGGTCCCATCAGATCAAGCTTTCCTTTCATCGCGCGTTTTAATACCATATCAACCGTTAATAATCGATTGATCTCATTAGTGCCTTCGTAGATCCTATTGATCCTGCTATCGCGATAAGCCCTTGAAATCTGGTATTCATCACTAAATCCATTACCTCCGTGAATCTGAACGCCCTCATCTACCACAAAATCGAGGGTCTCACTTCCATAAACTTTAAGCATAGCACACTCAATGGCAAATTCTTCTGCCGCTCCTAAAAGTGATTCTGCAAATGTTTTGCCCTGAGCTTTCAATGAATGCTCTGCATCGTCGATCCACTTAGCGGTTCTATACAAAGCTGATTCACAAACAAAAAGCCTGGTTGCTATTTCTCCCAACTTATGCTTGATAGCACCAAATTTTGAAATGGAAATTTTAAACTGCTCTCTGTCGATGGCATACTGAGTAGATACTTCCGCGGCTTTTTTGGCACCGCCTAAAGTAGCTGCACACAATTTTAATCTGCCTATATTTAGAATATTGAAAGCAATGATATGGCCTTTACCAATTTCACCTAATACATTTTCGACTGGTACTTTGCAATCCTGAAAATAGAGTTGTACCGTAGAAGAACCCTTGATTCCCATTTTATGCTCTTCGGGACCCTGAGTAAAGCCTTCCATACCACGCTCCAGAATGAAGGCGGTAAATTTATCGCCATCGATTTTAGCAAACACGGTATATACATCTGCAAAACCACCGTTAGTGATCCAGCATTTTTGTCCGTTTAAGATATAGTATTTCCCATCATCGCTCAATTTAGCAGTGCTTTTTGCACCCAATGCATCGCTACCACTATTTGGTTCTGTTAAACCATATGCCCCTGTCCATTCGCCACTAGCTAATTTAGGGATGTACTTATCCTTCTGTGCATCTGTACCAAAATACAAGATTGGTAAAGAACCGATTCCTGTATGCGCAGCAATAGCTACAGAGAAAGAATATCCGCCACCAATTCCTTCGTTCACAATAGTAGAAGTGATAAAGTCTTTTCCTAATCCACCATATTGTTCAGGAAAAGAAGTAGCTAATATACCCTGCTCTCCTGCTTTCTTCACTAAGGAAGGCATCAAACCAGGTTCTAATTTTTCAATGCGGTCAATCACTGGCAAAATTTCTGCCAATACAAACTGGTCGCACATTTCCATCACCATTTTCTGTTCCTCGTCAAAGTCTTCGGGAATAAAGGTTTCAAAAGGATCGCTTTCTTTAATGATCCATTCACCACCTTTCAATGCCGTTATTGGTTTTGTTGTTTCCATGGAAGAAAATTTATTAATTGTTTTTTACGATGTTATTACGTGAGGTTATCATACACTTTTTGAAATACGATCTTCACTATTTCGATGTCTTCTTTTTTCACTCCTTCTAATGCTTCACTCATGGTTTGATTGGCCAGGTCGATCGTTACATTTTGAATCTGCTTGGCAGCTTCTGTTAAGCATACCAGGTTGATACGGCGATCCGACTTGGAAGGCATTCGTTTAACCATGGCCTGTTTCTCTAAATTGTCGATCAAGCGAGTGATACTTGGCTTATCTCTGAATGTACGATTACATAGTTCCTGCTGACTCAAACAATCTTCCTTCCATAAATGGTATAAAATACTCCATTGTTCAATGGTTATTTCAAGACCAGCATTGCGAAAATTCTTCTGAAGTCGGCGAGCAACAGCAGTAGAGGCCATCCCATTGATGACGCTATATAATTCTCCTCTTTTAAAATGGTTGTTTGGCATATAGTTAGTTATGCAACTAATTCAAAGTAAGTTTGTTTGTGCGATACCACCAAGTATTTTAACGTTAATTTTTGGTCATTCATTAAAATTCGAACCCCAATGGTTTTCTTTGTAGTATGTATCAGGTATTATTGATCACAGCCATTGTTTTAACTACCCTGTATTGCTTACTCATTATCCTTTACAGGAGATGGTTTTTAGAATTACCAAGATTTGAGGCCCCCAATAATCTGATACCCCAAACCAGGTTTTCGGTGATTATACCAGCAAGAAACGAAGCGGAAAATGTTGATCAATTTTTGCCTTCCATATTAGAACAACAATATCCCTCTGAATTGTTTGAGGTAATTGTTATCAATGATCATTCAACTGATGATACTGCAGAAAGAGTGCGTTTGCTTCAACTAAAATATTCCCATCTCTCCCTGATTGAACTATCAGACCATGTGGAACAAGGAGCAACTAATGCCTATAAGAAAAAAGCTATAGAAATTGCCATCGCTCAAAGCAAAGGTGATTGGATCGTTACCACTGATGCAGATTGCAAAGCTGATTCAGCATGGCTAAAACAGTATGATGCTTATATACAAGTAAAACAACCCGTTTTTATAGCTGCTCCTGTGATGTTTTTTAATACCGGAACTTTTCTTTCGATATTTCAAGTGCTCGATTTTATGAGTCTGCAGGGAATCACCGCAGCAGCAGTGAGTGCAGGAAGTCATGCTATGTGTAACGGAGCCAACCTGGCTTACCTTAAAACCGCGTTCTATGAAGTTGGTCAGTTCAAAGGTATCGACCATATTGCCAGTGGCGATGATATGTTATTGATGCAAAAGATCAAGCAAAAATTTCCAGGGAAACTAGGATACTTATTTCAGGAAAAAGCTATTATCCAAACTGCAGCCATGCCAGATTGGAAAAGCTTTTTAAATCAGCGGATTCGATGGGCCAGTAAAGCAGACAGCTATCAGGATAAGCGTATCTTTTGGGTTTTGTTAATGGTGTATCTTCTAAACCTTGCATTGCTGATGCTGTCAATAGCAGCGTCATTTGAAGTAAATGGATGGAATCATTTTGTGATGCTGGTTTCGATCAAAACAATCGTGGAATTAAGTTTTATGATTCCTATCAGTCGCTTTTTTGGCTTAATAGAAATAATGGGCTGGTTTCCATTGATGCAACCTTTTCATATGCTGTATACTGTAATAGCAGGCTGGTTAGGCAAGTTTGGCTCCTACCAATGGAAAGGTAGAAAACTGCAGTAGCTTCAATGGGGGGGGCGGAACTAAGCTTTTTTCGATTCAGGCCACCATGCATATAACATCATAACAATCATGGCTATTAATGCGATGGGAAATAATAAAAAACTTTTCATGGTATATCTTTAAGTTTAATTAAGACTCCCTTGCTTAAAGAAAGTTTAATACAGGGTTTAAAATTTAATAATACCTACTATTAGATACGTCAATAAATGAATTTTGTTGCCTTCCAAGTAAAAAAAAGAGGGAGATCAATGGGGATACAGAAAACTATCTATGCGATTGACTGGTATTCTTCTGCTAATTTACGATTTACAACAAACACAAATCCAAGGCATAACCAAAATAAAGACCCGATCTTATCAGTCTCGATCATATCGCTCATAAAATTAATCGAAAGGATCATAGCTAATATGACTGCCACGGTAATTGTTACCATTCTATAGAAGGGATCTTGCAGTTTATGATATATATATTGAAGTCTAAAAAGCATACCTACCCACAATAACACTAATAATAGCAAACCCGGGATGCCCTGCTCTGTGAGGGTGAGTAAAAAATAATTATGGATGGTACTATGTTCGGGATTATCGCTCACCCATGTTTCAAAACTGTTCAGGGTATAGGGTCGGTAATTGTTGTAAAAATTATTCGGGCCAAAGCCAGTAACTGGTTTTTCCACAAACATGCGAAATCCTGCTACCCATCTATAAAAACGTTCTGCATTGGAAACGTCCTTTAAGTTGATAGTGGCAGCAATATGTTCTGAAAAATCAGTATGGAAAATGGTATGATCATGGTCTGGTGCAAAACGCATATAATGATAATCTACGAATAGCCAGGAACCAGCCAGAAGGATAACGGAGATCGCTATGATACTTATTTTTTTGACCCAGTTCCACTCCATCAAGAAAGCAAAAACTACTCCCACTATAAGTGCCACCCATGCACCTCTGGAGTAAGAAAAGAATAATCCGATCAAGCTGATCAGGATTGCAATTGATATCCATTTTCTGTATTTATGCTCTCTTGATGTTAAAAATCTCAGTGCAAATGCGGGTGCCAGTAGACAGACCAGCATAGAAGAATAGTTCACATGATTTCTAAAAAAGGGGAACACGGTTTTTTTGATATCAATAAAACTAAATCCATACCATGCATGACGTACTAAGGTTTGCATCACCACGAAAAACATAGGAATCAAAAGAAATAACACTAATTTTTTAATCCTCGTTTGAGAATGCAGCACTAACTGCGGCATCAAAACAAAGGGAACAATGTACCAGATTCTTGCCAGGATAAATTTTAAAGAAAGCAAACTATTACTTGCAAAACAGGCACTGATACATGCCCATGCCATGATACAAATAAGGATCAGAAAAAGTGGTTCCCTAGACAGATTGGAAGGAAACCATTTGGGCTGATGTATCATTTTGAGGATGACCAGTCCGGTTAACAACATCATGCACAACTCATCCGGAAAATCAATTCCCAGTGATGCAGTGATATTTAATTCTGAAGATAATGGGAGTGCTAGAATCAATAACCAAAAGAGATCTTCCGTTCTGTTTACACAAAAATGAAACAGGAAAGGAAATATTAACCACAGAAAGGGTATTGCTACAATCAGATACGAGTGAAACAGAATCGATAATACAATGCAAACAAAAAATAAGCAGATGGCAAAGTAAAATTGATATGATACTTTTCTGGAAAACATTATAACGAATCTTCTCTATGATATATCAGTAGTACCAATACCCCAAATACCAGACTAATTAAACCCGTAAAAATCAACACTTCAAGGATATTTGGCTTTTCAAATTTTGCAGACGGAGCAGCCGTTTCAAGCACAAATAATGCAGGCGCATTATTATCAATCGCAAGTTTTAATTCACTAGCAGCTTTTTGTTGTGCATTTATTTGTTCGTATAAACTATTGGATCTGACATAGTCTAACTGAGATGCATTTTCTTTTTCAATCTTTATTTTATTGCTACACACTTCATAGAGCTTAGTCAAAGAATCGATCGAATGATTATAATTCAATAGCATTTTTTCATAGCCGGATTTCCAGATGGATTCTTCTTTCATACGAGTGATCTCTACCATTCTATTAACTATTTTGGCAGAGAGGTCGGCATCTTTAGTCCAGATAGAGATCTTTAATTGTGCCATTTCAGTTTTTTGAATACTGATATCATCTTTTAATTCTAACACTGCTAAACGTCGCAATCTCTTATGTTCTTCTCCTTTTAAATCATAGTAACCAATCAAATTAAATTCATCCACCAACTGTTTGTAAACAGTATCCATTAATGCAATGCCGTTGATTCTTTCTAAATCATCACCTGATCCAAATACAGAATAAAGGTTTTGAATATTTTGGTTGAGTAAATGTGCTTTATCTGCCAGATTAGGATTGGCAGAAACTACGATTGATGCAGCATAATATTTTTTGGGAACGATAAATAGTGCAACAGAAGCAACCAACAAAGAAGCCAACACAAAAAATAACAATTGCTTCCATTTGGTTTGAAGCAGGTGCATGGTTGATTGAAGATTAAATGACTGGGTTTGCATGGTTCGAAAATTCTATAAATGAAACATTAGTTTAAGGTGCAATCACAACATTCCTTGTTAAGCTTTCGTCAAGAGAAATAAATGTTTCTGTTCTTTCAATTCCCTTGATCTTCTGTAACTCATCATGCAACACATAACGTAGTTGTTTGATGTCTTTACAAACAATTTCAGCAAACATACTATAGTTACCAGTAGTATAGTTTAACCGAACAATTTGTGGAATTTTCTTCAACTCTTTAGCCACACTATCGTATAAAGAACTTTTTTCTAAAAATATGCCAATAAAAGCGATCACATCGTACCCTAAAATTTTGAGGTCTATCGATAATTTTTTACCTTTAACAATACCAGATTCTTCGAGCTTCTTTATACGTACGTGTATTGTTCCGCCAGATACGAAAAGCTTCTTACCTAAATCAGCGTAAGAAATCTCTGCATCTTCCATCATTTCCTGAATTATTTGCAGGTCCAATTTGTCTAAGTTCAATTTGGGTGTCATAATGATGCTTGGTTTTAAATATTATCTAATAATAGAAGCAATATATTGAATAATATCTATACTTTATAAAAATTCATTAAAATATTTGTAAAAATGGGATGAACGGTTATATATTTGTCCTCCAAACAATGAAGTAGTTCTTTATACTGTGGGGTGATGAAATTTTTGGCAGACATGCCCTCTTGTCTCGGGGGTGAAGATCAAAGGATAAACGTAGCATAGAGCCACTTCGCAAGGAGTGACCAGGGTCGACCACTGAACTTTGTACTATGGCTAACTTCTTCGTGGAGGTTCGATCCCTCCCCCTACAGCACTAAAATCTCCAATGAAATAAAATTCATTGGAGATTTTTATTGTATGTCAGTTACAACTTCATTTTACCATATCACTTTTTCTTGAGCTGCTGCAAATAAGCCAAAAGATCAGACAGGTCCTGCTTGCTCATGGTTTTATATAAACCTTCTGGCATCATCGATTCTTTGAGTTGCTGGATCGATTGTACCTGACTTGTTTTCAATGGTTGTTTCGAGCCTCCTGGGAGTTTCAAATCAATATCTGTTTCAGTTTTACTCGCAATGATTCCAGTAACAGATGACCCATCTTTTAATGTCAGGGTCCACCCCTCAAAACCAAAACTTATTCCTTCAGAGGGATGCAATATCGCATTCAGTAAACCTTCTTTTGGATATTTAGAACCAATCTCAGAAAGCTTCGGTCCAAAATCATACCCTTCTGCATTTACCTGATGGCATAATGCACAGGAATTTGTAAAAACAGTTTTTCCCTTAACCGCATCACCAGTTAATGCATTGATCTCAGATAATGTTGGCATGGCAGCTGTTGTTGTAGAAACATGACCAGGCAAATAACTCTCTGCTTCAGATCTTACGGAACCTCTCCATGCACCGCTAACACTTGCCACAACATCTGGTATTAATTCCTGTGGTACTTTTTTGTTTTTTAAAATAGCCAGTACACGCTCTTCTCCGTTCCAGCTTTTTCCAATATTTCTGGCCGCATCTTTACGAATGCCTGTTGCATATTTATCAGATAAAGCAATTGTTTGAACCATATCAATCGATTCTTTACTTCCTACCTGACCTAAACTGCTGATCAACGATTTTACTGCTATCGTATCTTTCTCATTTAGTACCGACCATATTTGTTTACTTCCTCCAAAAGAAAGCAACAAACCTGTGGATTGCTTTCCTATATCTTCATTCTTTTTACTGATCGCTAATTGAAGTAGGTGATTGCTCTCTGATTTTACCTGATACCTTTTTACAAGATCAATATATTCCTGTGTACCATAAACTGATTTGATAACTGCTTGCAATGCCTGTTGTGCAATTAGTGATTGATTGACCGATTTATTATCCAACGCGAATAGCACTAATTTATTCAGAGCCATGTCATTGCTTTTGTTATCTGCCATCATCTTTAATAACAGGCCAGATTTTAATTTACCTGTATTGAAATCAAAGGCACGGAAATAACGAAGTCGGTCTTTTAACGCAACCTGATTGTCTGCTGCAAGTTTTGCTAAATAAGGTACTGCTTCATCCGTTCTGGCACGCCAAACAATATCTTTCCCTGCAGCATCTTTCAAGGGATCCTTAACGAGCGATAGGTAGGATTTAAAAAATGTATCCCATTGCCAATCAGCACCAATACCTAATGCTTCCAGGTACCATCGATCTTTACCATCATGTTTACTGGCAAGAGATGCCCAGATGGCAGGCGCTTCAGGTGATTGGTTGTGATGCAAAGCTATTGCAACTTCCCTGCGCACTTGAACATCTGCATCATTTGCCAAGGCATTGAGAACGGAGGTAAGATTTTGTTTTAACTCAGTGGAGGCTCTAATGGCAACCATCCGAATGTTGGGATCTTTGTCTTTTACAGCTTGATCAATATATTTTTTTGCATCAGCTTTAGGCAATTTTACTAAGGCCCAAAAAGCCCTTGCCCTTGATGTTGGATTAGCTGTTGAATTCCATAATTTTTCTAGCGCAGGAATGGATTGTTCGCCGAATGATTGTAAAACGGTAAATGCTAGATAACGTACAGAAAGGTTTGGATTTTGTAAAGCAATAACAGCAGCTGCAGGTGTACTAAAATCCTGTTTAGGGATCAGATAGCTCGAGGAAGTGGGTGGCGCTACTCTGTAAATACGGCCACGCGTTTGATCGCCCGCCTGGTGGCCACCTACACCCGGATCGTACCAATCAGCTACCATCAATGATCCATCTGGTGCTATACAAACATCTGCCGGTCGGAACCATTGGTCCTTATCTCCCTTTAGTATATTAATGATGGAAGCAGCATAACCCGCTCCATTATTTTGCAGAGAATAAGAGCGAACCACATTAGGACCAGCATCCGAATGAATCAGCTGGTTCTGGAATTCCTTTGGTAATAAAGTTCCTTCATATACCAGTATTCCGGTTGGAGAACCTGCACCTGTTTGTAATAAATTAGGCACTTCACCCGGGTCGTTTAAATGCCAGTGACGTAACGGAATGGAATCTTCTATATTTGTTCGGTTAGCTTCCCATCCGGCACCGGTTAATTCATCCTTATATCCATAGTTGCCATAAGGCATTACATAATTGATACGTGTGCCTTTATTGCCATCATCATCATTATCGCTTTGCCATAGAGTTCCATAACTGTCAACCGCTACTTCATAAGGATTTCGAAAATTATTGCCCAAGCATTCTACATTTGAACCATCAAGGTTGCACCTGAAAACCATACCTTGTTGATACTTTTTCGGACCAATTTCTTCCCCATCCTGGTCTAATACTGTTTTACCGTTTTTATCTTTTAAAGTTTTCCCTTCATTTCCAAAATTGAAATATAATTTACCATCCACTCCAAAAGTGAATGCGTGAGCACCATGATCGTGCTGATCACCGCCAATTCCCTGGAATAAAATTTCTTTACGGTCTGCTACATCATCACCATTATCATCATAAAACGACCAGATATAAGGACTTTGAGAAACGATTACCCTGTTACCCAATACACAAATACCTAATGGTGCGTTTAATTCAGGGCCTTGATAAAAAACTTTAGCCGTATCAGCAACGCCATCGCCATTGGTATCTTCCAGAATAACAATTCTATCGCCCTTTGGATTGGTAGGATTTCCATTAATAGCAGGTCGATAATTATAAGCTTCTGTTACCCAAACCCTACCTCTGTGATCCACATCAATATTGGTGGGGTTAATTAGCATAGGCTCTGTAGCAAAAGCATGTACGGCTAAGCCTTCAAAAATGTCCAACCCTTTTAATGCATTTTCTGCTTTGTGCTTTTGTATGTCAGCTAGACTATCTGCTTTGTTATTTTTTGTTTGAGAATTATCCTGGTTTTTGCAAGATGAAATGTTTAGGAACAACAAGAGAGACAAACATGCTTTTGCAAGCTTACATACTTCTTTCATTTAAATGGCTTTAAATTGGAAGTTAAAGAAAGAAGTAGAGGTAACAAAAGGAAAAACTTCCTGCAATTTTAAAGCTTATCGTATCACCCTTCAAATTCCTTTTGAGGGGAATTGTATTTTATTTTACAGGAAGGGCTTCCATTAATAGGGCTAATGCCTTTTTCAATGCTTTTTCATCCTGACCTGCAATATCGCCTTTAAAGTGCCCAAGCCTTACAATCACCAGATCATGCGAAGGGATGATTATGACGTACTGACCGCCTGCACCCAGCATCATATAACTGTCTTTAGGTATTGGATAATTACCATCGCCATTAATCCAGAACAAACCACCATATACTGGATTGCCATCTTTTACCCAGGGTTCGGCCAGGGTGCTTACAAATTTTGTAAAGCCCTTCGGAAGAATTTGCTCGCCATTCCAAACACCTTTTTGTAAATATAAATTTCCAAGCCTTGCCCAGTCGCGCGCAGATGCCAGTTCATAGCCTTGCGTTAAAAAGTTGCCATATGGATCTGTTTCCATGATCATGTTGCGAATGCCAATTTTATCAAACAAAGCTTTCTGTGGAAATGAAAGATAATCCTCCCCTAATTTTTCGATCCCTAATCGATTTAAATAATTAATCAGAACGGGATCTGAATTGCGATATCGCCCTACTGTATTCGGCAGCCATTTCTGAGGCAAGCTCGCAGCATATTCAAACGAATTAATGCCCCCGGTATATAAATATTTGTGGGGTGTATATCCTAAGGTAGAATCGTAATCCGGATCATAAGTGGCCCTGCAATTTAGTCCGCTCGACATATGCATGATATCCATGATCCTGATCTTTGCTCTGTTATCATTTTTGCCCTGCCATTGCGGTATGGGTGCAGGTTGCTCTAATTTGTAAACGCCTCTATTCATTAAAATTCCCATGATGGTGGCAGATAAACTCTTACCCATCGACCAGCCTTCCAATGAAGTATGCATATTAATTCCTTCTGCATATTTTTCACCAATGATCTGTCCTTTATAGGTAACTACAAATGCCGCAGTGTAAGCATCTTCCAATGAAAATGCTGCAGCTACTGCTTGTTGTACTTTTGCTTGATCAATATTATGGAAGTCTAATTTTTGTGGAAGCACATCACCCATTGGCCAATTAGTGGTTGCTGCATCAGGTAAATTTCTTTTTATTGGTACTGGCTTAAAATATAAAGTGCTGGAACCTTCAGGTAAACACACGCAACCCTGATCACCTGTATAAACTGCTGTTCTTATAATACCATTGGGAAGTGTAATCGAAACTTTTTTATTCGCATAATCAATTGCAGGAAAACTAACTTTCCACCTATCAGCATAAGGTGCTGTAAAATATCCCACATGTTCAGCCGCAAATGCAGGAGTCAATCCTGTTACAAAAACCGCTGAACACATGATTTTTGCATACCCTGCAGTTTTATAAGAAAGTGCATCACCCGGCACCTGTACAAGATCTTTAGTTAAAGCCAATCGCTGAGCTCTTGCATTGATACTGTCTTTACTGGCAGTCTGTGCACGGATAGTTGTGATTGATAGCACGATCCCTGCCAACAATAAGATGGAGTGAGAACTTTTCATAAACAATATTAATAGTATTTATCAATAAAAAATAATGACCCTTCTGGTAAACCTCAATTTCAGTATAGCTATTCCATGCTTTTCGTACTTTCAGTAAAACATCTGTATGAAGTACTTCTTACTAATTAGTTTATTTTCTATTCAAATTAGATCCATTGCTCAAACAAAAAAAGCAGACCTGATTATACAAAACATTGCTGTAGTAGATGTGCTCCACAACAACATTCAGGCGAATCAAACAGTAGTGATTAAGAATGGTAGAATAATTGAAGTAGGTAACAAAAATATCAGTAAGAATTATCAATCCCACCAACTCATAAACGCCACTGGAAAATACATCATGCCATCTTTATGGGATATGCATGTACATTTTGGGGGAGATACCTTGAAGGAAGAAAATAAATGGCTCTTACCGCTTTTTCTGGCCAATGGCGTTACAGCTGTGAGAGATTGTGCGGGGGATATTAGTCCGTCTGTGATTGAATGGAAAAAAGCCATTGCAGAAAACAAATTAGAAGGACCAACTATTTTTACTTCTGGACCAAAACTGGAAGGACCAAAATCAATCTGGCCGGGAGATATTGAAATTGCCAATGAAATAGAAATGAACCAGGCTTTGGATTCATTGCAGGGATTAAAAGTTGATTTTATAAAAATCACAGACAACGCCTTAGACCCGGCACTATTTGTAGCCTCCATTAAAGCTTCTAAAAAAAGAGGTTGGAAGGTTTCTGGGCATGCACCTGTGCAGTATACCCTGAACGAATTATCAGATGCAGGTTTATCAACTATTGAACACCTGGGCTATCTGATGCGGGCAGCTTCTTCAGACGAAGAAAGAATTACTTTATTACGTAGAGAAAATAAAATCAGTGCTAAAGATGCGTCTCTACAATTGATGCAAAGTATGGATAGCGCCACGGCCATTCGGAAATTTAAATTATTAGCCGCCAATGGAACAGCAGTGGTGCCAACCATGAATGGCAGTCGCGTTGTTGCTTACTTAGATCAGGATAATCACCAACATGACGATTATTTAAAATATCTCGGACCGGCACTAAAAAGAACCTATGCCTGGCGGGTAGATCGTGCTGCAAAGGATGATGCTTCAGCCATCATTGCCAGACACCAAAGTTTTGAAACGGCTGCTCATTTAATTCCATGGTTATATCAGGCAGGCGTTCCGTTTTTAGCAGGTACAGATGCAGGCTATTTGAACTCTTTCAATTATCCTGGCATTGGCTTGCATGATGAGTTAGCAATGATGGTACACTATGGATTACCTATTCATGAAGCATTAAAGGCATCTGTGATCAATGGTCCTGCTTTTTTCAATCAATCAGAAAATTACGGATCCGTTGAACAAAATAAAATCGCTGACCTTTTGATTCTAGATGCAAATCCCTTAATGGATATACAAAACACTAGAAAGATCTTTGCTTTAATTCGTAAAGGAACTTATATAAATAGAACAAACCTGGACAAACTGTTAGCTTTTACGAAGGAAAGAGTTGCCCAAAAAGAATTCTCTGAGAAAAAATAAATTTAAAAACAAATCTTGCAATTAAGCGTTATGTTCAACGAAGTAAAATATAATTGCTATCCTTTCAGACTTATTTTTGTAATAACGACCAAACTCTAATATGTATGACAAAAAAGAGTCTTTTCGAAAATGATCTACTTTTCAAATCAGAATACAATTTAGCAATAGAAGCTTTTTTTAATAACTCCGGCTCCATTTTAGTCTTATTCAATAGAAATTTAGAAATCACTGCTTATAATCCAAAAGCACAGAACTATGCCCATGACCTTTTTAATTCAGAATTTGTAATTGGACAAAAAGTATATGAAATATTACCTGAAACCTATCAAGATACATTTAAGGAATTAGCGTCAAAGGCACTCCAAGGTATTGAAACATCCAATTTAGAAGTATCAGTTCCCAATAGTGGATTATGGTGGAATCTGCGATATTCACCTTTGATGGATGAATCAGGTGAAATATTTGGCGCATCATTCAGAGCAGTTGATATTTCAGAGAAAAAAAAGTCCGATGAGCTGTTAACTAAAAGTGAGGCTCGGTTTAAATCTCTTACAGAGAACGGATCAGATATGATCTCGATGTATGATGAAAATTTTAAAACAATCTTTAGAAGTGATGCAGCTTTTGAATTAACAGGAAGAAATCCTGACGAGTTCGACGCCAACTCCAGTATATTACAATATTTACATCCGGATGACTTTTTTCGATTGCAACCAGCTATCGAAAAACTACTTTCTACTAAAGGCATTAAAATTCATGAAACTTTTAGATGGAGACATAAAGATGGCTCATACAGATGGTTAGAAGGCAACATAACAAATTTATTACACGACGAAAATATCCAGGCTATTGTTACTAATATGCGCGATATCACTGATGACATAAAATTACGTGAGGGTCAAAGTTTACTTGCGTCAATTGTGAATTCTACGGATGATGCAGTAATTAGTACAAATCTTGAGGGTAAGATCACTAGCTGGAATAAAAGTGCAGAAAAATTATTGGGTTTTACCTTCAGTGAAGTTATTGGTGACGAGTTTAGATTCTTTATTCCAACTGATCTTGTTGTTCAAGAAAGCGAACTAATAGGCATGACAAAAAAGGGTGCCTTCTTTAATCAAATCCAATCAAAACGGTTAAAGAAAAATGGAGATATCATTGATGTATCATTAACCATGTCTCCCATTAGAAATGAAAAAAATGAAGTGATTGGAATTTCAAAAATAATACGTGATGTTACACAATTCAATAAAACAAAGACTGAACTGGAATTATTGATCAAAGAACTTACTAATAATAATAAGGAGTTAAAGCAATTTTCATATATCACTTCTCATAATTTAAGGGGCCCTTTAACAAACTTACTAGGCATTATTAAGATGTTGGACTTAGAAACCATCACAGACATAAAAACAAAAACATTAATTGAAGCCTTTAAATCTTCTACTATTTCATTAAATAATACTTTAGAGGACCTAATTAAAATTCTAATAGTTAAAGAAAACACCAATCATGAACTTGCCACTTTAAATTTAGATGCACACCTAACAAAAGTGATAAGTTCTATCAGTAACACCATTAAACTATCTCACACAATAATAGAAGTTGATTTCACAGAAGTCAATTCTGTTCGTTTCAATGCTACTTATTTAGAAAGTATTTTTCTGAATTTAATTACTAATGCCATTAAATATTCTAGACCCGGAATAAATCCACATATCAAAATATCAAGCAGTATCAAAAATAATGCAGTTCAACTTGCTTTTACAGATAATGGTTTAGGGATGGATTGGTCTAAAGTGAAGGATAAAATTTTCGGGTTATACCAAAAATTCCATCGTCATCCAGATAGCAAAGGCATTGGTTTGTATTTAGTACATTCTCAAATTACGTCTTTAGGAGGTAGTATTGAAGTGGTAACTGAACTTAATAAAGGCACTACTTTTATCATTCATTTTGCTCCGAATATTATTTACCCTAACTCACTTACTTACCATATTTAGCATCTACTCATAGGATAGATTCCACGCATTTCCATTAGATTTGCCGCATGGGAGGACAGAAAAAACTCATTCGTTTTGAAGCCATCAGGCATTTTGAAAATGTTCATGAATATCCGCAGGGAATGCAGGGTAAGTGGAACGAGTATTTTAAAAACAATCATCCCATTACATTAGAGTTAGCCTGCGGCAAGGGAGAATACGCTGTTGGATTAGGAACAATGTATCCTGAAAGAAATTTTATTGGGATCGATTTAAAAGGCAACCGTATTTGGCGTGGGGCCAAAACAGCTTTGGATAATGGTTTATCCAATGTGGCATTCATCCGGTCACTGATCGATAAGGTCCGTGATTATTTCAATCCTGGAGAGGTAGCAGAGATCTGGATCACGTTCCCCGATCCTCAATTGAGGGGCTCCAAAGCCAAGAAAAGGCTCACCCATCCCAAGTTCTTACGCATCTATCAAGAGATCCTGGCCAAGGGTGGATCTGTGAATTTAAAGACTGATAGTCCGGATTTATACCATTTTACTAAAACAGTCATCAACTTATTTGGCTTTACGGTGTTAGAAGATACAGACCACGTGCATGCACTACCAGTGATCAAGCCTGAATTGCTGATTAAAACACATTATGAGGGTTTGGATATTGCGGGAAGCAACCGAATTCATTACCTCAGTTTTAAATTGGATCAGGAAATTCCGCTGGAAAAAGATGCCGTGTTAAAACAAATACTTAGTGAGTCAGACACCGAATAAAGAATTGGATTACTATATTGATGAAAACGGTTTATTCGTTTTTACAGAAAAATATCATTTAGACAAAGGTCATTGCTGCGGACATGGCTGTAGGCACTGCCCCTATCAATTTGAATCAGTTCCCGAACCAAAGAGAACCTTCTTATTAAATGAAAAAAAGCAACCAGATTAAACCTAAAGTGATTTTACCAAGTGGTAAAAAAGATAGCAGCTTTTTTGAACAGGTTTATGATGTAGCTCGTTTAATCCCAAAGGGACGTGTAACAAGTTATGGCGCCATCGCTGCTTTTCTTGGATCTAAAATGAGTGCAAGGATGGTAGGCTGGGCCATGAACGGTGCGCATCAATTAACACCAAAAGTTCCTGCACACCGTGTGGTTAATCGCAATGGAATGTTAAGCGGCAAAGCGCATTTTGCCAGCCCCACACAAATGGAAGAATTACTTGCGAAAGAAAAAGTTTTTGTGAAAGATGATACCATCATCGATTTCGCCAAAAAGTTTTGGGATCCTGCCCTGGAATTATCTATCGATTAAATATAATAAGGCTTGATCATCCAATACACAATCGGTCCTGTAATAGCTACATAGAGCCAAAGAGGCCAGGTGATTTTCGCAATCTTTTTATGTATTGCAAACTCAGCAGTTAATGCCCGATAAGCTGTATATAAAATAAATGGCAATATAATTCCTGCTAAGAAAATGTGTGTACTTAAAATGATATAATACACATATCGAATTCCACCAACAGCTAGCTTTTCTTCATCACTCACTAACCCGTCATGGTTTATGTCGCCAAATCTTGCTTCGCCTGCTAATAAATGGTGTGCTATATATGAAACCAGGAAGAACACAGATAATATCAATGCTTCCATCATCAATTTCTTGTGCAATAGATAGTTTCCTTTTTTTACAACCACCAGAGCAGCGATTAATAGTACCGCAATTGTAGCGTTTATAATTGCATTAAACAATGCAAAAAGGTGTACATCAAAACCTAAGTTAACATTGAGTTTAATCTTTGTTAATACACTCACAGCTATGAAAACTACTACAGAGAAGATTCCGATTAGCCAGTAGGCTTTTTTGTCATTTTTGGTAATGGATGCAGCTAGCATGAAACTATTTATTTATGATAATAAAATTGCTTTTGAATTTGTTTTTGACTTTTAACTTTTGATCACCCATTTATTTTTCTTCTTCCATTCATATACACCATAAAAAATATCACAGCACATACGATCAATAGCCAAAGCCAGCTCAAGTCGAGTATCTGTCTGAATACGGTACTTGGGGCCTTTTTATCTTTTTCCAACATCAACAAACCGATATCTCTTGCCAGTTTTGAAATGGATGAAGAATCCAACCCATTATAATAACCTCTTACATACCGCTCCTTATCCAGTAAGATAAATCTGCTAGTATGAACAAAATCCGGACTAATTGGTTCAGTGCTAAACTTATCTACCTTCAATTCTTCAAATGCAAAACGATAGATTGAATCTCTATTGCCGGTAAGCATCCACCAATTATCGTGACTCACTTTAAATTTATCAGCATAATCTTTTAATACAGACACAGAATCTCTTTCAGGATCAACCGTGAAAGACACAAACTGCACAATGGAGGTATCTACTTTATTGCGTACATCACCACCCCGAATAAAGGACTGTTGCAGCTTAGCCATATTATTAGTTAAACGAGGGCAAATGCTACCACAACTGGTGAACATGAAATCTATCACCAGGATCTTCCCTTCTTTATCGAATAAATTAACAGAATCGCCTAGCTGATTTACCAGACGGATATTATTAGTAACATGCCAGATACTATCATCCGTTTCTTTTCCCTTTACAATTTTAGTAACAACCGTATCCAGTAAATATTTACGTGGCATATCAATGGCACTGTCGCTCTTGTATTTTAGCACCAGGTAACATAGTATTGGTATCAACAACGCTACCACTAAACCCAGTAAGGCTTTCTTATTCATGCTGCAAAAATAAGATAATAAAAAAGCCATCACAGATTTTGTGATGGCTTTGATGATGATTTTATAAAAATTAGTCGGTTGTTCTTGGTGCGTCCAATTTCAAACCTTCTTTCTTCTCTTCTTTAGATTCTTTCGCTTCTTTTTCTTCGTGTTTAGCTTCTTTGGCTTCTACTTTAATGGTGCTTTGCTCTTTGAAATGCGGGTCGTAGGTATTACGCAGGTTTCTGAATGAGTTTCCGTCAATCAGGAATGCGGTAATGAACCAGAAAAAGATACAAAGTGGCACACAAACCGTCATGATCAGGTTCTTAACCTCGTGTTTCAGGTGCATAAAGTAAGCCACGATATAAAAAGCTTTAGCAAGCATTAAGATAACGATGGTTCCTTTAATTAAAAGACGTGTGCCGGCAGCTTCAATGCCCATCATATAAAATCCTAAGATCAATTCAATGATAGTAAGTACAGATAAGATGATCGTTACTTTAGTGACTTCCTTTTTCACTTCAGCGCTATGATCTTCGTGTGTTGCAGTATGTGACATAATAATTTGCTTAATTAGTTTTTGGTGAAATTAGATCAGGTAAAAACAGGTAAATACAAATACCCAAACCAGATCTACAAAGTGCCAGTACAAACCAGCTTTCTCAATCATCAGGTAATGTCCGCGTTTTTCAAATTGATCGGTCAAAGTCATGATCAACATAATAATATTGATAACAACTCCAGACAATACGTGGAAACCGTGGAAACCTGTGATAGTAAAGAAATAGTTCGTGAAATTGGTAGAAGAAGCAGATCCATCAGCATTCAGGAAAGGATTCATACCCCACCATGCACCTTCGCTATGTAAGTGATTCCACTCCCAAGCCTGACAGCTTAAGAAGGCGATACCACCAATAATGGTTAAGATCAAATTGATAGCTACAGCTTTCTTCTTCATTTCCTTACCAGCCTGTACTGCTAAAACCATGGTTACAGAACTAACGATCAAGATGAAAGTCATGATACTCACAAACACCAATGGTGCATTCACACCTTCAGAAGCAAATGGGTAGCTTTTAAACACTTTGTTAGGGTCAGGCCATCCATTAGTTGAAAAACGAATGGTACCATATGAGATCAGGAATGCTCCAAAAGTAAGGGCATCGCTCATTAAGAAGTACCACATCATCAATTTTCCATACTCTACGTCGAAGGGACTTTTACCTCCGCCCCATAGCTTGGTGGTTGTTGCAGTTGTTGTAGTTGACATGTTCGCTCTAAAAATTACGGTACAAAAATATTGGCTGGTGTCGAAAAATAGTGATTTTATCCCAAATTTTTCTGAAACTACCCAATCCAGTTATAAAACAAAAACAAGTAAATCCAAAGTACGTCTACAAAATGCCAGTAAGTACCCAGTATTTCCACCGGTAACGAACTGTTTTCTGTTAATGTTTTGCCTTTTGCTCTCACCCAAGACACGATCAATGCGATCACCCCACCTAACACGTGTAGCATATGCAAAAATGTAATTACAAATAGAAAAGATGCAGCTGAATTACTTCTGGCTCCAACCATTGCTATATTCTTCGATTGCAGGTCTTTGAAACCTAGATACTGCATCAGCAAAAATGTGACACCTAAAATAGCTGTAACAGCAATCAGGGTTTTGTATTGACTCAATTTTCCCTGCTTGATTGCTCGGGTACTCAAAAACATGGTAATACTGCTCAATACAATCACTGCCGTTGAATAATAGAATTCAATAGGCAGATCAAACTGAAGCCAGGTGCTTTGGTTCTTTTTAACGATGTAGGCACTGGTTAAACCAGCAAACATCATTACCATTGCGCCAATTGCCACCCACATCACAAATTTGTGTGGATGAATGCTTTTCGATTCTTTTGCAGGCACTGTTGTGGTCATCTCACTATTCAATTTTATCAACTCAATTTTTTAATCAATGTAGCTTGTCTGCTAATAAAGCCAAAAAAACAATGGGCAAATAGATATAACTACTAAACATTACTCTCCTTGCCGCTTTTACATCCATTTCTTTGTACAATCTCAAACTTTGAACCACCATGAACAGGTTACACGCAATCACGATATACATGCTTGTCTGTCCTGTTAATCCGAAATAATGCGGCAGTATTCCTACCGGGATCATTAATACCGAATACATCACGGCTTGTAAAGCAGTGAACTTAGTAGGTCCCTTATCTGTTGGCAATAATTTAAAACCTACTTTACTATAATCGTTATGTGCCACCCAGGCAATAGCCCAAAAATGGGGAAACTGCCAAAGGAATTGTATGCCAAACAAGATCCATCCTCCTACCGCAAAATCATCGTTGCCAGCTACATAACCGATCAAACAAGGAAAAGCACCAGGGAATGCGCCAACCAATACTGCTATTGAATTAATTTTTTTCAACGGCGTATAAATGAACGCATACAGGAACAAACTAAAAGCCGATAAAAGAGCTGCCGACAAATTGAAATAATACCACATCATAGCACAACCCACAAAACCACTGATGATCGCAAACACATAAGCCTCTTGTTGCGACATTCTTCCTGCGGCAACTGGTCTGCTACTAGTGCGCTTCATCTGCGCATCGGTATCTTTTTCAACTGCCTGATTGATGGCGTTTGCACTTCCGGTAACCAGCATTCCTGCAATAGTTAAAAGAATGATCATGCCCCAATCGAAATCTACAATTTTAGGTGCCAGCAAATAACAGATTACACAGGAAAACACCACCATAAAACTCAAAGAGAATTTTATCAGCTGATAATAATCTTTCGCTTTTGCAGCTAGAGAAAATTTTTGTGTATTACTGTTTGTTGTACCTGTCATTTTTTTCAAAAGATTATCAGACCCTTCTAATCATCCTCACTTTCTATCTGATGATCATTTTTTAAAAACAATGCTCCCGATTTGATCGGGAGCATTGCAGCATTTTATCCCATACCATCCTGATCTGTCAGGTATGTTTTATTTTTTAGTGTTCCACACTCTCATCAGCTCCTACCGGAGTAGTCTGTGGAATAAAGTCAACACCATCTTTACCATAATCATATGCCCAACGGTACACTTCAGGAATTTCACCAGGCCAGTTTCCGTGACCAGGATTAATTGGTGCAGTCCACTCTAAAGTATTTGCTTCCCAAGGATTTTGAGTAGTTACTTTTTTTCCTTTGAATATAGAGTAGAAGAAGTTGAACAAGAATAAAATCTGTACTGCAAATACAATCAACGCAACTATAGTAATGAACTGATTCAATCCCTGGAATTGCTTAAAGCTTTCCCAGATGCTGAAATCGTAATATCTACGAGGCATACCTGCTAAACCCTGATAGTGCATAGGCCAGAAGATCATGTAAGCCCCAGCCATTGTTACCCAGAAGTGGATATAAGCTAAAGTGTTGTTCAAGTACTTTCCATACATTTTAGGGAACCAGTGGTAGATACCCGCGAACATTCCAAACATAGATGCAACACCCATTACAATGTGGAAGTGTGCCACAACAAAATAAGTATCATGCAAGTGAATATCCAAAGCAGAGTTACCTAACCAGATTCCGGTTAAACCACCTGAGATGAATAAGCTTACAAATCCTATTGCGAATAACATACCTGGAGTGAAACGGATATTTCCCTTCCACAAAGTAGTTAGCCAGTTAAATACTTTAATTGCTGATGGAACTGCTATCAATAAAGTCAACAACACGAATACAGATCCTAATAATGGATTCAATCCTGTTACGAACATATGGTGCGCCCATACTAAGAACGCAAGAATTGCAATTGCAAACAATGATCCAATCATGGCCATGTAGCCGAAGATTGGCTTGCGGGAATTGATTGATAAAATCTCTGATACCATACCCATGGCTGGTAACAAGATGATATAAACTTCAGGGTGACCTAAGAACCAGAATAAGTGTTGGTATAAAATAGCACTTCCGCCTTCATTTGGCATAGCACCAACCCCATTGATAAAGATATCAGACAGGTAGAAACTGGTACCGAAATTTCTATCAAAAATCAACAGGATAAAACCTGAAAATAATACAGGGAAAGACAATACACCCAATACAGCAGTGAAGAACAAAGCCCAGATGGTAAGTGGTAATCTGGTCATGCTCATTCCTTTGGTACGCATGTTTAAGATAGTAGCGATATAGTTCAATCCACCTAATAAAGAAGATACTACGAATAATGCCATCGACACGATCCATAGATCCATACCAGATTTAGAACCAGGTGAAGCATCACCCAAAGCACTCAATGGAGGGTAGGCTGTCCATCCACCACTAAAGGGACCAGTTTCTACAAAAATAGACGACAACATCACGATACTTGCAGCAAAGAAGAACCAATAGCTCAACATGTTCATGAAAGGCGACGCCATATCACGAGCCCCGATTTGCAATGGAATCAGGAAGTTGGCGAATGTACCACTCAATCCAGCAGTTAATACAAAGAATACCAACACGGTTCCGTGTGTAGTAACCAATGCATAATATGCTTCTGGGGTGATATGACCACCTTTTGCCCATTTACCCAGGATAGTTTCTAACCAGGGAAAGTTTGCATCAGGATAACCTAATTGCATACGGAATAATACGCTCATAAAACCACCTAATACTGCCCAAACCATACCTGTGATCAGGAATTGTTTAGCGATCATTTTATGATCCTGACTAAACACATAGGTGGAGATAAATGACTGATGATGGTGTTCATGAGAATGATCTTCATGACCATCATGTGCTCCCGAATGTGCGTGCAGAACAGCTTCGTTACTCATACTCTGATACTTTATAATTTCTTCTTATGATGAATACAATCTTTTGGATTGTTCTTGATTTACATTTTTGCTACAGCAGGTTTAGTGCTATCGGCTTTTGGTTTTGCGTTTTCTGGATCTTTATCTGGAAAAGCAGAAAGATATAATGGTTTCTGTTTTGCCATCCATAGATCATAGTCTTCCTGAGTAACTACTTCGATGATTCCTTTCATAGAGTAGTGACCGTTTCCGCACATCTGATCACAACTGATCTCATATACGAAATTAGGATTGCCCGTAATTTCTTTCATTTCAGCAGTAGTGTATTTAGGTGTGAACCACATAGTGGTTGGTATACCCGGAACCGCATCCATTTTTAAACGGAAATGAGATAAACCAACATCATGAATCACATCACGTGAACCGATGATCAATTTAACTGGCTTACCTTTTATTAGATACATGGTTTGTTCAGTAACTACATCATCGTGTGTTAACTGATCGTCCCATAACAAACCAACTGAGTTAGAAGCAGGGTCGATATTCTTATAATATTTTTTACCAAAAGCACCATCCTTACCCGGGTAACGGAAGATCCAACCAAATTGCTTCCCGGTAACTTCTACCTGCATCGCATTTTGTGGAGGTGCACCAGTAAACAAGAACCAGTTACGCAAACCAATCACTACTAACACTGTTAATGCAATGGCTGGCACTACTGTCCATAAAACTTCTAATGCATTGCTATGCGGGAAGAAGAAAACTTTTCTATTTTCTTTTTCCTGATATTTATAAGCGAACCAGAAAAGTACAATTTGTGTTCCAAGAAATACGAATCCTGTTACAGCTAAAGTAACCCATAACATACTGTCAACGCGTGCGCCTTCCACACTTGCTGATTCGTGTGCTAATAAAGTTTTGTCGAACAGTACATGGTTGCAATACCATACACCAATCAAGCCCAACACTAAGAATGCAACCATCAAAAATCCGTTGATCTTATTGTTTTGTTTACGGCTTACTTCGTCACCTTTTAAAGTGGATACATACTCACTTGCCTTCGAGATCTGAAAGATCACGACGAATATTAGTATGATTACTGCAATGGTCAAATAAATGGTCATAATTCGATCAATATTTTATACTAGATACTATAAAAACAACTGTTGATTCAAATAGTTTCGGTTTTTGAAACTATACTATGTGAATCACGCTCTCTTTCAGGAATGGATGATACTTAGGAATCAAAGGCTTGCTAGCTAATGCTTTTCCTACGAAAAATATCATCATGCCTACAAAGAAACTTAAGATTCCAAAATCCAACCAGCCCAATTCAACGCTTTCCTTCATCAAACTTCCCATTACCATTTGGTAAAAGTCGATCCAGTGACCAAAGATGATCAATACTGCCATAAAAGTTACTAAAGTATAGTTTCTTTTTGCAGAACGCTTCATCAAGATCAAAAGCGGACAAAGGAAATTGATAATTAAGTTTAAGAAGAAGATGCCTTTATACGGCCCTTGAACTCTGTGTTTAAAATAAACTGTTTCTTCAGGTATGTTCGCATACCAGATCAACATGTATTGAGAGAACCATAGGTAAGTCCAGAAGATAGAGAATGCAAACATGAATTTACCCACATCGTGTAAGTGTTCCTGTGTGGTTAATTCCATGTAACCTTTATTCTTCAGATAGATCAGCCATAAGGCGATCAATGACATACCAGAAACGAATGAACTTGCAAAAGTGTACCAGCTGAACATAGTAGAATACCAATGAGCATCAATACTCATAATCCATAACCAAGGAACAGTTGAACCAACAGTTAATGCAAACCAAACAGTAAATAATGCAGCACGAACGGTATTTCTGAAAATGAATTTAGTACCTGTTTCATGATCCATCGCTTCTACATCTGCCTCATTGCTCAACTGACGCATTCTCCAACCAAGGAAACTCCAGAAACCAATGGTTAAGGTGGTCCATATGATGAAGAACTTAGCGTTTAAGAATCCAGCCTTACCGCTAAGGATTGGATCTTTTGCAACAGCTGCAGTGTCTAACCAATGATAGATATGGTGTTTATCAGATAAAACTACATATAGTAATACCGCGAAAGTGATGGAACCAAAGATTGGAACCAAAGTAGAGATCGCTTCCGGAATACGACGGAAACTTTGTTGCCATCCACCCATTGCCAGGGTAGTAACACAAATAAAGAACATACTGGCATTGGTAACCAATGTCCAGAAGATTGTATTATACATCAGGGTTCCCCAAAAATGTACTTGTTCGTGTTCATCGGTGCTGAAACCTTTGGTAATCATACCAAAGACCAACGCAACCAACCCAACGCCAATCAAACCTAGTGACCAGGTTTTCAATTTTCCGGGTATCTCAAATTGCAATCTGATAGATGCCATCTTTACTCTTTTATATCAGTTAGTACTTTATTCTTTCAACAAGAAAGAACAATGATTTATTTCTTAGCAGTTGAATCTTTTGCAGGAGCTGCTGCCATTGCTGGAGCTGCGCTAGCTTTAGAAGCTGCTTGTTTCAATTTAATATACTTGATTACCTGCCAGCGTTGTTTGCGGTTCAATTGTGATGCGTAAGAACCCATCATGTTTTTACCGTAAGCAACAGAATAGAACATTTGCCCCTCAGGCATTGCTTCATATTTTGCATCCCCCACTAAAGTTGCAGGCTTAGCAGCGTATGGACCATTACCATCTTTATACAAAGGACCGTTACCATTTAATTTAGCACCATGACAAACGCCACAGTTAATTAAATATAAACGCTCTGTTTCTTTAAATTCAGCAGCTGATAATGAATCAATCGGATTCTTTACCAATTTCGCAGCCGTGTAATTTGTAGTATCACCTGGTGCATCTTTGGTTAGATGAAAAGGTAATTCTTCGCCACGAGCCATGGTACCGGCAACAGGTTTGTTATTATAAAATATACCCGCTTCAGTTAAATTGCTATGATCGGCATATGTTTCATAAGCGCGGCTATTGGCCATATCGGGCATGTACACAGAACCCGGCTGACGCTTTACATCGCTGCAGCTGATTATAACTGCTGCGGTAAATAAAGTAATAGCTATGATAGATAGTTTCTTCATCATGATTCGATTCAAGTATTAAGCAGCAACAATTTGTTTGTTTTCGAAACGCATTTCGTCTTTGTCGTAACGACCTAACCACCAACCTTCTTCAGCAATCTGAATATCAGTTTCAACAGCACCGTTAGCAGCTAAGAAAGCTTTCAGGTCTTCTGCATTGGTTTTATCAGTACACTCAATTACCATCACAAAAAGATCATCTGTAGCACGTGCATGAAAGTGGTGCTTCTTTACAAATGGTGCTAATTGAGAGATATAACAGAATGTCAATACCATTCCCACTGCTGCAAACAATACAGTCAACTCGAATGTGATTGGAATCCATGCTGGTAATGCAAAGTGTGGTTTACCACCAATGTTCAACGGCCAGTCTTTTGTAAAGATCCAGCTGATACAACTTAATGCAGTAGTGGTACCTGTAATACCGTAGATGAATCCGGCAGTATGCAAACTGGTTTCACGTAAACCCAATGCATGATCTAATCCGTGCACCGCAAATGGCGTGTACACATCGTGGATCTTATAACCTGCAGTACGTACTTTACCAACGGCAGGAAATAATACCTCTTCATCATCAAAACAGCCTACAACGAATTTCTTTTTTGCCATATCTAATTTCCTTTAACGGAATTTATTATTTAAAAAATGCTCTTTGATCTATATTCTTTATCCGTGAGTTGCCCCATCGTTTTCAACGGTAGTGTGTCCGTGTCCGCTATGCGTAAACACTTCCACAGGCACGTGTTCCAGGTGACCCATTTTATCTTTGTATCCTTCACCCGTAGTTTTCAATACATACTTGATCTCTGCAATCGCAATTACCGGGAAGTACTTGGCGAATAAGAAGAAGCAGGTAAAGAACAATCCGAATGTACCAGCGTAGAAACCAATTTCCCAGATTGTTGGACTATAGTAAACAGACCAGCTTGATGGTAAATAATCTCTGTACAAAGAGGTAACGATGATTACGAAACGCTCGAACCACATACCAATATTTACGATGATACTCATGAAGAAAGTAACGAATAAGTTTCTGCGCATTTTGCGGAACCAGAAGATCTGAGGGCTTAATACGTTACAAGCCATCATACCCCAGTAGCTCCATCCATAAGGACTAAACAAATTCGCACGGCTATACCAGAAGGTATATCCTTCGTATTTGTTCTGGCTATACCAGCCCATGAACAATTCTGTTAGGTAGGCAACACCAACGATAGAACCAGTTAATACAATTACTTTATTCATTGCTTCAATGTGTCCCACTGTGATATAATCTTCCATGCTAAAGATCTTACGGATCATCAACATCAAGGTTTGCACCATGGCAAATCCTGAGAAGATCGCACCCGCCACGAAGTAGGGAGGGAAGATAGTAGTATGCCATCCAGGAATAACAGATGTAGCGAAGTCAAAAGATACAATCGTGTGTACAGACAATACCAACGGTGTACTTAAACCAGCTAACACCAATGATAAAGACTCGTGACGCTGCCAGTGTTTGGTAGAACCAGTCCATCCGAAAGCAGCAACACCATATAAACGCTTACGTAATTTGGTGAATGCACGGTCGCGAACAGTTGCAAAATCGGGCAATAAACCACTATACCAGAATAATAAAGAAACAGTAAAGTAAGTAGAGATCGCGAATACGTCCCATAACAATGGTGAATTAAAGTTCACCCATAATGGTCCACGTGTGTTAGGATAAGGCAATACGAAGAAAGCCATCCATACACGACCCATATGCCAGATCGGGAACTGACCCGCACACATTACAGCGAAGATGGTCATCGCTTCTGCAGCACGGTTAACTCCTGTTCTCCAACCCTGACGGAATAATAATAAGATCGCAGAAATCAATGTACCGGCGTGACCGATACCAACCCACCAAACGAAGTTGGTGATATCCCAACCCCAACCCACGGTCTTATTCAAGTTCCACTGTCCAATACCGTAAGTTACATCTCTGTAAATGGCGTAAACACCGAACATCAATAAGCACACCGCGATATAAAAACCAACATACCACAATTTGGTAGGCTTAGCTTCAATGGGGCGAACAATATCTTCTGTTACCTGGTGGTAGTTTTTATCACCATACACCAATGGTTCCCTAAGCTGTGATTCGTACTTTAAATGCATCTGATCTTAGTATTTAATTAGCTAACCGAGGTTAACCAAGTTATTTTATTTTGTCTCTGCTTTTTCTGCTTTCTTTTCTTCCTTTTTTTCTGCTTTCGCTTCTTTCTCTTCTTCTGCATTACGCACTTTAGCTAAGTAAGTAACACCTGGTAGAACGTGCAATTGCTCTAACACATAGAAAGAACGATAAGGATTGTCTACACGAACTTTAGAGATAGCGCTTTCTTTATTGTTAGCATTACCAAAAGTGATCGCGTGTGTAGGACAAGCTTGCTGACAAGCTACTTTCAGATCTCCGTCTTCAAGTGGACGACTATCTTTTTTAGCAGTCAATTTAGCTTCCTGTAAACGTTGTACGCAGAAAGAACATTTTTCGATCACACCACGAGAACGTACAGTAACATCTGGATTCAACACCATACGTGTTAAATCGTCGTTCATGTTCAATACCACATCGTTTACAATACCTTCCTGATTATCTGGGAAGCTATCAGCACCAGTGTAATCAGCCCAGTTGAAACGACGTACTTTATAAGGACAGTTGTTGGCACAATATCTGGTACCGATACAACGGTTATAAGTCATTTGGTTTAACCCTTCACTGCTATGGTTGGTGGCAGCAACCGGACAAACGTTCTCACAAGGAGCGTTATCGCAATGCTGACACATCATTGGCTGGAACACTACATTTGGATTTTCCATATCTCCGCTGAAATAGCGATCGATACGTAACCAATGCATTTCGTGTCCGCGTAAAACTTCAGGTTTACCTACTACAGCAACGTTATTCTCAGCGTTACAAGCTACTACGCAAGCACCGCAACCGTTACAGCTATTCAAGTCAACGCTCATGCCCCATTTGATACCAGGTCTGTTGTAGACAGGATAGATAGTACCCTGACCTTCGAACTTTTCGATACCACCGTAAGGTTTTAATTCTTCTTCACGATCGTTCAGTATCTCTTTAGGATTAGCCATGTATTCTGCTAAAGTGAGTTCTTTCATCACTTCAGTACGATTTCCCTGAGCGGTATCGTAACGGCTATGTGTTTGAGTAAGTGCTACTGGATATTTTTCACCAGTTGCAGTAACTGTTGCATCAGCAGAGAAGCTTACAGTAGCGCCAGATAAACCAGCTAATACAAAAGCATTCTTACCTACACCAGCTGCAGCTTTACCAATATTTTCAGAGCGACCATAACCCACAGCGATACCGATGGTATTTTCTTGTGTGCCAGGGATAATCAATACTGGTAATTCAATACTCTTACCATTCACAGTAACTTTCACGCAAGGCTTCGGAGGATTAACTTCGTAAGCATCTGCCTGACCGTTATTATTCAAATCAATTTTTACTAATTCTTTCGCCATCTTAGGAGAAACTACCACGTAGTTGTCCCAGGTTGCACGTGTAACCGGATCTGGTAATTCTTGTAACCATGGGTTAGAAGCACCCTGACCAGCACCGATACCAACTTTTTCGTACAATACAATCTCCACTGCACCACCTTTCTTACCAGAAGTTGCTGCAGTAATTGCTGCTGCAACTGCGCTGCTATTGAAAGAACCTTTCACAGCAGAAAGTGCCAAAGAAGGATTGATCACACCAGCCTGTAAAGCTTTATCCCAACCAGTTTCACCACCCACTTTAGCAGACCAATAGTTTTTAACGAATGCTAAATAATCAGCAGAAGCGCCACTCCATTTCAACAAGCTATCCTGCCACTGACGTGTTTTGAATAGTGGGTTGATAGTAGGTTGAATTAAAGAAATATATCCTGATTTACCTTCTGCATCACCCCAGCTTTCTAAGAAATGGTGATCAGGTAAAACATATTTACACAATACACTTGTTTCATCCAATTTGGTATTGAAAGAAATAGTGGTTTTTACTTTTTTAAGTCCTGCATTGAATTTATCAGCTGCGAACCAAGAGTAAGAAGGATTAGCACCGTGGATCAATAAAGCACCCACAGAACCAGCGTTCATATCTTCTACTAATTTTACAAAATCAGCATCGATACCAGCGCGATAATTTAATGTGCTAGCCCAATCAATTGTAACACCATACGCACCGATTGCATCGTTGATAGCGTTTACAATTACTTGC
Organism: Chitinophagaceae bacterium; assembly: GCA_947371755.1. Lineage (GTDB taxonomy): Bacteria > Bacteroidota > Bacteroidia > Chitinophagales > Chitinophagaceae > Sediminibacterium. Next base: position 90,784 of record CANBQT010000005.1, read on the forward strand.
ACATTTACATCGTTGCTTCCGCTTACAACTAAGGCAGCACCTTTATTGGCATTTAAAGCTTTAGCAGCTTTTTCGATGCCTTCTTTTAATTTCTTATCTGCGATAGAAACTTCAGACCCTTTTACTGCACTTAATAAAGCAGCAGCAATGGCAGCTGTTTCAGAAGGACGGTGTAAGAATTTTTCATCAGCATTAGAACCAGTTAAACTTGCTACACTTTCAAAGTGAATGTGTTTGCTCATTTCCGGGCTCTTCTCGTTGATTTTTTTACCCGCTGCATATTGTTTTGCAAATTCAACCGGGCTCAACCAGGTTCCTAAGAAATCTGCGCCTAAGCTAACAATAGCTTTAGCGTTCTGGAACATATAGGAAGGGATAGCTTTTTTACCAAAAGTCAATTCATTTGCCAACAATAATCCTGAGTAAGAAACCGCATCATAAGTAACGTGACGGCTACCAGGGAATTTTGCAAGGAATTGAGCGATCACTTCTTTAGTTGTAGGAGAAGTGATTGTGCTTGTTAAGATCACTGCACCTGTTGCACCTTTGATAGATTCAGCGATAGAATTATCAGCTGCTTCAAAAGTTACTTCCTTACCATCGATGGTAGGGAAACGCAAACGTGCGGTATCATATAAGTCTAAGACAGAAGCCTGAACACGGGCAGAAGTACCACCACCTGTAACCGGACTATAGTCGTTACCTTCTAATTTGATCGGACGACCATCGCGTACTTTAGCTAATACACTTACTACATCACCATCTTGTACATAGGTGGTAGCATAGTATTTAGAAACGCCAGGTACAATCTCTTCTGGTCTGTTTGCAAAAGGGATTGACTTCTTCACAGGCATTTCGCAACTAGCAGCAGCTGCTGCTGCGGCAGTACTAAAACCTAAGTATTTTAAGAAGTCTCTACGGGGTGCTTTGGCTTCTAAAAAACTTTTGCCATCTTCTGCAACAAACGGTAATTCTTCTTTGAATTCGTCTTTTACATCTTTGTTAAAAGCTTCAGACTGATTCAGCTCACCAAAACTTTGCCAGATCTTTTTTTGCTCCATAATATGTTTGGTTGATAGCGGTAGGTTGTTTGCGGCAACCCCGCTTTCTTATGTATTTATGATCCAATCAAACGGCGACCGTTTGCATGTATCCTAGATTAATAGTGACATTTTTGACATTCAGTTCCACCGATTTTTTCAACAGTGATTCCTTTGGTACTGTCGATCTTTCCAGATTTCAAATCCTGATGGAATTTTTCATAGATGCTGTAGAAACCATTGTCTTTGAACTGAACTTTAGTTTCGCGATGGCAGTTGATACACCATCCCATGCTCAGGTCAGCAAATTGTTTCACTTCATCCATTTTAGTAATATCACCATGACAGGTTTGACACTGTACTTTACCAGCTTTCACGTGTTGTGAGTGGTTAAAGTAAACGTGGTCTGGCAAGTTGTGGATACGAGTCCATTCGATGGGTTTAGCAGCGCTAGCATCGAAAGGTTTACCAACGGTGAATCCAGCGTATTTGTATAATTTCTGAATTTCTTTGGTACCATCCACCTCTACACCTTCTTCAGTGTAGATCTTTTCGCCTTTGTATTCATTGATACTCATGTGGCAGTTCATACAAATATTCACACTTGGAATATTCGAATGTTTTCCTTCCTGAGCACCACCGTGGCAATACAGACAGTTGATCTGATTGGTACCGGCATGAACTTTATGAGAGTAGTAAATAGGTTGAACTGGTTGGTAATTCTGTGAGCGACCTAATCCCATGGCACCTTTGGTAGTTAAATAACCACCTACAATAAATAATACAACAGCAATTAAAGCGATGTATGATTTGTGCTTCCAGAAAGGGATTTCTTCTTCAGATGCTTCTCCAGAACGCTCAATGGATAATTTTCTAAGGTTGCTATTTACTCTTAATAATATAAGAGCAACCACAGCTAAGACCAAAGTTAATACCCCAAATAACAAACTATTATCTCCTTCCGGAGCAGGAGCAGCAGCACCAGCAGCTGGTTTCTCAGATCCTGGAGCAGGAACAGACTTAATATAACCTAAGATCGCGTCGATGTCTTTATCAGACAGACCCGGAAACAGGTTCATAGCAGTTTTGTTGTACTCGTTATACAGGTTGTTGGCGTATACATCCCCGGTTTTCAGGAATGCAGCACTGTTTTTGATCCATGCATGCAGCTTGGTTTTGTCGGGCCAACGATCTTCCACTCCCGCAAGGGCTGGACCAGTTGAGCGCTTATTTACAGCGTGACATGCAGCACAATTTGTACTAAATAACGTTTTCCCGTCCTGCGCTGAAACATTCGTCGCTAAGAGAGACCCCAATAATAATACTGCGCTTAATAAGAGTGTTTTGGCTATACTTCTATAAGATATCATATTCACAAACGGTGGTTCTGGTGTGGAAAAATAACCGTTAACGGCTGCAAAAATATGATACGATCATGACAAAAGCTAAACCTTTAAAAAAAAAATTTATCCTTGCCTGGCTTGGGTTTCAGCAAATGATGGCGTATTATACATTATAATTATGCTGAATTTGTATTTTTTTTTGAATAATTCCTTTTTTTCTGGAGCAGTATATTAATAGTCAAGTTTTTATCTCATTTTTGGCGGATGTTTAAAAGATTACAACAGAAATGGGGAATCAGCGGAGCTCAATTTTGGGTGATTTTTGTTGCTTTTGGGTTAACCGGCATCACAACTGCATTCATTACCAGATATATCACAGGATGGATAGGACTAACCAAAGAGACTTTCTGGCTCTGGAAAGTATTATTAAGAATTACCATGTTAGTTTTTGGATATCAGGTTGTTTTATTATCGTATGGAGCCCTTTTAGGTCAATGGGCTTTCTTCTGGAAATACGAAAAACTGCTACTCCAAAAACTTGGGATGATGCCCTCTGAAAAGACGGAAAGCAGCTTCAAAACGGTAAATATGGCCATTTTCGCCTCAGGAGCGGGGTCAAATGCTGCTAATATTATCCGATATTTTAAAAATAGACCCGACACTAAGATTGGATTAATCGTATGTAACAAACCCGAAGCCGGGGTTTTAGGGATAGCCGATAAAAATGGGGTGCCCACCCTTTTAATAGAGAAGGATCGGTTTGCAAAGGGGGATGCTTATTTACCAGAATTGCAAAAAACCGGGATCGACTTTGTGGTTTTGGCTGGTTTTTTATGGAAGGTGCCTGCTGCTTTAATTGCTGGTTATCCTAATAAAATCATCAATATCCATCCGGCTTTATTGCCAAAATATGGTGGCAAAGGAATGTACGGTTCGAAAGTACATGAAGCAGTGATTGCTGCAGGTGAAAAAGAAAGTGGTATTACCATTCATTTTGTAAATGAACATTATGATGAGGGGGCAACGATTTTTCAGGCAAGTTGTTCCATTGATCATGCTGATACACCCGAAACACTGGCCGCAAAAATTCATGATCTGGAGTATGCACATTTTCCAAAACAGATCGATGAATTATTGGCAAAACATGTAGGAAAATAATGGCTGATTTTTTTGTAATGATTTGAACATAAAAAATTTAAATTGAGTGTTCAAACAAATTGCATGAAACAAATATTTGCCTGCCTTTTACTCATTACCTTATTTCAGGGATCTACCGCATCGGCTCAAAAAAATAACGGAACTGTTTTAAGTTTTGGTTTGCCGGAACAAAGTAATTTCTCTCCAGAACGTTTAGCAAGAATTGATAAAGTAGTTCAACAATATATTGATAGTGGCTGGATCAATGGAGCCATTGCACTCGTTGCTAAAAACGGAAAAATAGTTTATTACAAAGGACTGGGTTATGATGATAAAGAATTAAAACAACCCATGAAAAAAGATGCCATCTTTCGGATCGCATCTCAAACAAAAGCAATTACCAGTGTTGCTATTATGCAATTAGTAGAGGATGGAAAAATATTATTAGATGATCCTATCTATAAATACATTCCTGAATTTAGAAAGCCGGTAGTGTTGGATAAATTCAATCCTGCAGATAGTTCTTACACAACAGTTCCTGCAAAAAAAGAAATCACCATCCGCGAATTATTAACGCATACATCAGGAATTGGTTATGCACAAATTGGTGCGCCTCAAATGAATGCGATCTATGCAAAAGCTGGCGTGTATGGAGGAATTGGTTTACCAGCAGGCATGAAATTATCAACGAATATTTTACGTTTAGCAAAGTTACCATTGATGCATAGTCCGGGTGAAAAATGGACCTATGGTTTAAACAATGATGTATTGGGCTATCTCGTAGAAGTATTAACTGGATTGAGTTTCGACGAGTACCTAAAGAAAAAAATATTCGAACCATTGGGCATGAAGGATACTTATTTTTATATCCCTGAAGCGAAACAATCGCGATTAGCTAACTTGTACACTGAAGATAGTTTGAAGCATGCCGTAAAGATGCCTGAGATAATTCAAGTGAATGGAAATTTCTATCGAGACTATCCCAATTTAAAAGGTGGTACATTTTATTCTGGTGGAGGAGGTTTAGCGTCTACAGCATATGACTATGCCATTTTTATGCAGATGTTATTGAACGGTGGCGACTATAATGGAAAACATATTTTAAGCAAAGCGAGTATTCGTTTAATGACTACCAATCAAATTGGAACAATGTCTAGAAATACTTCAGGGCCGGATACAAAATTCGGATTGGGTTTTGAATTAGTAACTCCGAGTAGTTATGGAAGAAGTTATTATTCGATGGATACGTATAGCTGGGGTGGTATGTTCAGTTCGAGTTACTGGATCGATCCTACAGAAAAAATAGTGGCTCAATTTGTATTGCAAATGTTGCCAGCCAGTCATGGAGACATTAATGAGAAGTTTAAAGTGCAAGTGTATCAGGCGCTGCAATAAAATTAAAAAGTAAAAATTAAAAATTAAAAAGAAGAGGAAGAAAGTATGTAGAAAAGGTTTCCCCTCCATCGCATGCGATGGAGGGGTGGCTGGAGCGGCTGAGCGAACAGACGGGGTGGGGAAAAACATTCTCCCAGAAGCTTTCACCCACCCCATGATTCTGCTAACGCAAAATCATTTCCCCTCCCAGGAGGGGATGAAAAAAGATTAAAAAAAACCTCTGGAAATTCAGAGGTTTTTTTTAATCAATCCATTTCTTCAGGAGGAATGGAATTAATTCCCAATATTTTATAGATCGGACAAAAATCTATCAGCGCTGTGGCTAATAAAACGCCGCCTACTATCAGTAATATCAATCCTATAGTTCCGGTAATAACCTGCATAAAATAGAGTGCCGCAAAGACAACTGCAAGAATAATCCGAATAATCCTATCGAGAAATCCGATGTTCTTTTTCATTAGGCTTTATTTAATAGTTTAAAAATGCATTAATTACAACAAGAAAGCCCAAAGAACTTAAGAAACGGTATGATAGTGTTGTTGGCTTTCCTATACAAAATAAACATTAGTTTTTAATATATACAATGAGATTCGTCACTTTATGATAATTAAGGAATGAAGGTCTATCCTGAACATAGAGCCAAAAAAAATCCCGAGTGTTGGCTCGGGACTTATCAAAACGAAGAATTTATCTCTAACCCGGAACGCGGGAAATGTATTTTTCAATTTCTTTTACCTGGTCCAACACCTGTTTAGTGGTTGGTTTACAAGCTTTTGCCCTACGGAAATAATCCTTGGCGGCACGGAATTCGCGCTTATTCATAAAGATCTGGCACATGCTTAAATAAGCTACGGCTTCACTTTCTTTATCCGGAATTCCCAAACGAATCGCTGCGCGGATATAGGTTTCACCTTGTTTAAGGTCGCCCTTTTGCATTGCCATCATCCCTAATTGCAGCTTATTGGCGCCTTCTGCTTCTGGCATAGGTGAACCAAGAGAAGAACTCATTTTAAGGTGTTTTTCGGCAGAATCGAAGTCTTGCTTCATCATCGCCAGATTACCCTTGATGGTATAATAAGTAGAACGAACTGGTTTGTATAAAAGTCCTGGAAACCAGATGGTACCTAGAATTTTTTCCACTTCTTCAATATTACCAGCTTCCATAGGACCCTGAATCAGGCGCATGGGTCCGATAAAGAAATGACTTGAAAAGCCGATGAAAGCTATGAAGTAGATTGGAAAAATTGGCCAGAAACCAGTACCTGTCAGGTTAAAAGCTAGTCCAAGAAGAACCGCTACGATACTAAGCCAGAAGCGGTATTTAATAATGATATTATAAAATTGCATAACCCTATTTAATTGAGAGTGGGCAAAGATAAAGGGAAATAGGGTTTTTCGGAATCTGATTTCCGAAATCCTGGAATCTAGTGTTTGGCGTCGTTTACTTCCAGCCAGTATCCCTCAGGATCTTTGAGCCAGATCTGGTGTACTCCATCGATGCGGGTGGTGATGGTATTTTGTTTACCACTCACGTCTTCGAAAGCTAATTTTAGATCCAGCAAGCGTTTAGTAAAATCTGTGAGTGAAGGCACGCTAAAGCAGGTATGATGGTTTTTAAAGTATTCTTTAGGTTGATCTGCGCCTTGAATCAGATGCATGGCAATGCCATTACCGATGGTAAACCAGGCGTGTTTATTGTCGTGAAAGGGTTCTGCAAGGGTATCTAATTGCATCACATCGCGATAAAAAGACGCTTCTTTTTGCAGGTCGGCCACAAAAATGGCCACATGGTCGATACTGACTCTGGGTTTATTATTTTGAGCACTAACTAAAGTACTGAAGCCAAAAGTTAGTAATAGGCAAAGAAAGGAAGAGATGAATTTCATATGGTGGTTTGTTTGTTGAAAATACGGCATTCGGTTCAACTAAATAAAAAGGGGGCATCAATAAAGGATAGAAACTGTTATTTTTGCGGCTCGATAAAATTATTTGTCGCGGTCCCGTAGTTCAATGGATAGAATAGGAGTTTCCTAAACTCTAGATCCAAGTTCGATTCTTGGCGGGACCACAAAGCCC
>CANBQT010000006.1 GCA_947371755.1 Chitinophagaceae bacterium
GCACCAGTCGCACCAGTTATACCGGTAGCACCTGTGGCTCCAGTATTGCCATCTATTCCACTAACTCCGGTAGCTCCTGTAACTCCTGATAATCCAGTAGCTCCAGTATCACCCGTAGCTCCATTTTGTCCGTTTGATCCTGTGGCACCTGTGGCTCCGGTAGCGCCTGTTGCACTTGCTGTTCCATCTTTACCTGCAGCACCAGTGGCACCTGTGGCACCTGTATCTCCTGTTGCACCTGTTACTCCATCTAAACCTGTAGTACCTGTTGCGCCAGTGGCACCTGTATTACTTGCAACTCCATCCTTACCCGCAGCTCCCGTGGCACCTGTGGCTCCTGTATCTCCTGTTGCACCAGTTGCTCCTAAATCTCCAGTGACGCCCGTAGCACCAGTGGATCCTGTAGCGCCTGTAACTCCATCAACTCCATTTGATCCAGTAGCACCTATTGTTCCATTTAAACCATTTATTCCTGTAGCTCCTGTGGCACCCGTGTCTCCCGTAGCGCCGGTGGCTCCGGTGGCACTTGCTGTTCCATCTTTACCTGCCGCACCAGTTGCTCCTGTAGCACCTGTTACTCCATCTAAACCTGTAGTACCTGTTGCGCCAGTGGCGCCGGTATTACTTGCAACTCCATCCTTACCCGCAGCACCTGTGGCACCTGTGGCTCCAATATCTCCTGCAGCACCAGTTGCTCCAGTTGCTCCTATATCTCCAGTGACACCCGTAGCACCAGTTGCTCCTGTAGCGCCTGTAACTCCATCAACTCCATTTGATCCAGTAGCTCCTATTGTTCCATTTAAACCATTTATTCCTGTAGCTCCTGTGGCACCAGTGTCTCCCGTAGCGCCGGTAGCGCCTGTTGCACTTGCTGTTCCATCTTTACCTGCAGCACCAGTTGCACCTGTAGCACCAGTTACTCCATCTAAACCAGTAGCACCCGTTGCGCCAGTGGCACCTGTATTACTTGCTACCCCATCCTTACCCGCAGCTCCCGTGGCACCTGTGGCTCCTGTAGCTCCTGTGGCACCGGTAACGCCATCCAATCCTGTGGCTCCAGTAGCGCCTGTTGCACTTGCTGTTCCATCTTTACCTGCAGCACCTGTTGCACCTGTGGCACCTGTTACTCCATCTAAACCAGTAGCACCTGTTGCGCCTGTGGCGCCAGTATTACTTGCAACTCCATCCTTACCCGCAGCTCCCGTGGCACCTGTGGCTCCTATATCTCCTGTTGCACCAGTTGCTCCTAAATCTCCAGTGGCGCCCGTAGGGCCAGTTGCTCCTGTAGCGCCTGTAACTCCATTTGATCCAGTAGCACCTATTGTTCCATTTAAACCATTTATTCCTGTAGCTCCTGTAGCACCAGTGTCTCCAGTTGCGCCTGTGGCTCCGGTGGCACTTGCTGTTCCATCTTTACCTGCCGCACCTGTAGCACCTGTAGCACCTGTTACTCCATCTAAACCAGTAGCACCAGTCGCGCCTGTGGCGCCGGTATTACTTGCGATTCCATCCTTACCCGCAGCACCTGTGGCTCCTGTAGCACCAGTTGATCCTGTTGCGCCTATATCTCCAGTGGCGCCCGTAGCACCAGTTGCTCCTATAGCGCCAGTAACTCCATCAACTCCATTTAATCCAGTAGCACCTATTGCTCCATTTAAACCATTTATTCCTGTAGCTCCTGTGGCACCCGTGTCTCCAGTTGCGCCGGTGGCTCCTGTGGCACTTGCAGTTCCATCTTTACCTGCCGCACCAGTTGCTCCTGTAGCACCAGTAGCGCCTGTATTACCATCTATTCCACTAACTCCAGTTGCGCCCGTAACTCCTGATATTCCAGTAGCGCCGGTGGCACCGGTAGTTCCATTTTGTCCGTTTGATCCCGTAACTCCAGTTGCTCCGGTAACTCCATTTAATCCAATAGCACCGGTGGCGCCTGTGAATCCAGTTGCTCCTGTAGCACCAGTAACTCCATTTGCTCCAGTAACACCTATTGTTCCATTTAAACCATTTATTCCTGTAGCTCCTGTTGTTCCAGTTGCCCCATTAGCTCCAACTGATCCAGTAGCACCTGTTGCTCCTGTAGCGCCAGTAACTCCATCAACTCCATTTGATCCAGTAGCTCCGGTTGCACCTGTGGCACCAGTTACACCATTCAATCCGTTTGCACCAGTAACTCCATCAATTCCATTTGCTCCATTAGCACCAGTTGCTCCAATGGCACCTGCCAATCCTTGTAAACCTTGAATACCTTGAATCCCTTGATCCCCAGTTGCACCTGTTGCTCCTTGCGGACCAGGTGTTAACGCAACTTTAGAAATAGCATCAGCCAATTCCTGTTTTGTTGCATAGGGCAATAACATCGCCGCAGTATCTGAAATATTAACTTTAGATGCCAACAGCGAAGTAAGAGTACTATTAATTGTAAAAGTGGCAATGGTAGCTGTTCTTGATGCTAACTGATAAGGGGTTACATAACCCGTAATACTATCCGCCACATTTACTTTTCCAGCTAGTAGCGCTTTGTACACATTAGGATCGAAAGTATTTCCAATTCTTGCATATCCCGATAACATTTTAGCTGTATCAGAAATATTCAATTTGTTATCTAAACCAGGTACATTATTCGCATATAACGCATAGGGAACCGTACCAAACTGAGTAGTTCCTAAATCAATCCAAACACGGTTATTATTGGTTACACCACTCGTGCTATTGTTTAAGGCAATTTGTATGTTTAAAAAATATGGCCCATTAGCCCAATCCACTGTTTGCAGATCATTCGCAGTTCCACTAATCCTTTTACCCTGACCAATCAATACTGCAAAAACACCCGTTGGATCTGTAGTTACTGTAAATTCTTCCACCAACATTTTACTACCTGTTGGGGAATTTTTGATGATAGTTGTTTGAACAAATATGGGCGTACTCTTAATGGGATTGGCGAAATGGTCTCTTGCTAGCGCCTGAAAGTTGATACCATTCCTGGAAAGCTGCGCATTTGAGATGCTGCTGCCTCCAAAAATTGCCACTATCATGAAGCAACAGATGAAAAAATATTTACCAAATCTCATTTTATCCAGTTAGGGTATGGAATATTAGTGGTCTTTTATAACGAATATTTCAGCACAATTATTATAAATTCCTAGCTTAAACGAGACTATATAATACAGTCTCGTCCTAACATAAAAATTTAATATATAAAGTTGTGGTACTTTCAAGAACGTTGGAATACCAACTATGTTGTATTTTTTGGAGACATATATAACAATTTAGTCAAATAATAAGACTGTTTTACTAAATTGATTAGCAAATTGAGTAGTTGGAAGCGGATGGGGGTTGTTTTCAGTACGAAATTAGGAATTCACTGTTAGTAAAAAATACGTAAAACTTGGATTTTAATGTGGTCAATTATTTTCTTCTTTGTAGTAATTATAGAAGCCCTCCCCTGTTTTTCTTCCAAGTTCTTGTTTTTCAATCTTCTGTTCCTGCAGGATAGAAGGTAATAAACGTTTGGGTTTATCTAAATCTTCCCAAATGATCTTGCTTACCCCATAATTGATGTCGATCCCTATCAAATCCATTAACTTAAAAGCACCCATTTTAAAACCTGTTCCCTCTAAAACCTGATCAATGGTGGCTGCGTCTAATTTGCTTTGCGCCATCATGTACAGAGACTCTAAATAATAATGCCTTGCCACACGGTTCACAATAAATCCTGGTGAATCCTTGCATACCACAGCAGTTTTACCCATTCGAATAGCAAGTTCCTGCAGCATTTTAATGACAGCCTCACTGGTTTCATTTCCCCTCACGATCTCCACCAGTTTCATATGTGTAGCCGGATTAAAAAAATGCATCCCCGCAAATCGAAAGGGATCTTCCATCTTTGATGCCATGGCATTGATAGAAATGGATGATGTATTACTTACGAAGATTGTTTTGATCGGATTGATCTCAGCTAACTGATGAAACAGATCCAACTTCACAGATGCTTTTTCAATAATTGCTTCAATCACCAGATCTACCACACAATGATTGATATTGCTGCTGTAAATAATCAATTTCTCAAATTGTAACAGATCTTCTTGTGAAATTTTTCCTTTCGCCAGTAACCCTTTCCAATTTTCGTGCATCGCATCCTTACTCTTTTGCAACATATTTTCCTGCACATCAAATAAAATTGTCGGAAACCCCGATTGCACCGATAATTGCGCAATACCTGTACCCATCGTACCTGCACCACATACACCAATTGTTTTAATTTGCTGCATCCCGTAAAGTTAGTGTTTCATGCTGTATCCCCATATATCGCCATCTTTTCCACCAAATACAAAGCTTGTAAAATCCATCGGCTTCTTGCACTAATTTTAGGTTATGGCAGGACCATTGCAACAATTAGACTTATTCGGTTTCCCAGTAGAACCTACTACTCCTAAAGTAAAAAAGGAGAAGCAGGTGAAAGCGCCAAAGGCAGAGCCTCTTCCAATGGCAGAGCCAATCACTGTTTCTGAACCTGCTGTTGTATACGAAGACAAAGCCATTGCTATCCGTATCAAAAAGAAAAAAGAAAGTTCTAAAACTTCTACCATTGTAGAAACCAAAAAGCCTAGCAAGAGAGGTAGAAAGTCTTTCCGTGATATGGATACAGAAGTTGATCTGATCGATGTGCCAGATGATGAAACACTCCAAAAAAAATTATATTATAGCATCAGTGAAGTTGCCGGATGGTTTAAAGTAAACACTTCTTTATTACGCTATTGGGAGAATGAATTTGATGTGTTACAACCCAGAAAAACAAGAAAAGGCGACCGCCTGTTTCGTGTAGAAGATATCAAGAATCTTCAACTAATTTATTTTCTTCTTCGTCAAAGAAAATTTTCTATAGAAGGCGCCAAGAATTATTTAAAAAATAATAAAGCACAAGCTGACATGCAATCACAGCTTGTTCAATCTTTAACAAAATTCAAATCATTTTTGTTAGAGTTGAAATCCAATCTTGCTGTTTCCTAGATTTTAAATACTTCGTTTTTATGCGCGTATTAATCATTGTCTTTGTTGCATTTACCCTTATTACTTCATGCGCTAGTTCTAAATTATCTACCGGAAAAGATTACATCTCAGTACCTGATGATCACGCAAAAATATTGAGTGGAAAAATCAACCGTTCAATCTTAGAATCTGATACTGCATTTGCCTGGTTCAAAGACAATATGCAGTGGGGCGAAGCTGATTCCTCAGCCATTGCTGCTATTCAAAAAAATGCATCGAAATTCTCTTTAGTAGTAGTGATCGGAACATGGTGCCACGATAGTAATAATTTATTGCCTAAACTATATCGCTTACTAGATAAATCAGGATACCCTTCCTCTAAAGTATTATTGATTGCAGTGGATAGAAATAAAAAGGCATACAAAAATCTGCAAGAGAAATATAGCATCACGAATACCCCGACATTCATAGTGTTTCAAAACGGTAAAGAAGTGGGACGTGTTACCGAATATGGCAAGACAGGCTTTATGGAAAAAGAACTGGGAGAAATTATTGCTGGGTTATAACTACATCCAAATTCGAAGCTGCTAATTCAATTTTTGAGTCCTCTAATTTTTTAATGACCGATAAATTAATCGTTTCTCGTAACAGATTAAATTCCTCAATACTCATTTGCATCCCTGCAAAAAATTCAATGGAAACCAGATGCGCATTCTTACCTGTGTCGGATAAAAAAACAGCATAATTTTCTACTGCCTTTTGCACACTTAACATTTGCCTAATAGATTCAGTAAATAAAGCTAATTCAGTACTTGTAGCTCTTACACTTAACTCTAATCGAACCTCTGCTTTTCTTTGTGTGCGCAAACTAATATTATCAATGATAGTATCTACCATCTGCTTATTAGGCACTGAGATATATGTTTTTTCAAGTGTTCGAATTCTCGTACTCCTCAATCCTATTTTTTCTACGTAACCAGAAAATGTATTTCCTTTTACTAAATCGCCAGTCACAAATGGCTTATCAAAAAAAATAATAAAGGAAGCAATCAAATTCTCCATACTTTCTCTTGTTGCCAATGCAATCGCAGCACCCACAATACTTAAACTTGTAAGGAGATTACTAATGTCTTTATTAAATGCAAATCGAAAGATCAATAGAATTCCTACAATCACTAATATCACTTTGAAAAAATCCTTAAAGAAAACGATTAACTGATTGTCTGATTGGTCAGTAGTAAGATTTGCTTTCTCTTCCAATATGATCGCAATAAATTCGATTACTCGAATGCATAACCAAATGAACACTATGATCAATGTGGCATTGCCTGCAGAATCTAATAACTGCCTGAAGGTTAGATGATAAATATTAAAATCAAGAACCCTAGGGAAATTCAATTTATCTACTGCAATCAAAGACACTAATAACACCAAGAAAACATCCAGTGGTTGCACCACTAATTCCATGAATGATTTCCTACGAATCATATCACTTTTTTTGCCTACAATTCGATAAAGCAATGTGGCAAAATATTTCGACACCAATCGCTTACAAAACAAAGCAAGCAATATGGATGCCATTACCCCTAAATAACTTCCAATACTATTTTCTAAAAATTCTTGTAGTAAAATCTTTTCCATGAAACTCAATTAGTGCTCTGTGAATTGGCTACCCAATTTTTCAATTCCATTTCGGTCCCATCAAAACTTGCATACGTAAAATTGCGGATCCAGTCGCCCAGATTGATATACCTACTCTGATCATTCAACACATAATCAATTGGGTAATGTCTATGCCCAAAAATAAAATAATCAACAGGTGTTTTTTGTAAATAATCTTTTGAAAAAACAATCAGCCATTCTTTATCGGCTCCTAAAAATAATTCATCAGAATTCCCCGTTTTTTCTCTACTCTTTCTACTGAAATAATTAGCTAATCCAATGCCCCAATTGGGATGCAACATGCCAAATAACCGCTGACAAATAGGGTTTCGAAATATTTTTTTGATAAACTTAAATCCATGATCTCCAGGGCCCAACCCATCTCCGTGACCAATAAAAAATTGCTTCCCACACCATTCAAAAATCCTGGGCTCGAAATAAACTGGAATATTTAATTCCTGTTGAAAATAATCCTTCATCCACATATCGTGATTACCCACAAATACGTGTATTAAAATCCCCGCATCAGATAGTTCCGCCAACTTACCAAAAAGTCTGGTATAACCTTTGGGCACTACCGTTTTATATTCAAACCAAAAATCAAAAATGTCGCCAACGATAAAAATTTCTGCTGCGTCTTTTTTAATTGAATCTAAAAACGCCACCACTTTTCTCTCGCGCACCAAACTACTATCCCGATCTGGCGCACCCAAATGAAAATCAGAAAGGAAATATATTTTTTTACCCGCTTCGAGTTCCATACTACCCTTTATTTTTCTGTTGACGTAGGTATTCTAACATATCACCAGAAGGAATGATCGGTTGATCTTTAATAGGTTCATTGAACCAATAAATCCATGCGACTTCATTTTCATTTGGTGTGATAACAGTTGCCAACTCTCTTCTATAAGGAATAGCCCCTTCCTCAGGTTCCGAATGAATTCCTTCGTATGCATCCAATTGTTCAATGGCCCAGTTGAATTCTTCTTCCCTTTTTATCCGATATAATTCTCCTATCAAATAGGCTTCGTCATCTGTTGGTAAAGCGGCTGGAAATTCGCCCATATCGTATAAATATCCCTTCACCTTTGCATCAGATACCAGATCGAAATAGCGACTGATATATTCAAATGCAGGTGCATGAAAGCCACTTCTCAGCGATCCATAAACAAATATTTGGAATACAGGCTGTTGCATACTATAAAGATACAAGCTATCTTTTATTGCCTGTCAATCAAAAAACAAAAAACTTCTTTGGGGCCATGCACACCTACCACTAAGGTCTTCTCAATATCAGCAGTTCTGCTTGGACCTGATGCCAGTGTAATTAAAGAAGGAAGGTTGAGTCGATATTTATCTATCAGCTGATTAAATCCATCCGCAATATCATACACCAATTGATCAGTATAAGCCACACAGATGTGTACTGGTGCATACACACTCACAGTTCTGCCACTTGCTTGTGCACTACTTAATAAAAGACTTCCGGTGCGTGCTATCAATTGCTCGCAATAGGTAATGCTGGCTTCACAATCTGAAAGCTCTGTGCCAGTAATGTTTTGAAAACCTTTCTCGAATAATTTGGCTTTCAAATCATCTTCCACACAATAGATCTTAGACCATTTTCTTTGTGTTGCTAACAAATTCAATTGCACCGCTAACTCTGCTTCATTGGCACAAAAAGAGAATCGTCCTTGTAATTTTGTAAAATTTTCTGCAAACTCAATTTCCAGATCCTGAGAGGTAGGCTGTAATGGGAAACTACTGTTTTCAATGGCAGGAAAGGGAACAGGCACTGGTTTTTTCAGTGCCTGCTTGATCCTGGTTAATATTTTATCTCTAGAACTGTTTGCCATGTTCTACTGATTGTTTTAAGGAAGTATAGTAGTTGGTTCTTCTTCATTTCCAGTGATAGGAAGAATCGGAAGATCTGTAGGAACCGGAGGTATGGGAACTTCAAGAATTTTCTTTTCTTCAAAAGGTCTTTTACCAATCAACTCTTCTACATCTGATTTATGCAACACTTCTTTATCTAATAATTCTTTTGCCAGTTTTTCTACTTGCTCTTTTTTATCAGTTAATAAAGCGATGGTTCTTACATAAGCATTCGCAACCAGTTTACGCACTTCATCATCGATCATTTTACCAGTTTCTTCACTAAATGGTTTAGTAAAAGTATTTTCAGCTGCCGGGTCGTAGAAGCTGATATTACCGATCTTATCATTCATACCATAAGTGGTTACCATCGAATAAGCCATCTTAGTGATCTGTTGCAAATCATTTGCGGCACCAGTAGAGATCTTACCGAAGAAAATTTCTTCTGCAGCTCTTCCACCCAATGTCATGCATAATTGATCTATTAACTGCTCTGTCGTATATAAATATTGTTCTTTCGGAGTATACTGCGCATAACCTAATGCAGCTGTGCCTCTTGGAACAATAGTAACTTTTAATAAAGGATAAGCATGCTCTAAGAACCAACCACAAATAGCATGTCCTGCTTCGTGATATGCGATCACTTCTTTCTCATCCGGAGAAATAATCTTATTCTTTTTCTCCAAGCCACCAATCACACGGTCAATCGCATCCTGGAAGTCGCTCATGTCAACCGCCAGTTTATCCTTTCTCGCTGCAATCAAAGCTGCTTCGTTACAAACGTTAGCAATATCAGCACCGGCAAAACCTGGTGTCTGTTCAGCCAACTTATGAATATCTAAAGTTTCAGATACTTTAATCGCACCCAAATGCACTTTAAAGATGGCTTCACGACCTACTACATCCGGGCGATCAATAGAGATCTGACGATCAAAACGACCTGGACGAAGTAATGCCGAATCCAATACATCCGGACGGTTGGTAGCTGCCAGGATGATGATACCAGTATCTCCACCAAAGCCATCCATTTCCACTAATAATTGGTTCAAAGTATTTTCACGTTCGTCGTTACTCATCATGGCATTTCTGCCACGGGCACGGCCAATCGCATCAATCTCATCAATAAAAATGATACAAGGTGCTTTTTCACGTGCTTGTTTAAACAAATCACGTACACGGCTTGCACCCACGCCCACAAACATTTCCACGAAATCACTTCCACTTAAACTAAAGAAAGGCACTTGTGCTTCACCAGCCATTGCTTTAGCCAGTAAGGTTTTACCTGTACCCGGAGGTCCAATCAGTAAGGCTCCTTTCGGGATCTTACCACCCAGTGATGTATATTTTTTCGGATTCTTTAAGAAATCAACGATCTCCATTACCTCCACCTTAGCCTCATCTAAACCAGCTACATCAGAAAAAGTGATATTTACTTTCGCTCCCTTATCAAATAAAGTGGCTTTCGATTTTCCAATATTGAAAATGCCTCCTGGCCCGCCACCACCTGATGGTCCGCCCATTTTGCGCATCAATAAAACCCATGCCGCAATAATGATCAATAAAGAAAGGATGGTATTGGCAACTGGCCCAAACCATTCACCTTCATCCATTGGATTGGTAGGAACTTCCTGCAAATGATTCGTTGCATAGAACTCTTTTAATCCATCGTTAAAGCTTTTCCAATCGGTTACTTTAAATTCAAATAAAGCAATGCCTTTGTACTTTTCTTTAGAGAGTTTGCTTTTGAATTTTACGGTGTAGTATTCTTTTTCAAGACTATCCGCTTTGATATACACTCTCACTACTTCTTTGTTTCTTACCAGATCCAAACGTTCCACATCGCCTTTGGCCAACATTTCTTGTTTGAATTCCTGTTCACTAACACGACTTAAATCTGGAGACATCTTCCAAAAGTTGGCAGAAAGTAATACCATACCTATGATTCCATAGATCCAGTAAATACTGAATTTGGGGCCTTTTCTGGGAGCTTCACCTTTATCGTTCTGAATGTTAAATTTGGGCGATTTATTTTCCTGTGACATATCTGTTTCCTCTATTATAAATAATTTTTCTTTTAATAACCTGTATCTCTATTTCGTTTTTTCTATTTCATCGTGCATCACTGAACCAGCATCGCTCCACATTTCTTCTAGCTTGTAGAACTTTCTGGCATCTGGTTGCATCACGTGAACTACCACTGTTACATAATCAATCAAACCCCACTGTCCTGTTACCCTGCCCTCATGTTTGTAAGGATTTTCCAAACAAGCTTTTTGTACCTGATCTTCCACAAAATCACAAATGGCTCTCACTTGTGTAGTTGAACTTGCTTCACAAACAATAAAAAAGTCGGCAGCTGCTTCAGGGATACTTCTTAGATCCAGACTTACAATATTCTCCCCCTTCTTATCCTGAATGGCTTTAATAATGGTCTTAAAAATTTTGGAATTCCGATTAATACGTGTAATACGATTACCGGTTGTTGTAGGGATTTTGTTGAGTACGGAGAGCGTTGCCAATAAATTAAGTTGTTTAAGTGTGATTGATTCAGTGCTACCTTCGTCAAAAATAGTAATTCTTTGTTACCAATAAATGCTAAAACTCCTATTGGAGAACCATTTTCCGAATTACATGAGGTAGATAGTACCAACATCTATGCCATTGACAAGGTTCAAGCTAATTTGGCTGCTCACGGTTCGGCTTTCTTTGCAAATTCCCAATATGCGGGGAAAGGTCAGCGGGGAAAGTCATGGATTTCCGAGAACGGTTCAAATATCATATTATCGGTAGTAATTGACCCCTCATTTCTTTTAATTAATCAACAATTTTCACTCAGCGTGATGGCTTCCCTTGCCCTTTATGACTTTTTTTCGTCTTATGCAGGTGAAGAAACCAAAATAAAATGGCCAAATGATTTGTTTTGGCGTGACAGAAAGACAGGGGGAATTTTAATAGATAATCATATTAAGGGCACTAAATGGCAGTATTCTGTGATTGGAATTGGGATCAATATTAATCAAACCAAATTTTCTCCCCTCATTCAACAAGCAGTTTCTTTAAAGCAGATCACCGGTAAAAAATATAATCCTGTTGAACTCGCAAAAGAGTTATGCCAGCATTTAGACAAGAGATTTGAAGCTTTAAAAAATGGGGCACATGCCCAACAATTAGCAGAATATAATCTTCATTTATATAAGAAAGGGGAAACAGTACGATTTAAGAAAGAGAATATTGCTTTTAGCGCAAGCGTAGAATTGGTGAATGAAATTGGTGAACTCTTTGTAAAAGATGGATTACAAGACCGTTTTAATTTTGGTGAGATCGTATGGATAGTATGATGCACCATATCCAAATCTTTTAAACTTAATTTGCAAAAAATAAATAATCTATAAGATGTCTGAATTCCGTTTAACCAAATTTTCGCATGGTGGTGGTTGTGGTTGTAAAATTGCTCCTTCTGTTTTAAGCAATATTTTACAATCGAATATTATTGCACCTGAAAATAAAAACTTACTGGTTGGTAATGCAAGCAATGATGATGCAGCTGCATATGACCTTGGTAACGGAACAGCTTTAATCAGTACCACAGATTTTTTTATGCCTATTGTGGATGATGCATTTTCATTTGGTAAGATTGCATCTGCCAATGCAATCAGTGATGTTTACGCCATGGGAGGAAAACCAATTCTTGCCATAGCTATTCTTGGATGGCCCATCGACAAAATACCTGCATCCGTTGCCCAACAAGTGTTAGAAGGCGCTCGCAGTATTTGTTTGGAAGCAGGCATTCCATTAGCAGGCGGACATAGTATCGATAGCCCGGAACCCATTTTTGGATTAGCAGTGAGTGGCCTGGTTGATATTGATCATTTAAAAAGAAATAATACTGCTCAGGAAAATGATTTACTCTTTATCACCAAACCCATTGGTGTGGGTATCATGGCTACCGCACAAAAAAGAGAAAAATTATCAGAAGAACATTTACAATTATTACTCAAACAATTAGGCACGTTAAACAAGGCTGGTGAAGCTTTAGGAAAAATTGCTGGGGTGCATGCCATGACCGATGTAACTGGATTTGGTTTATTAGGTCACTTAACGGAAATGGCAGAAGGAAGTGGATTAAGTGCGTTGATAGAGTATGCCAATATTCCTATGATTGAAGCTGCTTTAGAATATCAAAAACAAAAAATAGGACCAGGCGCAACTGCCCGAAATTGGAATAGTTATAGTGCAAAAGTAAGTATCGCACCGGGCATCAATGAAGAAGAAGCTTTACAGTTATTACCCGATCCACAAACCAATGGTGGATTATTGATTGCTGTTTCACCCGAAGCCGCATATGAAGTAATCGCTGTCTTTGAAGCATTTGGCTTATCAGCCTATGCAAAACCAATTGGGAAATTAAAAGCAAAAAGCGATAAAGTAATTCAATTCTTATAGCTATTAAAAAACCATATTCCCTTTATTCCTGATTTGCTCATTGGTTAGCTCTGCTACCAACTGCACACCTGCGATACCATTAATCGCTTGTTTGATCCAGGTACATTTTTCATCGTCTACAAAATCGCCCTTCATCAACCAAAGGAAATCCATATGCCTGAATTCTGGCAACAGATACTCGCCATCGAATTGGTTATGATATACGTAATGACTTAAAAAGCTATTTGGCTCTGAAGACTCATACACTGAAAAATAATAACTCCTTTCTTTCTTCCGTAAATGAATTTCAATATCGTTATTCAATCTAAACTGGTAGCCCAATAAATTATTCAAATGCCAGCAAAACTGATAACTTTTAATTGGTGCAGTAATACCCAGCAGACGAGTGTCTTCGAAGAAATCTTCATTCAACTCATCTACATTCAAACGAAGTTTTGACATGGTCTGCTATTTAAATTCAATATCGTAAGTCTTCTCTTCCTTACCTCTAAGAATGCGTAATTTTGTTTTATCACCTTTTTCAAATTTCCCCAGAGCACCCATATAACTCTGCACATCCACAAACTTAATATCGCCTAATTGCAATAATACATCCCCTGCCTGCAAACCAATTTTTTCGCCAAGTTTACCCGGACTAACACCATCTATTCGCATGCCTGTTCCACTGAATCCATAATCAGGAATCACACCTAAGCTTACTTTAAATTTTGTACTACGGCCAGCTGCTTGTTCCCTTGTTTTTGTAAATACCAGTTTGCCTTTTGCATCATTATCAACAATCAATTGATGTACAAACTGAACAATATTTTTTTCTCCCTCGAAATTGATCTTTTCCCAATCATCTGTTGCCTTATGATAATCAGGGTGACTTCCTGTAAAGAAAAATAATACAGGCATATCCTTTCTATAAAAACTGGCATGGTCACTTGGTCCGCTTCCTGAGCTATCATATTTCAATAACAACTGATCATTTTTAACTGATGCGAAATATTCACCCCAGGTTGGCGAAGTGCCATACCCACCAATGTTTAATTTATGGGAAGTATCATACCGTCCGATCATATCCATATTCAACATATAATTCGGTGTGATAGTTATGGTAGGATCATCCAGCCAATGCTTGCTGCCAAACAATCCCAGTTCTTCGCCAGAGAAATGAATGATCAGGTAATTATTATTTTTAGGTGATGATTTAACTAAAGATTTAGTCAATTCAATTAATGCTGCGGTGCCACTTGCGTTATCATCTGCACCATTGTGAATGATATGACCTGTGTCTAAAGCATTTTTATCTTCACCGTATCCCAGATGGTCATAGTGCGCACCTAATATTACTGAAGTAGCTGCATGATTATCGATATAGCCAATGACATTACTGCAAGTTCTTTTTTGTTCTACAATTTCAACTTTCAACGCAAGATCAAAGCTCGCTGCATTATCGAAGAAATAGTGTTTGATACCAGCTTTGGTTATATAAACAACTGGTAGGGCAACTGAAACAGAAGTATCTTTTTTATTGAACTGAACATTATCTGTTATTGCAGAACTATTATAAAGAAATAAAGCTGTTGCACCCTTCGCAGCATCTTCTGAGGCTTCCTTACGAATTACTTCATCGATATCAAAATGAGGATTTGTTTTGTTTTCTTCCAAAACATCTTTCAAATCTTTGAACCAAGGTTGCCCTTTTTCATTTAAAGCTATAGCAGGTGAGCCTTTTACAGATCTCTGGGCACTATAACTCAAAGGAAAATATTCTGTGTTCTGCTCTAATACATGACCATTCACCTGTAGAATTGTTGATGTAGTAATTAGCTTTCCTTCATTGATTTCAAAGGTTTGCACATATCCATCTTTACCTTTTGGTTGTAATCCAATTTTCTGGTACTGCTCAACGATATAATTCAATGCTAACTGCTCACCTTTGGTTCCTGTGCGTCTGCCTTCCAATTTATCATCGGCTAAATACTGAACATGCGATTTTAAATTAGCTATTAGTTCCAAACTTGCTTTTTCCTCTGCCAATCTTTTTTTCCTTTTACTTTGTGCATGAGCAACAGTTGTAAAGAGTAAGACAACCAACAGCAGCTTTTTCATATATGTCCTTAATTTGTACCAACAAAAATAGACGATTTAAGCTTCCATAATGAAATTGTATCTTCAGTTTGCTATGATTTTGAAAGGATTCTCTTCCCAATCTCGTAACAAAGCACTCTTATAAGACTATACTTTTGCGTTCAATTCTAGAATTTGTCGAAACAGGAATTACATATTGCATTAGTGGGTAACCCGAATAGCGGAAAAACTTCGTTATTC
Source organism: Chitinophagaceae bacterium (assembly GCA_947371755.1). Lineage (GTDB taxonomy): Bacteria > Bacteroidota > Bacteroidia > Chitinophagales > Chitinophagaceae > Sediminibacterium. Next base: position 15,283 of record CANBQT010000006.1, read on the forward strand.
AATGCATTAACAGGCCTCAACCAAAAAGTGGGGAATTTTCCTGGGGTAACAGTTGACAAAAAAACAGGCATCCTTGAACTGGGCAACGGCATACATACACAATTAATAGATCTTCCAGGCACTTATAGTTTATATCCTAGAAGAGCAGACGAATGGGTTGCTTATAAAGTATTGATGAATGCCGACAATGATGTGAAAGCGGATATGGTGTTATTGGTTGCAGATGCCAGTAATCTCAAACGCAACCTGCTTTTTTGTAGTCAGATCATTGATTTGAAAATACCGGTTGTGGTTGCGTTAACCATGAATGATCTTGCAGCAAAAAAAGGAATCATCATTGATGTAAAAGGATTGGAAGCAGAGCTAGGTGTTCCTGTTGTTTTGGTGAACCCAAGAAAAAATAAAGGTCTCGCTGAATTGAAGTCTGCTTTAGCAAAATATGTAAAGAACCCTTCTGCTTTTAGTAAGGATGATTTTATTGATAACCAAAAGATGGCGCCAGCAGCGATAGCAGCTATTCAATCGCATTTCCCTGAATTGAGCGATTACGCGGCTGTCCATTATTTGATCAATCACGAAAACTTTCCACTCTCGGATCAGATGCAGGAATCAATCGAACGGATAGAGATCGAAAATCAATTCAATCCTACCAAAACACAGGCGGAAGAAATTGTGCAACGTTTTGGGCATATTCGAAAGATCATGCAGAAAAATGTAAATGAACCAGACCCACTGGAACAAAAACATTTTTCGGATAAACTCGATGATCTTTTACTTCACCGCGTTTGGGGATACCTGATTTTATTTGCAGTTTTATTTTTATTATTTCAAAGTGTATTCTGGTTAGCGCAATTTCCAATGAACGGCATTGAATTGATCTTCAAAAATTTTGCATCATGCTTATCTGATAATATAGCCCCAGGCTGGATGCAGGATCTGATAGTGAATGGAATTGTGGCCGGTATGAGCGGCATCTTCGTTTTCATTCCACAGATCATGATCTTGTTTGGTATCATTACCATTCTGGAAGACACGGGTTATATGGCACGTATCAGTTTCCTTAGCGATCGATTGATGCGTAAAGTTGGACTTAATGGGAAAAGTGTAATGCCCATGATCAGTGGTTTTGCATGCGCAGTGCCAGCCATCATGTCGGCCAGAAATATTGAAAACAAAAAAGAGCGGCTACTCACCATTTTAGTTACACCGCTAATGAGTTGCAGTGCAAGATTGCCTGTGTATACTATTTTAATTTCTTTAGTTGTCAGCAATAAATACTATTTAGGTTTTCTCAGTCTGCAAGGATTAGTAATGATGGGATTGTATTTGTTAGGAATATTGATGGCATTGATCGTAAGCTATGTAATGAAGTGGGTGATTAAAATTCAGGAAAAGAGTTTTTTCATACTTGAACTTCCTATCTATCGCGCCCCAAGATGGGCCAACGTGGGTATCACCATGGTAGAAAAAGCAAAGATATTTATCACTGATGCCGGAAAGATCATTATGATCATCAGTGTCTTACTATGGTTTCTTTCTTCACACGGACCAGGGAGCAGAATAAAAGATGTAGAAGCAAAATACGCTGTTCTCATCCAACAAAATCCGTCTGATAAAAAAGCACTGACCAAACATTTGTCTTCTGAAAAATTACAAAATTCCTATGCAGGCATATTAGGCAAATCCATAGAACCTGTTATCCGTCCACTAGGCTATGATTGGAAAATAGGAATTGCCATTATCAGTTCCATTGCAGCAAGAGAAGTATTTGTTGGAACGATGGCCACATTATATAGTGTGGAAGAAAATGACGACAGTTCACTTCGTGAAAAATTGCAATCAGCCAAACATGAAGATGGAACCAAGGTGTACACAATTCCTGCAGCATTTTCACTCATGATCTTTTATGTATTAGCCATGCAATGTATGAGCACATTGGCTGTTGTAAGAAGAGAAACAAGATCCTGGAAATGGCCTCTATTTCAATTTGTATACATGACTGGATTAGCTTACCTGATGAGCTTACTGGTATATCAGATCTTCAAATAAAAAAAGCCCCTGAAATTTCAGAGGCCTATTCTATTAGTTCAGCAAAATTAACTTTCCCAAGCAGCCAAAATCTCTTCTGTATGATTTTTGGTATCGGGCTTTGCAATAATCTTTACAATCTTTCCAGTCTCATCAATTAAAAAAGTAGTTCTGGTAGTGCCCATATAAGTGCGTCCCATGAATTTTTTCTCTCCCCACAAATTGTATTTGTCAACAATTTTTTTGTCCTCATCAGACACCAATGGAAAAGGCAGTTCGAATTTCTCTTCGAATTTTTTGTGACTCGCTACACTATCTGTACTAACGCCTACTACTTGGAATCCTTTCTTTATCAATAATGCATAATTATCCTTCAGGTTACAAGCTTGCGCAGTACATCCTGGAGTATCATCCTTTGGATAAAAATATAATATGACCTTCTTCCCTTTAAAATCAGTCAATGAAATCGTCTTACCATTTTGGTCAACCGCTTTGAAAACGGGTGCTTTACTTCCCTCTTTTAATACTGCCATTTTATTTTATTTAGTGTACAATCTATATATATTAACCGTGTAAACCCTTTTTTGTTCCAATCAAGTCCTTCAATCCGAAAAAAATCTGCCTTTTTCGCTTGTGAACATTACATTTGCACAATTTATTTTTTTGCAATTATGCCTAAAGACAGTTCGATACACTCAGTTTTAATTATTGGTTCGGGTCCGATTATTATTGGCCAAGCCTGTGAATTTGATTATTCAGGCACCCAGGCTGCCCGAAGCCTACGTGAAGAAGGGATCAAAGTGATCCTAATTAACAGTAACCCTGCCACCATTATGACCGATCCGATGATGGCCGACAAGGTTTATCTGCTCCCTTTGACGGTTGAAAGTATCGAAAAAATATTAGATGAGAACCAGATTGATGCGGTATTGCCTACAATGGGTGGTCAAACAGCACTAAATCTATGTAAAGAAGCCGATGAATTAGGGGTTTGGAAAAAGTACAATTGCCGCCTGATTGGGGTGGATATTGCTGCTATTGATACGGCAGAAGACCGTGAAAAATTCCGCCAATTGATGGTAAAAATTGGAATGGCTGTAGCACCAAGTAGGGTTGCCAATAGTTTTTTAGAAGGAAAAGAATTTGCACAAGAGATTGGTTTTCCATTAGTTATACGCCCTTCATTTACCCTTGGCGGTACTGGTGGCGGCTTTGTACATACCAAAGACGATCTAGATGCTGCCCTTGATAGAGGTTTAAAAGCTTCCCCTATACACGAGGTATTGGTGGAGAAGGCAGTGCTTGGATGGAAAGAGTACGAATTAGAATTATTGCGCGATTGTAATGATAATGTAGTTATTATTTGTACGGTAGAAAATTTAGACCCGATGGGGGTTCATACTGGTGATTCCATCACCGTTGCACCTGCCATGACTTTAAGTGATACTGCATTTCAGGAAATGCGTAATAAAGCGATTCTGATGATGCGTTCATTAGGAAACTTTACCGGAGGTTGTAACGTACAATTTGCTCAGAATCCTGAAAATGAAGAATTAATTGCTGTTGAGATTAACCCACGTGTAAGCCGTTCTTCCGCCCTTGCCTCTAAAGCAACTGGATACCCCATTGCAAAGATTGCCGCTAAATTGGCAATCGGTTATTCATTAGACGAATTGAAGAATCAGATTACTAAAACTACCTCAGCTTATTTCGAGCCAGCTTTAGACTATGTAATTGTAAAAGTACCACGCTGGAACTTTGACAAATTCAAAGGTGCGAACGACACTTTAGGATTACAAATGAAGAGTGTGGGTGAAGTGATGGCCATTGGCAGAAGCTTTACAGAAGCCATTCAGAAAGCCTGTCAGAGTTTAGAGAACGAAGCTATCGGTCTGGGCTATTATGGTAAAAGCTTAATGAAGAGCGAAGAGATTGTAGAGTACATCAAAACACCAAAATGGGATCGCATCTTCCGTATTAAAGACGCATTGATGCAGGGTTCTACTGTTAAATCCATAGCACATGCAACTGGAATTGACCGTTGGTTCCTTTATCAGATCCAACAAATTTGTAATATCGAAAAAGAAATTGCACAACATAGCTTAGAAACTATCCCAACTGCACTTTTAAAAGAAGCGAAAAAGAATGGTTTCAGCGATCTTCAAATTGTTCGTATCATGAACAATACTTGCACAGAAGATGAAGTTTACGAAAAAAGAAAGGCACTAGGTATTACACGTGTTTACAAAATGGTTGATACCTGTAGCGCAGAATTTGAAGCAAAAACACCTTATTTCTATAGTAGCTTCGAAGGTTAGGCTTTTAAAAAAAATTAAAAAATACATTTCATCAAAAGGCCGCTTGTTAAAGGCGGCCTTTGTGTTTACTTTGCATATCTAGCATCTTTTTTACTTGTATAAGAATTCATGGATAACAAACATTCGGCGCAGATTTTTCAAACCAATAACCCTTCCCGCTGGCAAAGATTTAAATGGGGTGGCAGGTTACTCTTATTTATTTTGATCCTGGTGATAGCCATTGTTACCATCGCTATCAAAAATATGTACCTCCCGAACCTACCCATGATGCAGGGTCAAGCGATGAAAGAGGTACTTCAGGCGGAGAAGTCTACCAGCAAACTTGCAAAAAAATACCAGGGATTTCGAAAATTTATTGATAATAGGTGGGCTAAGGGTAGAGGCTGCGGACAAGAAGACAGTGTATTAAATCTTTCTAACTCATCCCTTTTCAGCGATAGCTTAGGCATTCGTGCTGCATTCTATGTTGCCTGGGATGCACAATCTTTCTTTTCTCTTAAAAGAAATATCTCAAAAATGAATCTGGTGATGCCAGAATGGTTTTTCCTGGATCCTAAAGGAGATTCGGTGTATACGAATATAGACGAAAGAGGTTTTGATGTGATTAAAGCTTCAGGTGTTCGTGTGATGCCCATGATGACGAATAATGTGAAATCAGTTTTTAGAGGCGATGTAGTACACAGAATCATCAACAATCCTGTGAAGAAAAATAAATTGATCAACGACTTGGTAAAGCTGATAAAAAAATATGGCTTCGTTGGTATCAATATAGATTTCGAAGAATTGATAGAAACTAAAAATGAAGTACTATCTAATTTTCAAAAAGAATTATATGCCCGTTTTCATAAAGAAGGATTATTGGTTTCACAAGACGTGATGCCATTTAACGAAGATTATGATTATCAAACATTAGGGAAGTATAACGACTATCTTTTCTTAATGGCTTATGATGAGCATTCCAGTGATACCAAGCCAGGACCCATCAGCAGTCAGAAATGGATCGAAGCAGCAGTTGATCAATTAGCAAAAAAAGTATCCCCTAAGAAAATCGTTTTATGTTTAGCTGCCTATGGATATGATTGGGTGAAGGGGGGACAAGGAACTGATGTTACCTATCAACAGGCATTGGTTATTGCCAGAGAAAGTGAAGGAAAAGTTCAATACAATAACGATACGTATAATTTAAGTTATCAGTATTGGGATGACAATGACAAAGAACACGAAGTACATTTCACAGATGCAGCAACCAATTTTAATACCGTTCGATTTGCTACTGAATATCCATTAGCTGGAACTGCTCTGTGGAGATTAGGAAGTGAAGATAGTAGGTTATGGGATTTTTATAATCAGCCCATGTCTCGTAAATCTTTGGGTAAATTCAACTTCACAGAATTCAATAAAGTAGAAGCCACAGACGATGTAGACTTTATGGGTGATGGAGAAGTATTGGATGTTTTATCCACTCCAAGAGAAGGACATATTACGCCTGAAATAGATTCTACATTGATGCTGATCAGTGAAGAAAAATATGATTCTTTACCTAGCATGTTTGTAGTAAAACAAATGGGCAGGATTGATGCTTCGAAAAAGAAATTAGTTCTCACATTTGATGACGGACCAGATCCTGTTTATACAAAACAGATCTTAGATATCCTTGCAAAATATCACGTACCCGCCAGTTTTTTTGTGGTAGGGATTGAAGCTGAAAATAATATTCCTTTAGTTAAAAGAATTTATAACGAAGGCCACGAATTAGGGAATCACACATTTACCCATCCCAATATGGCTAAAGTGAGTAAGCAAAGGGCTTTGTTGGAAATGGATGCTACCCGCTTATTGTTAGAATGTATTACAGGCCATAGTACCATCATGTTCCGCGCACCTTATAACGCTGATGCGCAGCCAGAAAAAATGGAAGAGCTGGTGCCTGTTGCATTGAGTAGAACCAGAAATTATTTAACCATTGGTGAAAATATTGATCCCGAAGATTGGGAGGCAAGTGAAGTGCCACACTTTAATGCAGATACCGTTTACAATCGTGTAATGGCTTTAAAGGATCGAGGAAATATTATTTTATTACACGATGCAGGTGGAGATAGGAGTGCTACTGTAAAAGCCTTGCCAAGACTCATCGAAGATTTACAAAAACAAGGCTACACTTTTATTACAGTAGCAGAATTATTGAACAAGAAAAGAGATGACATGATGCCACCAGTTCCAGCAGGAAGTGGCTTTCAATTAATTCAGTTCAACAACTTTATTGCTGAGTTTGGCTATTATTTAAGTCAACTTTTATTTGCACTCTTTATCCTGTTTTTAATATTAGGTTCGATTCGTTTGATCATGATGCTGAGCCTTTCGGTTTTGCAGAGAAAAAAAGAAAAGAGTTTGGCCTTAATTCCATTTACAGGAAATCCATTAGTGTCGATCATAGTTCCCGCATTTAATGAAGAAGTAAATGCAGTGAGTTCCATTGAAAATTTATTGAGATGCGATTACCCGAATTTTAATATCGTTTTTGTAGATGATGGTAGTAAGGATAGCACTTATGAAAAAGTACATACCGCATTTGCACATCATCCAAAAGTAAAAGTGTTTACAAAGCCAAATGGTGGCAAAGCATCCGCACTGAATTTTGGAATCGCACAAACTGATGCGGATTATGTGGTTTGTATTGATGCTGATACCAAATTATTGACTGATGCCGTAAGTAAATTGATGCAGCATTTTAGTCGCGAAAATGTGGGTGCTGTTGCAGGAAATGTAAAAGTTGGAAATGAGGTTAACATCATTACACGCTGGCAGAGTATTGAATATATTTCCAGTCAGAATGTTGATCGGAAAGCTTTCGCCTATTTAAATGCCATTACTGTTGTACCTGGAGCTATTGGTGCTTTTAGAAAAGAAGCAGTGGAGGCAGCTGGAGGATTTAGTACGGATACATTAGCAGAAGATTGCGACCTAACTATTCGTATTCTTCGTTGTGGTTATCAGATCGATAATGAGAATGGTGCTATAGCCATGACGGAAGCGCCAGAATCGATCAAGCAATTCATGAAGCAACGTTTCCGTTGGACTTTTGGAGTGATGCAAACATTCTGGAAAAACAGGGATGCACTTTTCAATCCTCAATTCAAAGCTTTGGGATGGCTTGCCTTGCCAGATATCTTATTATTTAAATATTTGATCCCTTTATTTGCGCCATTAGCCGACTTCTTAATGTTGATTGGATTACTGACGGGAAATGCGGGAAAACTAGGTTTTTACTACCTCATTTTCATGTTGGTAGACGCAGCTATAGCTGCATTGGCATTCCTTTTCGAAAAAGAACCTATCTGGAAGCTGATTTGGTTATTACCGCAACGATTAGTTTACCGCTGGCTGATGCTGGTAGTGCTTTTCAGATCGTACCGAAGAGCATTTAAAGGGGAACTACAGCATTGGGGAGTGCTGAAAAGAACCGGTAATGTGAAAGATGTGCACGAAGTTTAAAAACTTAATAAAAACTAAGAAGGTCAGTAATACGCAATACTGCCCTTCTTTTCTTTACTTTGCATTCTATTAATTAAAAGATCAAGGGATGAAATTATCAGACATTAAAGTTCTAAACGAGAAAGAAACTCGTGGTGGCTTTGGAGAAGGCATACATGAAATAGGTAAAGAAAACGAAAATGTAGTTGTACTAACTGCGGATCTGGCTGGTTCTTTAAAATTAGGACCATTTATCAAGGATTTTCCTAACCGTTTTGTACAAGTAGGAATTGCAGAAGCCAATATGATTGGCATTGCAGCTGGTTTAACTATTGGAGGTAAAATTCCATATACTACTACTTTCGCCAATTTTAGTACAGGTAGAGTATATGATCAGATCCGTCAGAGTGTGGCCTATAGTGATAAGAATGTAAAAATTTGTGCCTCTCACGCCGGATTAACATTAGGTGAAGATGGAGCCACACACCAGATTTTAGAAGACATTGGATTGATGAAGATGTTGCCGGGAATGACAGTGATTGTTCCTTGTGATTTTAATCAAACTAAAGCAGCAACTAAAGCGATTGCTTCATATCAAGGACCAGTATACTTAAGATTCGGAAGACCAAAATGGCCCAACTTTACGGCAGAAGACGGAAGTGATTTTGTGATTGGCAAAGCTCAAAAATTGAGCGATGGTGCTGACGTTTCTATTTTCGCATGCGGACATATGGTATGGAAAGCAATTGAAGCTGGTCGCATCCTGGAAGAAAAAGGAATTAGTGTAGAAGTAATCAATATTCATACAATTAAACCATTGGATACAGAAGCCGTGATAGCATCTATCAGCAAAACTAAATGTGCTGTTACTGTTGAAGAACATAATGTAATTGGTGGCTTAGGAGATTCTATTGCACAAGTTGCCGCTAAGCATTGCCCGATACCAATTGAATATGTTGGAACCAATGATACCTTTGGAGAGAGTGGCAAACCAACAGAATTACTTACTAAATATGGTTTAGATACACCGTTTATTGTTGCCGCAGCTGAGAAAGTTTTGGCAAGAAAATAATGTTGTTCACCGATAAAAAGAATCTTTTAACCGCGACTATGGTCGCGGTTTTTTGTTTTTATAGCTGCAATTTTGGTTTTATGATTTCTTTTACAATTGGTAGCACAGATATTGGATGTAGTTAGATAGAACCAAAAATTATTTTATGAAAAACAACACTACACAAAAAGCAGTTTTGATGGGAATCAGCTTGATGCTATTCACAGCATCTTATTCTTTTTCTCAAAGAGGTTGGGGCAATAATCATGAAAGAAATGAACACCAGGATAGAAACGAACGCGAAGAAAGACACGAATACAGAGAAAGAGAAGAACGTCACGAACGCATGGAAAACTATGGACGTAGAAATGACTTTTATGAAAGACCAAGAACATCTGTAAGCATTGGAATTGGTAATGGATATGGCTACGGATATTCTGGAGGTGGCGGTGGATATTATAATCCCTATGCATCGCACTATACTTCTCCTAGATTTACTTTAGGCTTCCGTTTTAATCTTCTGCCTATGGGTTATATTTCTATGAATTTCGGTGGATATCCTTATTATTATTACAATGGAGCATTTATGCGTAACTATCATAATTACTACGAGATAGTAGAAGCACCTATCGGCGTGGAAGTTCCATCATTACCATTGGATGCAAGAGCTATAGTCATCAACGATACCAAGTACTATGAAATCAATGGAAACTTTTTCAAAAAAGTATACCACGGAAATGGAGAAACCTGGTACAGAGTAGTAGGCAAGAATGGACGTCTTGAAACAGACTATGATTAAGTGAGAAGTGAGAAAAGTTGGTAGCAAAAGTTTCCCCTCCATCGCATGCGATGGAGGGGTGGCTGGAGCGGCTGAGCGAACAGACGGGGTGGTTGATCTTTTAAAAGAACAACAAACTAATCCCTATCGCCGCAATCACTGAAATCAGATCGACTAATGACATCGCTGATAATGTGTATCGTGTATTTTTTACTTTGATACTTCCAAAGTAAACAGCAATTACATAAAAAGTTGTTTCTGCTGCACATTGAAAAATGCAGGCCAATCTACCTGTTAAAGAATCTACACCATACGTGCGCATGGAATCAATCATAAAACCTCTTGAACCAGCAGCATTGAAGGGTCTTAGAATGGCAATCGGTAGTGCATCCACAATTTCTTTTTTAACTCCCATCAATAAAAACAACTTACCCATATAACCTGATACAATTTCAAACACACCACTATTTCTGAATAAAGAAATAGCCACTAACATTCCTAAGATATAAGGGAAGATTCTTTTTCCGGTTGTTAAACCCGATGATGCCCCTTCTACAAATGAGCTGAAAATGTCCTTATTATTCGATGCGAAATATTTCTCCCGATAAAATGCATAAGCTAAAATTGCAAAGATGATCACCAACAAAATCACGTTCGATAAATTCGTAGTGAAATGATTCTTTCCAATGATATCCAATCTGGTGATATAGAATAATAACCCGGCAATAATTCCCATGATGGCTCCAAGAGATAAGATCAACGATGCACTTTTAAAATTTATTTTTTGTTTGATTCCCACAATGATCAGTGCTGCAACAGTGCCCACAAATGAAGTGATAATACAAGGCAACATAACGTCTGCCGGATTCTGCGCATTCTGTGCAGCCCGATAACCAATAATGGATGTAGGAATTAATGTTAATCCCGCCGCATGCAAACTCATGAACATGATCTGCGAATTACTGGCTTTGTCTTTTTCAGTATTCAGTTCTTGCAAACTTTCCATGGCCTTTAATCCGAAGGGAGTAGCTGCCGAATCCAATCCTAAAAAGTTAGCTGCAAAATTTAAAGTCATGTAAGATATCGATGGGTGATTCTTTGGAATCTCTGGAAATACTTTTACAAAAACGGGACTCAATAATTTCGCCAACTTTTCACTCGCCCCTGAATCAATCAATAATTGTAGTATCCCACAGAAAAAAGATAAGTATGCTATTAAGGGTAGCAATAAATCAAAAATAGTATTCTTACATGTAGGCAAAATCCCATCAGTTGCCTGCTTACCCACTGCAATCTTTACGGTACTATTATCTAAAATATAAAGTGAATCATTTTGAGTGTAGCGATGGTCTTTGGCTTTTTGCAAAGTGTCTTGCAAAAAAGGAGACACCTTACTCAAATACATTTCTTTTTTCACCAAAGGTTCGTCCTTCTTGCCATTCACAACATAATCAATAGAGTAACTATACCCACTAAATAATTGTGCAAGGATATACGTAACTGAAACAAGTATGATAATTAACCAAAACCTACTTAATGCCATAAACAATCATTGATATGGCAATATACGAACTAATCTTTTCTAGGTTTATGCTTAAAATTAAGGCGCCAATCTTTCTAAGTTCCAACCCTCTGGCTTAGCAGAATATCTTAATCTATCGTGCAACCTGGAGCTCCTGCCCTGCCAAAATTCAATGGCTGTTGGCTTTACAATATAGCCACCCCAATGATCGGGACGTGGCACTTCCTGTGCATTAAACTTATTAGAATAAAAAGCTACATTTTTATCTAACACAGATCTATCTTGTATTACTGAGCTTTGTGGGGAACACCAAGCCCCTATTCTACTTCCAACTGGACGAGAATTAAAATATAGATCACTTTCCTCGGCACTCACTTTTTCAATGTTCCCATCAATTCGAACCTGACGTTCTAATTCTTTCCAGAAGAAAAGTAAACAAGCTTTCGGATTGGCAGCAATCTCCTGTCCTTTATGACTATTATAGTTAGTAAAAAACACGAAACCATTTTTATCGTATCCCTTCAATAAAACAATTCTTGCCGAAGGAAACCCTTCTACAGATGCAGTTGCTAAAGTCATGGCGTTCACTTCCTCAATTTTACTTTCGACTGCTTCTAGCCACCAATGACCAAATTGAGTATACGGATCAGATGCCGCATCTGACTCTAAAAAAGATTTCATTCTATAATCGGTTCTAATATCTGCGATGCTATTGCTCATACTCAAAATTTAAAATGCAAAGTTATAAACTGTTCCCGTAGAAATAGCTAATAAATATCAGCAAACAAAAAGCCCACCAACAAATTAATGAGTGGTGGGCCATTGATTATGTCAACATCACTATTCGGTGATTTCTAAATGTTCTGCTTCGTGCTTGCCAGATATGAAAGTATATACTGCAGGAATCACAAATAAAGTAAGGATCAATGAAAAGATAATGCCACCTACAATTACGATACCCAAAGGCATACGGCTTGTACTTGCCGCACCCAAACTTAATGCGATGGGCAAAGCACCCAGTGCTGTAGCAAGACTCGTCATAAGAATTGGTCTCAAACGTTGCACAGCTGCTTCAATTACAGCATTGGTTTTATTTAAACCGAATTCTCTTTTCTGATTGGCAAATTCGACGATCAGGATCCCGTTTTTAGTAACCAAGCCAATCAACATGATCATACCAATTTGAGAGAAGATATTAAGTGTTTGATTAAAGATCCAAAGACTCAACAAGGCTCCAGCAATTGCCAAAGGCACGGTAATCATAATTGTAAACGGATCTTTGAAACTCTCAAACTGAGCAGCTAATACTAAATAGATCAACACAAGTGCCAATGATAATGCGAAGTTGGTATTAGAAGAGCTTTCTACAAAGTCACGTGAGGGACCACTCAAATCGGTTTGAAATGATTCATCTAATACTTTATTACCAATCGACTGCATTACTTTAACTCCATCTCCAATTGTTTTCCCTTCTGCTAAAGAAGCTGAAATAGTTGCCGCCTTGAAACGATTAAAGTGATATAAAGTTGGCGGATTACTATTCTCTTCTAATTTTACTACCGCAGTTAAAGGAATATTATCACCTCGATTATTTCTTACATATAGTTTTTCAATATCAAGCGGTTCACTTCTGTCAGGGCGTTCAACCTGATTAATCACCTGGTATTGTTTCCCATTCATGATAAAGTAAGCTGCCCTTGCACCACTGAATGCAGATTGTACTACAGCAGCTACATCCGTTGTGGTTAAACCCAGATCTTTCGCTTTAATCCGATCGATAGTTAATTGTAATTCTGGTTTATTAAATTTCAAGTTCACATCCACATTCTGAAAGGTCTTATCCTTTCTGGCTTCTTCCAAAAATTTCGGGATAGCTGCTTTTATTTTTTCGAAGTCTAAATTCTGTACAATAAACTGAACCGGCAATGAACCTCTTGAAGCTAGTCCTACAGAAATTGTTTGTTCCTGCACGGCAAAAATTCTGGCATCATTAAACCTAGCTAATTTTTTATTGAGGACGTTTGCAATATCGTTCTGTGATCTGGTTCTAAATTCTGGCAATACCAATCCAATTCTTCCGCTGGCGGCATTAGATCCATTACCTCCAAAACCCGGCGTAGCACTAAATACAAAGTCTCTTTCAGGTATAGAATCACTTAAAAAATTTGTTACATCATCAGAAATTCCCTGCATTTTATCATAGCTGGTTCCTTCAGGTGCGGTTAAACTTAAACGAATACTACTCTTATCTTCTAGAGGAGCAATCTCGCTTTGAATTTTCGTTCCAATAAAATAAATGATTCCCACGCAGACTGCAACTATCACCCAAGCCATCCAGCGGATCTTGATAAATCCGGTTAGTAATGCTTTGTAACCAGATTCCATTCCTTTAAAAAATGGTTCTGTTTTTTCATAGAATTTGCCATGACCCATGTCTTTCTTATTCAAGAACACATTCAAAACAGGAGTAATGGTTAAGGATACAAATGCAGAGATCAATACAGCACAAGCCACAACAATCCCAAATTCACGGAACAAACTTCCCACAAAACCCTGCAAGAAAATTACGGGAAGAAATACAACTGCCAAAGTGATTGAAGTAGATAAAACTGCAAAGAAAATTTCTTTACTGCCTTCCAATGCAGCTTTTCGAATCGGCAATCCACCTTCTAATTTTCGGAATATATTTTCCGTGACCACAATTCCATCATCTACCACCAATCCTGTGGCTAGTACAATGCCCAATAAGGTTAACACATTAATCGAAAAACCACCCACATACATTATAAAGAAAGTGGCAATTAAGGAGATTGGAATATCAATCAGCGGACGAATAGCAATTAACCAATTACGGAAGAAGAAGAAAATTACCATTACCACCAAACTCAAGGAAATGATTAATGTTTCTTGAACTTCTTCTAATGACCGCCGTATGTTCTTTGTATTATCAATCAGGATATGAAATTCAATGTCCGTCTTATTTCCTTTTTTAATCTGATCTAATCTTTTATTAAACTCATCAGAGATCCGAATATAGTTGGCACCTGGTTGAGGTGTAATTGAAATTCCCACCGCAGGTACACCATTGTATTTCCATCCAAACTCTTCTGCTTCCGGACCCAATTCCACTTTTGCCACATCCGACAAGCGCACAATACCAGTAGCATCTTCTTTTAGAATCAAATCTGAAAATTGCTTTTCGGTAGTTAACTTTCCAAGTGTTCGAATAATTAACTCAGTATTATTGCCATATATTTTACCAGCAGGTAACTCAACATTTTCTTTATTTAAAGCAGTCTGAATATCGTTAAAGGCAATGCCATAGGCACTCAGTTTATCGGGCTTGATCCAGATACGCATGGAAGGTCTTTTCTGACCACGTATTTGAACTGCACTAACTTCATTGATGGTTTGAAATCTTTCTTGCAAAACGTTTTCTGCATATTCACTCAATTCAAGTAATCCCTTGGACCTACTTTGAATGGCCATGAAAATAATGAAATCACTATTGGCGTCCGACTTTGTAACAACTGGTGGCGCATCAATATCCTGAGGAAGATTTCGAATTGACTGACTCACTTTATCGCGCACATCATTTGCTGCAGCTTCTAAAGAAACTCCTAAATTAAATTCAACCGTAATATTACTTGAACCAATGGAACTGGAAGAACTGATACTTCTAATACCAGGGATTCCATTAATCTGTTTTTCTAAAGGTTCGGTGATCTGACTTTCAATTACCTCAGAATTAGCACCTGTATAATTTGTACTCACACTAATAGTGGGAGGATCAATGGCTGGATATTCTCTAATAGCTAAAAAGCTAAAGCCAACTACACCAAACAACACAATCATGATGTTCATGACTGTTGCAAGTACCGGCCTTTTTAATGATAGTTCTGATATATTCATGGTATTCCCTAATCAAGATGCATTTAAAAAATGGGGATCAACTTATTTAATCATGTCTTCTAATTTCATGACTTTGCGAACTTTTACATTACCATTTGGTCTTGTGAAAAGCACACCACTTACCACTACAGAATCACCTTCATTGATTCCAGTAAGCACTTCAACAGAACCTGTATTTCTTAATCCCGTGGTAATTGACATGAAAGTTGATTTACCATTTTTTACAACAACCAATTTCTTGGTTCTTGCCTCTGGTATGATTGCATTCGCAGGCACCATAATACTCTTGCTGTTTTCACCTGCTTCTAAATAAATTTTTGCAAACGCACCCGGGTTTGCAGTGCCTTCTAAATAGGCTCGCACTTTTAAATTTCTGGTAAGTGAATTTACCTGAGGCTCAGTTGCAAAGATCGTGGCCTTTCTTTTTCCAGCCTTTCCACCATCCACATCTACTTCAATTGTCTTTCCTTTTTTGATGAGGTTGCTATAATTTTCTGGAACCGTAAAATCAATTTTCAGTTTGTTAACTTGTTGAATTGTTGCAACAAGAGTAGCTGGTGTTATATATGCACCTGGACTAATCAAACGTAATCCCATTAATCCATCAAAGGGTGCTTTAATAACAGTTTTATCAATCAGTGTTTGCGTATAAGCTAGATCGGCCTTCAAACTATTTACTTGATTCAAAGCAATATCATATTCGTTTTGATTGATCCCACTAATATTCAATAATTTCTTATTGCGTTGTTCTGTTATTTCAGCCAAATTTAAAAGCACTTTGGTTTTTGCAACCTGAGCCTGAAGATCTGCATCATTAATTCTGGCGAGGACCGTTCCTTTTTGTACCATCTTCCCTTCAGGAATATCGAGAAATATTAATCTTCCACTTACTTCTGGATGCAATTCAGCATACTCATTGGCCATAACAGTACCATTCGCTTCTACTATATTGCTTATTTTTTGGGTTTTTGCAATGATAACATCCACAATTACCGACTGTTGTCCTGGGTTCTGCTTAGGCTCTTCTTTTTTAGTCTTACACGAAACGATGAGTACTAGAATACAAGCTGCTAAATAAATTGGTTTCAAATGCTGAAGTTTTGGGAATTAAAGATAGAAATATTTTACCTGTTGTCTTTCAACAATGTATGAATGGTTAAACACGCTAAAAAATTCGATAAATAAACAGTAATCTCATTTTTGAGCGTAAATTCATAGGCCTAATAAAATTTGCCATATGTATTTACTCTCCAAAAACTATCCCGGGAAGCGAGCTTTTATTACCGGGGCTGCATCAGGACTAGGAAAAGCTTTCTCCATCGAACTAGCACAAGAGGGATGGACTATTGGAATGGCCGACATTAATATGGAACAACTTGCAGAAGCTGCAGCTGATGTAACTGCTTTGGGAGGCAATCCTATTACATTTCATTTAGATGTATCTGACAAAGTTGAATACAAATCAGTATCCGCCTCTTTTTTAGAACAAGCTGGTGGTATTGATCTTTTATTTAATAACGCGGGTGTTGGCGATGGTGGCGCTTTTGAAGAATACGCTTTAGAAAACTATGATTGGATGACGGGGATCAATCAGCTTGGGGTAGTTTATGGATGTTTTTATTTTATCCCCGCCATGAAAAAACAAAAATCTGGTCATATTCTTAACACAGCAAGTGCCGCAGCTATTGGTTGTGCACCTACCATGGGAGCTTATAATATGACCAAGGCTGCAGTGGTTGCCATCAGTGAAACATTATATGGAGAACTACTTGATTTTAATATCAAAGTGTCTTGCATACAACCCACTTATTTTAAAACCAATGTGATTCAATATGCACGGGGTGGTGCCTTGGTAAAAAAAGCTACACAAATGTTCATCGACCGATCTGGTTTAGAGGCAAAGGATGTAGCACAGGAAATTCTAACCCGTGCAGGGAAAAACGAATTGTACATCATCCTTCCAAAAGCTGCCCATAAAATGTGGCTGATGAAAAGATTGGCGCCTATTTGGTTTAGAAAAAAAGTAACCGAAGAATTTATGGCTGCGATGAAAAAAGCAATGAAAAGAGTAAAATAAAATTTTCAAAAAACTAATATGGATGCGAATCAGATCTTTCAACTAAATAATAAAGTAGCACTCATCACAGGTGCCAGTAAAGGAATTGGTGAAGCTATTGCTCGTTTTTTTGCAGCATGTGGAGCACACGTGATCATCAATTCAAGAAAACAGGATGATTTAAATATAGTGTCAGAAAGCATTCGAAAAAATGGTGGCAACTGTGTAGGGTATGCTGCCAATGCCGGTGATATCAATGCATGCAAAGAACTCGTTGCAAAAATAGTGGCAAGTCACGGTGGCATAGATATACTCGTTAACAATGCCGCAACTAATCCTGTATTCGGCCCAGTTGATCAATGCGAGGAATGGGCATTTGATAAAATTATGAGTGTGAATGTGAAAGCCCCTTTCGAATTGAGTAAACTAGTTCACCCGATCATGAAATCCAGAGGTGGCGGATCCATCATCAATATTAGTTCGGTGGCTGGTATCAGACCAGACCCGGGATTGGGTATCTATTCTGTTTCAAAAGCAGCATTAAATATGCTTACAAAAGTAACTGCGAAAGAATATGGCGTTGATAATATTCGTGTGAATTCTATTTGCCCCGGATTAATCAAAACAAAATTCTCGGAAGCACTCTGGACCAATGAAAAAATGCTCGCACATTTTGTTCGACAAACACCTATTGCAAGAATGGGCACAGTGGATGAGATTGCAGGGCTGGCATTGTACTTAGCATCGGATGCTTCTGCATATACTACCGGCACCATTTTTACAGCAGATGGCGGACTAACGATTTAAATAAAAGAAGATGGAAACGATATTTCATACAGAAAGATTAAGTGAACTGGAACCCAAGCTGAGAAAATTTGTGATAGAGGAATTAATTCCTTTAGAAAAAGATCATCTTACCCGTCCCTTCAAACAAACAGAAATTATTCTTCAGGCAAAAAGAGAGGAGGTTAAGAAACTCGGACTCTGGGGTCTTCATCTTTCTAAAGAAGAAGGTGGACAAGGTTTAACACTCTGCGAATTTGGTCAGCTGAGCGAGGTGATGTCTCTGGCACCATACTACGGTCAGTATACATTTAATTGCCAGGCCCCGGATATTGGCAACTATGAATTGATCAGTAGGTTTGGATCAGATTCGATTAAAGACAAATTTTTGCAGCCCTTATTAGAGGGGAAAATAAGAAGTTGTTTTTCGATGACAGAACCTGAATTTCCGGGTTCAAATCCTACAAGACTTGGCACTACTGCGGTTCGGGATGGTGATGAGTATGTGATCAATGGACATAAATGGTTTACTTCTTCTGCTGATGGCGCCGAATTTGCCATAGTGATGGCAGTAACAAATCCCGAAGCAGCTCCTCATGAAAGAGCTAGTATGATTATCGTTCCAACAAATACACCTGGTTTCAATTTAGTGAGAAATATTCCCATCTTCGGCGAAACAGGAGAAGGCTGGGCTAGTCATGCCGAAATCAAGTATACCAATTGTCGTGTACCAGTTACCAACTTAATTGGAACTGAAGGCATGGGTTTTCGATTAGCTCAAGAGAGATTAGGACCTGGAAGAATTCATCATTGTATGCGTTGGATAGGTATTGCTGAAAAAGCCTTAGACCTTCTATGCAAAAGGGCTGTGAGCAGGGAAATGGAAGAAGGTGTAATGCTTGGCCAGAAACAATTCATTCAGGGATTCATCGCAGAAAGTCGTGTTGAAATAGATGCTGCACGTTTACTGGTTTTAAATACTGCCGACTCTATAGATAAACGTGGTGCAAAAGCTACCCGAGATCAGATCTCAGGAATTAAATTTTATGTAGCGAATATGTTTTTGAAGGTTTTGGATCGAGCCATTCAAGTGCACGGAGGCATGGGTCTTACAGATGAAACGATGCTGGCAAATTTGTATCAACACGAAAGAGGCGCGAGAATATGGGATGGTGCCGATGAAGTTCATAAACAAAGTATAGCCGTTCATATTCTAAAGAAATATGGACTTGATCTTAAAAATAAAAAATGATGCAAATAGATCATTCAATACCATTACAACAAGGAGAACATTTTGATAGTGAGGTATTGAATAATTACTTACAGGAATATGCGCCTGCTATCGGGAAAATAATATCTGTTACCCGATTCCCAGGAGGGTATTCTAACATCACGTATTGCCTACAAACTGCATCTGTAGAATATGTATTCCGCATGCCACCCGCAGGAGCATCTATTCAATCTGCACATGATATGGGCAGAGAATTCAGAGTGATTAGTTTACTCCAGCCCCATTTTAAAAAAGTTCCAGCTGTTTATCACTACTGCGACAATGTTTCCGTTATTGGCGCTCCTTTTTATATCATGGAGAGAATAAAAGGGGTGGTACTAAGGGCTGGTAATGCGCCTAAAATGCAAATAGAACCAGCATTGATGCATCAAATATCTATCGCTTTAATTGATAATTTAATAGCGCTTCATTCAATAGATATTGTACAAACAAATTTGATTGATTTAGGTAAACCTGATGGCTATGTAAACAGACAAGTGAGTGGATGGATCAAAAGATATTATGTTGCCGAGACAGATACTATCGAAAACATGAATAAAATTGCTGACTGGTTAAGCAAAAACTTTCCCAGAGATCAACAACCCACTTTTTTGCATAACGATTATAAATACGATAATGTAATTCTTGACGCTAACGATCTTTCAAAAATAATTGGTGTACTGGATTGGGAAATGGCAACTGTTGGGGATCCTTTGATGGATGTTGGAGCGAGTTTGGCTTATTGGTTTGAAGCAGGCGAAGAAAGCATTTTTAAAACTTATAATTTAACCTGGTTACCAGGAAATGTAAGCAGAAAAGAATTTGCTGCACGTTATGCTGAAAAAACAAATCGAGATCTGACTGACATTCTATTCTATTACGTTTTCGGCTTATTCAAAAATGCAGTGATTGGTCAACAGATCTATCACAGATGGAAACAGGGAAATAGTAATGATGCAAGATTTGGTGCACTACTTCCACTGATACAGCTGTTATCTTTTAAAGCGGTAAAGGCATTAGAAACAGATCGGATTTAGTATCTTCTAGGTGCTCCTTTATTATATTTTTTATTTCTGTATTCCTCGTAATTTTTTTCAATAAAATAACCCAGCTCCAAATCGTTCATGCGTTGAACCATTTCATAGTCTGGTCGGTATTCTTTCATAAATTCCTCTAACTCGGGACTATTTAGTTTTATAATCTTTCTTACAAATGCAATACTAAATCGATGGTTGATATATTTATCTTCTTCTTGTTGTAATAATCTTTGCTGTAAACTAGCCAGACTTCGGTTTCTCTTAACACGAAACAAATTAATGATCTCATCCAGGTCGAATCCTACTGTAACACCCCCCGGATTATAACCAGGGTTTTCACTCAATCTCAAACCTGGTTTTTTGAAGTCGAAAATTTTAGCGTAGTCTTTTCTATTTTGAATAGAATCGAATTTATAATAACTGTTTCGCACTTTTACTTCGGGCAAATCGAAAGAACGTACATGAATCATCACATCGAAATTGTCGTTGTTAGAAATGGTATCTACAGGATATTTCATGGTTGATTTACCTATCATACTAAACCAGATGGAATCTTTCATAGAAACACGGATCTCGTATCTACCTAATGAATCGGTAGTAGTTCCTTTTCCAGAGGTACTAATAACAGCAACCGCCTCTAAAGGTCTTCTAGCAGAAATATCAAAAACCCTTCCTTTAATAATTACATTTTGGGCATTTGAATGCTGAACAAAAAAAATAGTGCAGATCAACAACCAACAAATAGTAATGTGTATCCTTTTTCTCAAAAATTCGTATTAAGCTGTAATATTAAAACAGTAAGCTCAGAGTACAAGAACGACAAAACGAATTAACTTGGTTTTTGCAGAAAATTTTCTAAAACTTGGTGTCGATGATATAGGGAAGCATCTTTCTCCAGGTTGGCCAATCATGCACGATATCATGCCCCCAGACTTCCAGATCATACCATATTCCTTTATTATATAATATACTAGCAAATCTTTTTGCAGCTTCAGGATCTTCATGTGCACCACTACCAGTGAAAATATGTATATGGTGACTTGCCTTAATTTTATCTAAATAATAAGGGTCTTCCAAAGTAGGCATATAATGTTCCGGGCTATTATAAAAAACCTGATCATCCCAGAAACCTTTTGTGTATTCAGTTAAATTATACACACCGCTCAAGCTAATTGCACCATTAATGATTTCTGGACGCTTTAAAAATAAATTCATGGCATGCAATGCTCCAAATGATGCCCCACAGGTATAGATCATGATTTCTTTACTTGTAGTATTTCTGATAAAAGGAATCACCTCATTATATACATATTCATTGAACTGATTATGACGAATTCCCTTGTGAGCAGGTATCATATCATTATTCATCCAACTTTCTTTATTCATGCTATCGATACTATACACACGCAATTTACCCGCTTCTATCTGAGGTGTTAAAGCATCGATTAATTGAAATCGATCATATTCTAAATAATCTGCAGCTGCAGTTGGTATCAGCAATAATGCAAAACCATAATGCCCGTATGAAACAATTGGCATTTCTCTATTTAATGCCGGGCTGTACCAAGAGTTAAAACTTTTTTCCATAGGTTAGTTCTTTTAGATTGATCAGTAAGAAACATGTAATAGCTACTTTTAGCCAAAACAATTCTTTCTGATTTCTTTCCAAAGGTCGCGATAACATTGCGCTGCATAGCTGCTACGCGCATAGGTTTCAAGCGGCGCCTCTTGAATGCCCATTTTCTCAACATCACTCAAATATGGAATATAACTTTTCAAAAATATTTTATCCTTGTAGAATTCCTGCATTACTTCATGATGCAAATTCTTACGATGATCCACCATACTAAAGAAGCACTTGATTTTTTTAGTATCTACACCATTCTCTTTGCAATAATCAACAACGGTATCGTAAGATCTGATAGATAAAGTAGTAGGAATATTCGGCATCAAAATCCAATCTGCAGCTACAAAAATGGCTTCGTGTAATAATGAAATACCTGGAGGACAATCAAGAATTACTACATCGAACTCATTTTTTAAGCCAGACAATAAAGAAGCAATTTTTTTCTTCGATTGCTTCATATCATTCAATAAAAGATCCGCGTGCCTGGCTGAAAGATCAGCAGGAATAATGCTCAATCCATCATAATTTGTTTCCTGAATAGCCTCAGAAAGTTCTAATTCTCCGTTCAGTAATTTTTTGGATTCATTTTTAACCGTAGCAATGCTACCAAAATAAAACGATGCAGAGCCTTGAGGATCAAGGTCCCAAACAAGTGTCTTATATCCTTCTTTAGCAGATAAAAATGCTAAATTAACAGCGGATGCAGTTTTCCCAACACCGCCCTTCAAGTTGTAGATTGCCAGTGTGATCATACTCTAAGATACAGTAATTTTAAAAAGACTGTACTAACCAGCCAAGTAATATTGAACCTAACACAATAAATGGCGCAGGAATTTTATGGCTTTTTAGCATGAAAAATGTTATGATAACTACACCCAGATCCATAAAGCCAATTGCCTTTCCTTCTAGAAGTGGAAACAGAAAATTATCCTTGATCAGATAACAAGTTGCTCCTGCCATGATACCTACTACTGCTGCATTGATTCCTTCTAAGGATCGAAAAATAACGGCGTACTTTTTTAAATTATGCCAGACAGGAAAAAAGAATAAAACCAATAAGGCACTTGGTAAAA
This sequence comes from Chitinophagaceae bacterium, assembly GCA_947371755.1. Taxonomy (GTDB): domain Bacteria; phylum Bacteroidota; class Bacteroidia; order Chitinophagales; family Chitinophagaceae; genus Sediminibacterium. Next base: position 38,209 of record CANBQT010000006.1, read on the forward strand.
AAATGGCAACGCTACCAATTACACATCCAATAATCTGAATGCTTGGTCCTTGGTCTGCTAACAACATTCCTCCAGTAAATGAGCCGATTGAAAATACCGGACCGGGAATGGCACGCACTATTCCGGAACCAGTTAAAAAGTCTTTTTTATCCATCTTCAATACCTCCCTACCAGAATTCAGAACCCTTTTTGTTTCTGGTCTGGTTACATATTGTTCGTACATCAAAGGCATTAATACATCTCCACCTCCGAAAACCAGACTTCCGTTTCGAAAGGTCATTTCAAATAAGTTAAAAGGCTTTCTATTGGGCCAGTTTTGACGGGTAGCTGTTTCAGATAGATACCCTGCGATTCCAAACAATGCTAAAAAGATGAGGATATTGCCCCATTTAATTTGTTTGGGAGGGATCCCTTTTTGTGGAATTCTTCGATCGCTGAAATTGGTTGTGATCCCTGCAATAAGTATCAAACCTGGAAAAACCCATGGCGTTTTAAATGCTAAGAAGGTCAGCAAGGTTGCACCCACCATGATTATTTGTGTGATAGTATTATGCACAGCTACCCCAAAGATTCGAAAAGTAGAATACATGATAAAACCTATGGCCATTGGTTGCACAAAAAGAAAAATTCCTTGAGGCAAACTTTTATCATCCATATAATCAATCAGAAATGATAAAGCACCCATTATGATACTTGCCGGAATGATCCAAATGATCAACGTCCAAATAGCTAAAGTGAGCCCCCCTCTTTTATATCCAATGAGTGTAAGTGTCTGAGTAGACGAAGCTCCGGGCAGTAATTGGCAAAAGCCATTGTATTCCATCAACTCCTCTTCTGTAACATCATTTCTTTGCTGCACAAAAGTTTTCATCATCATACCCATATGTCCCTGCGGGCCACCAAACGCAGTGAGGCTATGTAAAAGCACGGCTTTTAAAAAAGGTATATGACGAAAGAATTTCAATGGCATCTTTTATTAAAAGGTGGGGCAATCATTTTTTCAGTCCGATCTCTCTCAATCTTTCATCAAGGTAATCACCTGCTGTGATATCATCATATAATTTTGGATGATCCTGATCAATACAAGATTCCAAACAAGCCAAACTCATTTCGCTACGAGGGTGCAGGAAAAAGGGCATAGAGAATCTACTGGTATGCCAAAGTTCTCTAGGAGGATTCACCACTCTATGTGTGGTACTTTTTAATCTGTTGTTAGTAAGTCTTTGTAACATGTCGCCAACATTTACAACGATTTGTTCCGGTAATGAGGTAACGCCAATCCATTCTCCTTGCTTGGTCAAAACCTGCAATCCGTCTGCCGAAGCACCCACTAATAAAGTGATCAGATTAATATCTTCATGTTGTTCAGCACGAATAGCGGATTTTGGTTCAATTGTAATGGGTGGATAATGTATACATCTTAGAATACTATTTCCTTTTTCTATATATTCTGAAAAATAGTTTTCATCTAGTTCAAGAAATAAGGCTATCGCTTGTAACAATGCTTTCCCGCTTTTTTCAAAATGGCGGTATGCCTCAAATATAGTGGGATTGAATGCAGCTATTTCATCCACTTGAACATTATCTGGGTATTCTGCTTTTAAGGGATCTGTGGTTGCCACTGTTTGGCCGTATTGAAAAAACTCTTTTAAGTCAGGGGCTTCACTTCCTTTCGCATGCTCCCTGCCAAAACTGGTATAACCTCTTTGGCCAGCTAATCCGGGAATCTCGTACTCTAACTTTTTTTCCAAAGGCAATGAAAAAAACTCTTGTACATATTGATATTGCTTCGCAATTAGTTCATCCGGGATACCATGATTTTTTACGGCAACAAAACCTACTGTTTCGTATGCTCTTCCCAGTTGCTGAATAAACCCTGCTTTTTTCTCTGGGTCTCCACTTAAGAATTCAGACAAGTCAACTACAGGTATACTCATGTTAGAACTATTTTGATAAAACTATATTAAATTAGGATTATTAAAAATACAAAAGAACCTGCAAATGCTTTTGTATGAATAAAAGAAGCAAATTGCATGTAATTTATCTAGTATACTTATGAAGCAGATCGTTCAATACCTATCCATATTTGTATTATTGGCAATGTTCAGTTGCGCAAAGCCACCTCAGAAATTTGAAGGGGAGGAAGCCTATCAAATTAAAACCGAAAATGGGAAACCCAATTATGCAGATCTGCATTTCTGGGCAGCACATCCCTATAAACATGACCCTTCAGACAGTATCCCTGAACCGCTGAAAGCCAATTATAGATCAGATTCTACTGTAGACATATTTTTTGTGCATCCTACTACTTATACTTCGAATGAAAAAAGTTTTGGTTCAAACGCAAATCTGGAAGACGCTGCATTAAATGGAAAAACGGATTATAGTACCATTTTATATCAGGCAAGTATTTTTAATCAGGCTGGTAGAGTTTTTGCACCAAGATATCGTCAGGCACATTTGTCGGCATACTTTCCAAAGAACCAAGAAGATAGTATCGAAGCATTAAAAGCTTTTGAAATGGCTTATCAGGATATAAAGACTGCCTTTGAATTTTATTTAGCAAATTACAATGGAGGCAGACCGATTATTATAGCATCACATAGCCAGGGCAGTACCCATACCAAAAGGTTATTGAAAGAATATTTTGACAACAAGCCGTTGAAGAATAAATTGGTAACTGCTTATGTAGTGGGAATGGTTTTCGATCCGAGTTATCTTACCAACATTCCTGTTTGCCAAACTCCATCCCAGACAGGTTGTGTTTGTGCATGGCGTACTTATAAAAATGATTATGTTCCCCCGTTTGTAGAACGTGAACAAGTGCATACTATTGTTACAAATCCACTAACCTGGGATGCTTCCATTCCACATGCAGACAGAAACTTAAACAAGGGTGGGATACTTTTAAAATTCAATAAGCTGGTACCGGGAGTTGCAGATGCTACTGTAACTGATAAGATTCTATGGGCGGGAAAGCCACATTTTTTTGGAAATATATTTTATACTTCCAAAAACTTTCATGTGGCAGATATGAACCTTTATTACATCAGTATTAGAGAGAATGTGCAGACAAGGATCAATGCCTATTGGAAAAAATAGACCCCATTCCGAAGAATGGGGCCAAACGGTTTTACAATAGGAAATTGGATTTATTGTTTAAAAAACCGAATAGATTGTATAAAACGATCTTTAAAAAAAGCATTCAGTACATAGGCACCACTGCTCAGATCACTCATATTTAAATCAATTTGATGGTTTCCCTCTTCTGTAAGGGCAACCACTGTTTTGGCTATTCTTCCTTCTAAGTCTAGCACTTTTAGAACTAACCTACCTGTCTTGCTTTCTGAAACAGTAAGAAAACTGCTTTCTTCTACCAAAATAGGTTGCAAACTTTGAATGTACATACCTGCGCATTTAAAATTGAACAATATTTGGACTATCCACCGGGAGGTTACCCTAAAAGACAGAGACAAATATGAATTTGCTGCATTGTTTAAAAAAAAATATACTTAACCTGGCCCATAACCTCGGACTAAAATATATTACCCTCGGCCTTTAGCCAGAGACTAAAATATGTTAACCCCGGCCTTTAGGCTGGGGAGGATATAATGGTTTGGAATCGGGCTTTAGCCCGCATGATGTGGGTCAATATGGTGATAACGGAAATATTTTGGATGATACACAGCAGTAGGACTAAAGTCCGATATCTACATAATTGTTAAATCCCTAGGCTGAAGCCTAGGGTTAACCTTTTTACTTTTTAATTTTTACTTTTTACTTTCTAATTTCCGTACACACTCAAAAACTTGATACGCATAATTTTAAGTTGTTCCCAACTATAATCATTATCACTTAGTTCCTGACGGGCAATATCCAAAGAAGATGTCTGACAACTTTTGAAATATTCAATGATGTCTTCCTGATCATATTCATCGAGCCATTCGTCGATGGCATAATCCAGATTCAATCGGGTACCACTTGCAGCAATGGTTTCCATCTCTTCTAATAATTCATCGAGCTTGAGGCTCTTATTTTTAGCGATAGTTTCCAGCGGTATTTTCTTGTCAACGTTTTGGATGATATAAATTTTGTTGTTGCCTTTATTGGCAACGCTACGCATTACAAAATCGTCTGGCTTTTCGATGTCGTTCTCTTCCACATATTTCGCAATCATCTCTACGAAAGGCTTCCCGTACTTCAGCGCTTTGCCCTTACTAACACCCTGGCATTTCTCCATTTCCTCTAAAGTAGTAGGATACAGTGTAGCCATATCCTGCAAGCTATTTTCTAAGAATATTACAAATGGGGGTAAGCTTTTTTTCTTAGCTTCTTTTTGACGAAGTTCTTTCAACATCTCAAATAATTTCTCATCAGAAGCAGCTCCTGTTTGCGATGCATTTTCGCCTTCATCATCGTCAGCATTGGCTTCTTCAAATAAATTATTCAAAACAATCTTAAAGGAGCTAGGCTTTTTCAAAAATTTCTCACCTTTATCAGTGATCTTTAACAGACCATACTCTTCAATATCTTTTCGCAATAAATTTTCTAATAACATCTGGCGTACCAAACTACTCCACAAGTGATATTCTTTATCTGCACCCACACCAAACACCGGTAACGCATCATGCCGGAACATACTGATCTGAGGAGTTAATTTTCCCATCACAACACTCACTACATAATCAGTAACAAACCGTTCATCTAAGGCCTTAACAGTTTGGAGGATCTTTACAACATCTTCTTTGGCTTCAATTTTTTCTTTAGGGTTCATACAATTGTCGCAATTGCCACAATTCTTATTCTCCCAATCTTCGCCAAAATAGTGCAACAACACTTTTCTTCTGCATACTGCAGATTCAGCATAGGCAACTGTTTCGTCAATCAGTTGTGCGCCAACTTCACGCTCACTAAGAGGCTTATCTCGCATAAAATGTTCCAGTTTAGAAACATCTTTATGGGAATAATATAATACACAAATTCCTTCCATGCCATCTCTACCTGCACGTCCGGTTTCCTGATAATAATTCTCAATCGATTTAGGGATATTAAAGTGTATCACAAAACGGATATCAGGTTTATCAATTCCCATTCCAAATGCAATAGTGGCCACAATTACCTGTACATCTTCATTTAAAAATTGATCTTGACGATCTGCCCTTAATTTCTGATCTAAGCCTGCGTGATAGGCAACAGCTTTAATACTATTAGCTACCAGTAATTCAGCCAACTCTTCAGTGGTTTTCCTATTCAAAGTATAAATGATTCCACTCTTTCCCTTATGACCACTAATGAATTTAACGATACTCTTCACCGTTTGATCTTTTTTGATCTTGGGTTGGATCTCGTAATACAAATTGGCTCTGTTGAAAGAGGAGATATAAATATTGGGATTTCTAAGTCCTAAATTTTTTACGATATCGCTCTGTACTTTAGGAGTAGCAGTTGCTGTAAGTGCCACAACTGGAATGTCTGGATTAATGATATCCATCATCTCTCTAAGTCTGCGATACTCTGGACGAAAATCATGACCCCATTCTGAAATACAATGTGCTTCATCCACAGCGAAGAAAGAAATTTTCAGGTCACTAAAAAATTCAAGGTTTTCTTGCTTGGTTAATGTTTCCGGAGCAACATATAATAATTTGGTCATCCCTGAAAGAAGATCATCTTTTACTTCCTTAATCTGACCCTTGTTCAATGATGAATTTAAAAAATGCGCCACATCATCCTTTTCACTATACCCACGAACCAGATCTACCTGATTTTTCATGAGTGCAATAAGGGGTGATACAATAATGGCACATCCTTCCATCAACATGGCAGGAAGTTGGTAGCATAAACTTTTGCCACCACCAGTAGGCATGATCACAAATGTGTCCTGACCATTCAGTAAACTATTGATTGATTTTTCCTGCGTGCCTTTGAATTCTCTGAATCCAAAATATTTCTCTAACCCCTCATGAATATCGTAATGATGCACAGTGGTAATTGAAGCGCTATTGTCTTTTCTTGGAGTTCTTTTTTTATTGATAGGAGCTTTTGTTGAAGCAGCTTTTTTAGTGGTAGCCATGTATAGATATCTATTTTCATCCCTTATAATGTGGATGGTAACATTTTAATAAAAGTTAAACCTTTTTTCCCAAAACCCCTAGTTAAAAATATAAACAGCTGATAATTAGTGGGTCATATTGAATAGGCAGGATTATTGCTGCCAATTTTGGAAAAAATCCCTAAAAATGGCTAACGAAGTTAATGAACTATGTTTTGAATGGAAACTCTAAGCTGTTAAAGTTTACATTTGCATCGATGAATTCATCTATACAACAAACAGCCCTGCGTACCATCGAACTGGAAGCACAATCTGTTTCCGGGTTGGCCGCATTTATTGATGCTGATTTTGAAAAGGCAATCAATGCTATTCATACAGCAAAAGGCAGACTTGTAATTAGTGGTATTGGTAAAAGTGCCATTGTTGCACAAAAAATCGTAGCCACCCTTAATTCAACTGGTACGCCTTCATTATTTATGCATGCCGCTGATGCCATACATGGAGATCTTGGTATGGTGCAGGAAGAAGACATAGTATTACTGATAAGTAAAAGCGGGGAAAGCCCCGAGATCAAAGTCTTAGTTCCACTTATTCAAAATTTTGGCAACATACTGATAGGCATGGTTGGCAATACAGACAGTTTCCTTGCTCAACAGGCCTCCATAGTCTTAAATACAACAGTCAGTAAAGAAGCCTGCCCCAATAATTTGGCACCTACCAGTAGTACTACCGTACAAATGGTGATGGGCGATATCATTGCAGTTTGTCTGATGAACCTGAATGGCTTTAGTGGTAGAGATTTTGCAAAATATCATCCAGGGGGCAATCTGGGAAAACGCTTATATCTAAGAGTTGAAGACCTTAGCAAACACAATGCACAACCAAGAGTATTGGCTTCAGCTAGCTTAAAGGAAGTAATAGTAGAAATTACTGAAAAGCGATTAGGACTAACAGCAGTGGTAGATGAAAATAATCAGATTATTGGAATCATCACCGATGGAGACTTGAGAAGGATGTTAGAAAAAAGCAATCACATAGAACATATAAAAGCTTCAGATATTTTATCACAACATCCCAAAACTATTGAGCCAAATACATTGGCAGTAGAAGCATTAAATACATTAAGAGAAAATGATATTAGTGCACTGCTGGTTGCAGAAAATAATAACTATTTAGGTGTTTTGCATCTGCATGACTTAGTTAAAGAAGGAATTGTATAACAAAAACAATAACTCTTTGTAAAATTTCGTTTAGAACTCGCACTTGATACATTTAAATTCTAGACAATCAAACAAACCCCTTTCTTAGTATGAATAAACATCACTACGTAGCAATTATGGCTGGTGGAATTGGAAGTCGTTTCTGGCCAAAAAGCAGAACTAGTTACCCCAAACAATTCTTAGATATTTTAAATACGGGTAAGTCATTGATTCGGTGGACCTATGAACGTTATGCTGCATTCATACCTAATGAAAATATTTACATTGTAACTTCAGAAGAATATGTATCGATAGTTCACGAACAATTACCTGAATTACCAATTGAAAATATATTAGCTGAGCCTAGCAGAAAAAATACTGCTCCTTGTGTTGCATATATTTCTTACAAATTATTGCAAAAAGATCCAGAAGCAGCATTAATAGTTGCTCCTAGTGATCATATGATTTTAGATAATGAAGCTTTTAGAAATATTACCAATAAAGCTTTAGACTTTGTAACTCAGATTAAATCTCTGGTTACGCTTGGAATAAAACCAACACATCCTAATACTGGTTATGGTTATATTCAACATGAAACTATTCCAGCAGGAGATGGTATCTATAAAGTAAAAACATTTACCGAGAAGCCAAATCTGGAATTAGCAAAAACCTTTTTATCAAGTGGCGATTTCTTATGGAACGCAGGCATATTTGTTTGGCAGGTTAAGAATGTGATGAAGGCTTTCGAAAAGTATCAACCTGAAATGTATGAGTTGTTTGATAACGAAAAAGCAAATTTCAATACCCCAACTGAGAATGATGCTATTAATCGCATTTATCCTCTTTGCACAAACGTTTCAATCGATTTTGCAATCATGGAAAAGGCTGATAATGTATTTGTAATTCCTTCTTCATTCGGATGGAGTGATCTAGGCACATGGAATAGTGCTTATGATAATTTGGATAAAGATTATTTAGGTAATGCAGTGGCGAGTGAGAATGTAATTGTAATTGATGCAACAAAGTGTATGGTTTCAGCACCGCATGATAAGCTGGTATTGATTCAAGGTTTAGACGATTGCATCATTGTAGATACCAAAGATGTATTGATGATCTGCAAAAAAGAAAAAGAACAAGCTATTAAAGAATATGTTGCTGAAGTAAAGCGTAACAAAGGCGACAGGTATTTATAATACTTTAAGATGATTTTGAAAGCGGTCAGCATATTTTGTTGACCGCTTTTTTTTGAACCCGATATTAATTTTGGGTATTTGTTTTTGGAATTAATGTTTAAATTTGAAAGAATCGGCTCTTCTAAAGAAGCAAACCATATAAGCATGCAAGCATCAAGAACAGTTATTACCGGAACGGGGAGTTATATTCCAGAACAAATCAAGACCAATCAAGATTTTACTTCTTCCGAATTTTATGGAGAAGACCATAAGCCACTAACTACTCCGGCTGAAGAAATCGTAGAGAAGTTTAAAGGTATTACAGGTATCGAAGAGCGCAGATATGCCGATCTAGAAATGAATTCCTCTGACATGGCTTTAATCGCTTCGCGCATAGCCATTGAAGATGCAGGGATAGATCCAGAAACAATCGATCAAATTATATTCGCACATAATTTTGGAGATGTTGTAAAAGACAGTATTCAAACAGATGTATTACCTGCATTGGCATCCAGGGTAAAAAACGGACTTGGCATTAGAAACCCGGCATGTGTTGCTTATGATATTTTATTTGGTTGCCCAGGATGGATTCAGGGTGTGATTCAAGGCCATGCATATATAACAGCTGGCATTGCAAAAAAATGTTTGGTAATTGGCTCTGAAACTTTGAGCAGAGTGATAGATATACATGATCGTGATAGTATGATCTTTAGTGACGGTGCAGGGGCCTGTATTATTGAAAGCATCGATGCCACTGAAACAGAAAGTGGTATTTTGGCAACCAGTGTACAAAGTCATTGTGTGGATGAAGCATTCTATTTAACGATGGGTAAATCCTATTTACCTGAATCGGACCCCAATGTTCGTTACATGAAAATGAAAGGAAGAAAAGTTTATGAATACGCAATCAAACACGTTCCGCTTGCCATGAAAGATTGCTTAGATAAATCCAGAATTGATATTACAGAAGTCAAGAAATTCTTTCTTCACCAGGCAAACGAAAAGATGGATGAGGGTTTTGTAAAAGCATTATACAAATTATATGGCATAAAAGAAGTGCCTCATCATATCATGCCGATGAGCATTCACAAATTAGGGAACAGTTCTGTGGCAACTATCCCCACTCTATATGATCTGGTAAAAAGGCAATTACTGGAAGATCATAGCATTGCAAAGGGTGATATCGTAATGTTTGCTTCTGTGGGTGCTGGCATGAATATCAATGCATTTTGTTATCGGGTATAACAGTTCACATTAATAACCTCTTACATCTTTCCCTTCCATATAATTCAGGAAGGCCTTGTTAACCACTTTATTACCTCCGGGTGTTGGATAATTTCCAGTAAAGTACCAATCGCCATTGTTTGTAGGACAGCTATCATGCAAGTCTTCAATGGTTTGATAAATTACATGCACATCAATTTCTACACCTTTAGGGGTTATTAATTCTGCAATCTTATCTGAGATTTCGTGGGTAGTGAATGGTTTATAAATAGAGCGAACCACATTCTCCGTGTGCAATTGATTGTTGCGTTGTAATTCTTTGATCTTATCCAGTGCTTGTGTTAACAGATACTCCATATCCCTATCTTTCAATAGAGCAACCGCGGCTTTGAATGCAATGAAATCTCCGAGTTTACTCATGTCAATTCCATAACAGTCAGGATATCTGATTTGCGGGGCAGAGGAAACTACAATCACTTTTTTAGGTCCTAAGCGAGACAACATTCTAATGATACTTTCTTTTAAAGTAGTTCCTCTAACAATACTATCATCAATTACTACCAAAGTATCTTCACCTCTTCTAACGGTACCATAAGTTATATCGTAAACGTGCTGAACCATTTCGTTACGATTCGCATCTTCCGTAATAAAAGTCCGAAGTTTCACATCTTTGATCGCAATTTTTTCCTGGCGAATTTTTCTATTCACCATTTCCTCTAATTTCTCAGGAGTAAAATCATTGCCCCAACTAAGAATACGTTCTACTTTAATTTTGTTCAGGTATTCTTCCATTCCTTTTACCAATCCGTAAAAAGCTACTTCTGCAGTATTTGGAATATAGGAGAAGATGGTATTCTTTAAATCGTAGTTGATACTTTCTAAAACAGTTTCGCTTAAGTGGTGTCCTAAAGCGATTCTTTCTCGGTAAATTTTTTCATCGCTACCACGACTGAAATAAATTCTTTCAAAACTACATGCACGTCTTTCCTTAGGTTCCAGAATCTGTTCAATGGAGTAATTGCCTTTGTCGTCAACGATCAAAGCTGAACCCGGCATGAGTTCCATCACTTCATTCTCTCCCACATTAAATGTTGTTCTAATTGCTGCTCTTTCACTGGCAGAAACAATCACATCATCATTGATATAATAATAGGCAGGTCTAATACCATGCGCATCCCTCATTACAAAACTATAGCCATTACCTAACAAGCTGCCAATTGTATAACCGCCATCAAAAAGGGGTGTGGCTTTTTTCAAAACCTTAACGATGTCTGCGGCATTAGGATTCAATTCGTCTTCCTTAGAAAGAAAATGATGAATCACTTCTAGCATTGCAGCAAGATCGCTTTGCTTTTGAAAATCACCCGGACTCATATTGATCAAATCAAATAACTCGTCTGTATTAACCAGGTTAAAGTTACCCGCCAATGCCATGTTTTTTCCTGGCATCAAATCACGTTTGATAAAAGGGTGGCAAAATTCCACGTTGTTTTTACCCTGTGTTCCATATCTCAGATGCCCCAGTAATAATTCTCCTAAAAAAGGCAAATGGCCCTTCATTAGTCCTGGATGTTGTTTTATGTCTGGTTGATACTTTTCTAGTTCAGCTACTTCCTGTCCAATTTTGAAGAAAAGGTCTGCTATCGGTTGGGGTGCATTGCTTCTTAAACGATACAGGAAGGGATTTCCGGGTTCTGTGTTGAGCTTTACAGAAGCTAAACCGGCGCCATCTTGACCGCGATTATGTTGTTTTTCCATTAACAGGTAGAGCTTACTAAGCCCATAAGTTACCGAACCATGCTTTTGCAGGTAATAGGAAAAAGGTTTTCTAAGGCGGATGTAGGCTAGCCCACATTCATGTTTGATCTCGTCGCTCATGATGTTTATTAAAAGAAAGTGGCGAAGTTACAACTCCGCCACATTTTATTCTAGTTAATTATAAACAGTAACCGATTCTGGTTTTAGCGTTTCTGCCAACCATAAGAACTCATTCAGGAACAGATCTACCATTTTTTGGAAGTTTTCATCCAATAATTGACCATCCGGACTAAATTTTTTGTCCACAAATGGAGTAACCAACATATAAGGTGATGCAATCCCGAATAAAGCAGGGACTAATAACAGTAATTGCTGACTTGCTCGCATCCCACCCATTCCACCAACAGAGGCTGGGGCAACACCAAATACTTTATGGTTTTGTTTAGGGAAATGGTCCAACAGATTCTGCATAGCGGGAGAATAGCTGCCATTATACTCAGGGGTAACCAGGATAAAAGCATCTGCCGCAAACATCAGCTCTGCCAAGGGTTTAAATGTATCAGGTGTTTTATCAACTGACGTAAAAACATCTTGTAAAAGAGGCAGATTCCAATCACGAACATCAACTATGTTAACTTCGTGAGCAGTTTTTGCTTGTAACTGATTTTTCAAAAACAGGGCTAATCTGTGTGTAACACTCCCTGCTCTCGGACTTCCTGATATAATTGCAATATTCATGTGCTCTAATTTGTAGATGATTCTATATTAACAATGAAAACTGATCTCGGTTCATCTTACCTAAAACAATTTGAAGTATGCTGCAAAATTACCTCAATAAATCATTCGATGTAATTTCATCTATGCTTGCTTGATCATTTGTACATTTAAGTGAAGTTTTACTTCATCACTCACAACAATACCACCAGCTTCAGTAACAGCACTCCAAGATAATCCAAAATCTGAACGATTGAATTTACCGTTAATTTCAAAACCAGATTTAACCTGACCGTAAGGGTCTGTTGCTGTACCGCCAAATTCAACTGGCAATGAAACTGATTTAGTTACATCACGGATAGTTAAGTCACCTGTTAATGTATAATCAGAACCTCCGTTATTGGAAAGTGAAGTTGATTTAAAACTGATCAATGGAAATTTTGCTGCAGAGAAGAAATCATCGCTTTTTAAGTGACCATCTCTGTCTGCGCTGTTAGTAGAGATTGAATCTACATTTGCTTCAAAGCTAATTTTTGCATCGCTGAAATCAGCAGCTTCAGATTCCATAGTAGCATCAAATTTTGCAAAGCTACCAGTAACATTTGTGATCATTAAGTGCTTTACTTTAAAGGTAATTTCACTGTGTGATGCGTCGATTTTGTAAGTTGACATGTTTATTGTTTTTTTTAATAATAATTAATATACTTAGATGTTTTAACCACCCCGTCTGTTCGCTCAGCCGCTCCAGCCACCCCTCCATCGCATGCGATGGAGGGGAAACCATTTATTTATTCAATTTTTACTTTTCACTTTTTAAATCTTACTCTTCTATCAACACTCCCATTTTTCCTAACTGATAATCTCTGATTGCTTCCATGATCTCTGTTTGTGTATTCATAACAAAGGGACCATGAGAAACAAGCGGTTCATTAAGCGGCTCGCCAGTTCCTATAAATAGGTGAGCATCTTCCATAGCTTCAATCCTGATACCATCGCCATCTAAATGAAAGCTTGCCACATACTTTGCATCTAATTCTCCTTCATTTTCAATTGCTAATTTTCCATCCATTAAATAGATGAATGCATTATGCGAACTAGGTATAGAGAAAAAATAGTTAGCACCTTTTTTCATCTTTACCGTAAACGTGTTTACATCAGACAATGTATGTATGGGTCCTTTAACACCCTCTAATTCTCCAGCTATGATTTTAATTTGAGTCAAGCCATCTGAAGAAATTAGCTCAGGTGTTTCATCTGCTGTTAACGGCTGATAAGAAGGTTGATCCATCTTATGTTTAGCAGGCGTGTTCACCCACAATTGTATCAGTTCTTGTTCACCTCCAATCTCATGAATATCAGCAGGAGGTCTTTCACTATGAATCATCCCCATACCTGCGTTCATCCATTGTGTTCCACCAGCATACACTGTATTATTATTACCCCTACTATCCCGATGGTGCACACCCCCTTTGAAAATAAAGCTTACTGGCGAAAAGCCACGATGAGGATGAGGACCAACACCTAATTGAAGTATGGGTTTATGTGAAGGCACTTTTACTACGGCATGGTGCAATAACAGAAATGGATCGATCTGTTCTGCTTTATGAGAAGGGAATGGCTGACGAATGGGTAAGCCTCCCATATCCATTGGCGTTGCGTAAAGAATACTTTTGATAGTTCTATTTTTAAGCATCTGAATTGCTTTACTTGTTATGATAATTGCATGGGAACATCAATCAATAAAATCTCTGCGTCTGATGAAGCTTTTATATGCAATGTTTCGGTTTCCCAGATACCTAATCCATCTCTTGTTTCTAGTGTTAGATCATTAATTAAAACGTTACCTGATAATACAAAAACATACACCCCATTACCCGATTTTTTAATTTGATAATCGATTGAAAAATCCTTTGAAAAATTTCCAAGTGAGAACCAGGCATCCTGGTTAATGAAGACAGCATCTTTATTATCAGGTGCAACTACATTTAAAATTTGATTTACTCTATTTTCTGGCAAGAACGACTTTTGCTCATAACGTGGAGTGATATTATGCAGTTTTGGGAAAACCCAGATCTGAAGGAATTTTACTTCTGCATCTTTATTTGCATTCATTTCACTATGTGTAATTCCGCTACCCGCACTCATGATCTGTACATCATGCTGACGAATGATTTCGTTTCTTCCTGTGCTGTCCTGGTGTTGTAAATCACCTGAAAGTGGAATAGAAACTATTTCCATATTATCATGTGGATGTTTTCCAAAGCCTAAACCTGCACTCACTGTATCGTCGTTCAATACCCTAAGCGCACCAAAATGTATTCTTTCAGGGTTATGATATTGTCCAAAACTGAAAGTGTGGTAACTATTCAACCATCCAAAATTGGCGTGGCCTCTTGTAGCTGCTTTATGTAAGATCGTTTTCATATGATTAATTTAGATGTATATACACGTATTAGTTTAAAAAAATCTACTCTTCAGAGCTTCGCAATTTTTCCAATAATTTGTTTAATTGAACAGCCTCTGCTTCAGTAAGAATAGTGTTTGTTTCCATTGTATGATCAATTATTTTAGTACTACTTTCCAGCAATTGAATTCCAGTTTGAGTAAGTGTTATTACAGTTTCCCGCTTATCCAACTGAGAGGTAGTTCTTTTCACTAATTTTTTTATTTCCAATCTGTCTACAATTCTAGGCACATTTGAATTTTTCTCAATCATCCTACAGGCAATATCCCTTACACAAATCTGATCTGGATATTTTCCCTTCAAAATTCGGAGCACATTGTATTGCTCATGGGTTAATCCGAATTCCTTTAAGCCCTTGCTCATATAGGTTTTTAACCACCAAGCCGTATACAATACATTCAGAGCTGCTTTCTGCGTTTCGCTTTTAAACTTAGTACTTTTTATGGCCTGCTCTAATTTCACAACACAAATGTATGTATGTACATCTAATTTACCAAAATTATTTCACCTCCCTCCTAAACTACTTAAAAACAATTAGTTTATTTTAAGTCAAATAACTGGTTAAATAACATTTTGTAAGAACCGTGTGTTTGTCCGCGGAAAGTAATTTCCGGTCCGTATACATATAAATGGCCTTTACCAACTTTTGCCGCAAAAGCTGCTACTCCATCTTGTAAATAGGCTTGCCCAAATGCCCAACCACTTCTTAATGTTTTATCAGTAGCATACCAGGCTAGTGGTGTAACATCGCCATTGGAAATGGCACCTGGAAGTAATTTAAAAACTGGACTGGCACTAAAATAGACATCTGCTTTATTCCCCATTCCCCAATTTTCTTTTAGTTTATTATCAATCGCTATTTGCATCACTGAACCCGGAATATAAAATTTCTCACCAGGTAAGTTTTTCTCTTTGCCACTTACCATTTCAACCAAAGCATTTCGAACTGGTAATTGCAAGTGATAAGCAAGATTGGCACTGGTGCCAATGGTTACAATATCTCCCCCAGCTTCTAAAAATTCTTTTAAGGCAGGAATAGATTTAGCTGCAGTTATTTTACCAAGCATGGGTTGGAACTCTGCTGGAATTTCTCCTTCTTTCGGTTCTTTTTCATCCCACTCATTAGGTGCTTCTGTACGCATAGATGGAATGGCCCCTCCCACAAATACAATCATATCATATTTGTTTTTCAAAGAAGCTGCATCTATCTCTTTCGCATATATTATGCTAAACGGAAAATGATATTGCTCTAGGATCCATCTTACCCAACCAGCAGGAATAGATCCACCATATGAATCCCATAGCGCAATTCTCTTTGATGATACTGGCACTGTACCCGAAAGATTAGTTGATTCACTAGTAATGATCAAGCCATACTCATTGCTTGCTTTTTGCAACAAGGGCAAAACAGAAGCAGTATTAGCAACCCACAATTTATCTTCATTTTTAGAAACAGATATCCCAGCTTTCAATAGATCATTTAAGAGAATAACACTTGCATTGTCTTTAGAAGAGAAAGAATATCCTATTGCATTTGATGACTCATGCAGTTTTCCTTTTGATACCTGAACCTGGCCATAAGGAATTGTTTCAAATGGTCCGTCGAAAGATTCCAAGATCCGATCAAACTGGATACCCATCGTAAATGCAGGCGTCCATCCAGCTGCATCATAGGGCCTCACTGGAGGTCCGCCAGGATATTGAAAATCATTTGGGTGATCCTGTGGTTCAAACATATCAACTACATGCGCACGAAATGCCTGATTGGTTTTTACGATATAGGAACCTGCAGGATAATTTTTTCCTGCTACAGTAAAATCAGCTTTTGCCACTTCCACTTTGATTCCGCTATTGATCAAAATATTGATGAAATTAACAGCCGTTGTTGATTGATTGATTGGTACGATATATCCTCTTGCATCTTTTAATTCTTGCTTCCGATAAATTTTGCCAAAATAATCTACAGGTAATGTATCGCCCTTTATTTCCTTTTTATCCTCTTTATATAAATCGGTAACCAGTTCTACTTTTTTAGGTGATAAAGTCCAATGATCGCCACTACCCGCTTCTATAGCATGCTTACCCATGGTATATATATTCATCAATAATTCATCCTTATACCTGGCAGCATAATTCAATACCGCATAGTTTAAAGAGATCGAATAATCAATTGAGTTTCTAAAATACCATTGCTTAGGTTCAATCGGAAATGGTGTTGCACTATTGGGTATTAAGCGATTGGGAACAAATGGTATTTTACTTGGCGTTGGATTACCAATGATTTCCGTTAATAATCCAATGATATTATGATAGTAAGCGGTTGTTCTTAATCCTCCATTCCACCAGGTAGAATATACAGAACCACTCTTCATGGTATAACCAGGTTTACCTTCGGCATTTAATCTGCTACTCATGGCTGCACCTACTGCATCAATCCCTGTAACCAATAATGGATCATACACATAATTGAAAGGATCTCTATAAGGAGGACCAGCAACCACTGTTCCAGCTGGACCAGTTTGATGGTGATTATATAAAATCTGTGGCATCCACTCGATATATTGCTGTCTACTCATATTCCTCGACTCACTCATATTCATCATATAGAAGTCGCGGTTATTATCATGACCAATATATTTTTGATAGAGTCTTGGTAAATTAGATGTGCTTCTTTTTAAAGTATCCTGATTACGCATATACCAATTGGATACTAATTCCTGTCCATCGGGGTTAGCATGCACAAATAAAATGATGGTTGATTGCAAGATCCTTTTAGTCTCTTCATCAGTTCTGGTGATCAGCTGATATAAGGATTCAATCCATTGGTGAATCCCAACTACTTCTGTTGCATGCAAACCACCATCTATCCACACAACAGCTTTTCCTTCGGAGGCCAATGATTTGGCTTCTGCATCTGTTAACCCTTCTGCCCGAGCCATTCTTTGTGAGATTGATTGATACTTATCAAGCTTTGCAAGATTTGATGGATCAGATACAATTACCATGTATTGTGTTCTACCCTCTTCTGTTTTTCCAATAGAAACCAATTTCATTTTTTTAGAAATGGCTGCTATTTTTTTTAAGTATAACTCTGTTTGTGTAAATGTGGCTAGTTGGTAATTATCACCAATTGAAAATCCAAAATGCGATTTTGGAGTAGGTATAGTTTGTGCTACAACAATAGCAAATGAGCAAAATAAAACAAAAATTATCAATACAATTTTCCGCATAACAGAGTTTTAGGTAGCCCTGAATTTAATGCAAGAAATTGAAACTGTTTAAATTTTTACATAAATGAAAAGGTATAAAATAAAACAGGCGAACCTAAGTTCGCCTGTTAACGTTGGTTACCATTAAATTGTAACTGCTAATTAACGCCTAGCTGTTTTAACTTTTTAATTTGTCCAAATAAATAGATCAATACTCCCCAAACAGCAACTACAATTGAATAGGCCAATAATTCTAACCAAAGAGGTGATTTTCCTCTTCTGGCAAATAATGTTCTTTTATCGAATTCTGTATAATATTTGATTGACTTGCCCCAGGGAACAATCTTCTCAGCAGATAGATTTCCATATACATCATTATCTTCCACTTTAGCAATCAACGTAAGATTTCCTTTTGAATCGCCTGGTAAACTATCTCTCTTGAAATCAGCACTGGCAACTCCTAATGAATCTGTAGCATAAGTTGGTGTTTCAGCTACATTTAAATCTGCATCTAATCTCTTCACTGCAATTTTAACATCAATTGCTTTAACCGGAGTCCATACAGTATCCTTTAACTCCATTAATGTTGCAGTAATCTTTCTGTCAGCAGCTGTATCAATTTGAATCTTTGCTTTAGTAATTTCTACATTGCCTTTTGCTTCATCGAAGTCCTTGGTTTTTTGCGACACAATGATAAAACTAACTTTTGCTGATTTTTTCCATTCGTCTTTTGCAGTTGGAGGAATAAACAACAAAGCATCTCCTTTATCATTGGTAACTGCTTTACCTAATAAGTTAGCAGCATCTTCCGTAGCTATATAAAAACTAAGGTTGATATTTGGGATCATCTGAAACTTACCATCAATCTTTGATTTAGCATGAGCCACCAAATATTGTACATGGTTGTTACTGTTGAAATAACTAATGCTCAAAGAGAGGTCAGTCTTTTCTGCCTGCGCAAAAGCAGCGATCGCTAATAACTGTGATAGTATAGCGGTAAAAAATATTTTGCTATGCTTGTTCATGTTCTTCGATTTCGGTGATGGTTTCCTGAATTGGAATAATTGGGAATATTCTTGCAAAAATGGTAATGATCAAAAGTGCTCCTGCTAAAGAACCTAATGCAATGGACCATTCCTGCCAGGTTGGAAAATAGTGCTTGTAAACTTCTGGTACATCGGTCATAGGCAAGAAAGGATGGAGTAAAGTTGGCGTTACAATTAAATATCTTTTGAACCATGAACCAATTACCACTAATATACCTGCAATGAAAGCGGGGAATGGTTTCCTTCCTTTTTTTGTGATCAGTATTAAAATAGGAATCAGCATAGCTGTAGAAATAGCGAACCAGAATACAATCGCAAATTCTCCAGTAAATAATCCCATCAAATGCTCTTCTTCCGATTTTTTCATTTTGAAAGCCGGCACCAAAAATTCGTTCACATTAAAATACAAATACAATAAAGCTAATAGAACTAATACCTTACCCATTTTATCAAAATGCTCATCCTTGATATAATTTTCAAGTTTATAAGACCTTCTGAATACATACATGGCAACCACAACTGCACCTGCTCCAACTAAGAATGCACCAGAAATAAAGTAGGCTCCAAAGTTGGTACTGTCCCATCCCGGGCGATAAGTAGTTGCAAATAACCAGGAAGTAACTGTGTGAATGGCAAATGCAACTGGAATAATAGTGATCGATAAAATATTGATCGCTTTTTCACTGATATGAATTTGACCTGCAGTGTTTTTCCAGAATGATCCTAAGAAAGTATACATCTTATTCAACCAGGGCATTCCGGTAACATCTTTGTGTTTCATCATAATCGCCATATCTGGCAATAATGGGAAATACAATAAAAGAATACTTACAAAGAAATAAGTTGTGATTACAATGACGTCCCAAACAATGGGCGACTGTAAACGGCCATGCAGAAATAAATTATAAAAGCGATCAGGGCGCCCCATGTCTACTACGATGATGATCGAAGCAAATGTGATAGCTGATACCGCGATGATTTCTGCGATCCTAGTAAGAGGTGTACTCCATTTTGCCTGGGTTAACCTCAGAACTGCAGTGATCAATGATCCTACCAGACTGATGGCCACAAAGAATACAAAGTTTGAAATATAAATGCCCCAAGACACATAGTCACGCATGGCTGTAACAACCAACCCATTTTTTAATTGTAAACAGTACGCTACGAAACCTAGGGCACAAAATGCTAATAATATTCCAACCCAAATCTTTCCTGCTTTACCAAATTTTTGTGGTAGCAGGTCTTCAATTATTTGTTGTTTTGCTAAACTTTCCACGATCTATGATTTAGGGTTAACTTTTTTTATTTTCCTCAGTTTCTGATTTGTTTTCAAAAGGGAAGTTTCTGTTAACCGGTGGTAAATAATACACACTAGGTTTAGTACCCAGATCTTCCATCAAACGATATCCAGCTTTATCTCTTACCAATTCACTGAATCTAAATGTTTCAGAACCGTTGGTAACAGAATCTTCGATCATATCGCCAAACATGAATACTCCATTCGGACAAGCAGAAACGCAATGTGGCAATTCACCTTTTCTGGCCATGTCTGGGCAGAAATCGCATTTACCAACTGTTCCTTTTTTCTGAGGAACGCTTGTTTCGCAAGAGTATGGTTTATCAGCAATTTCTTTAGGAAGATTCAGGTCTTCCCAGTTAAATACGCGGGTTGAATACGGACAAGCAGCCATGCAGAATCTACAACCGATACAACGGTCGCTATCGATCAATACAATACCATCTTGTCTTTTAAATGTAGCATCAACAGGACAAACTTTTACGCAAGGAGGTTCATCACAATGCATACAAGTAGTTGGCTGCCAATAAGGAGCTGTATGTTCAGCTTCTTGTTGTGGATATACTTTAATCCAGTTTTGTCCTGGATGTATACTGTGCATATGGTTACATGCCGATTGACATTTCTTCAAACTTTTACATCTGGAAAGATCAATTACCATGACAAATTTCTTACCCGGGATTCCTTGTCTTGCCAATTCATTAGACACCTGGGGCAATGATGGCACTGGCTTTAGGAAAGCTTTATCAACTTCTATCACTTCTCCGTCAACAGAAAGCAGCTTGATCATTTCGCCAGAGGGCTTCACTGTTTCTATAGTTGCTGCATCTGGTTCGAAAGGATTTTTTCCTGTAGAACAACCAGTAACAGCTAGTCCGGCTAACAAGGTAGCCGAGATAAATTCTCTTCTGGAGGTATCGTTGGTTTTCATTGAAACAATTTAAATGTGATTTATCTTTTTACCCATTGTTGCATTTCCTGATTAGAGGCTTTCTCTTTTAAGGAATTGATTTTAGAAATATCAACTTCAACAAGTTGACCATCCTGGGTTAAAAATTTCATGGTCTTTTTTTCGTCTGGCGTGGGAGCACAGGCTATTATATTTTTTTTCTTTGAAAAGAAACCCATGGTGAGAAAACTAAAAATCGACAGGATGCCGATTCCCATTAGTGCTGCCCTTCTGGTATTTTGTTCTTTCGAAACAGTTTCTTGTTCTTGCATGATCTATACTTGAAAGTGAAGAAATTTTATATGCGAAACTTGAGGGAATTTAAAAGGCAGTATCGATACTGCCTTTTAATATTTCCTTGAAGGATATGCGACTATTTTTTCAGAGTACGCATGTAGTTAACTACGTTCCAGATATCTTCTGCATCCGGAATTTTCTTTTTGAAAGATGGCATATCATCTCTTCCTTCTGAAACTTTATAAAATAAAGATCCATCTGATTGAGTTTGGAAAGCCGCCTTAGACATATCATCTGGCTGAGTTTTTAATTGTGCCGCTTTACTTCCGTCACCTAAACCCGTTTTACCATGACAAGATGAACAGTGCTGACTCCATAATGCTTTACCTGCAGAAACTGAAGCAGCATCATTTTTTACGGGGTTAGCCTTTTTTGCATCTTTATCAGGAACTGGCCAAGGCTTGTTCGGCATGAAAGTGAAACTAGCAGCGAATACAAATACTGCCAAAAGAGAAAGGGTGATTACGTGTTTCATTTGTGTTCTGTTTTATTTACTAAAAGTTACTAATTTTTTATCGCCTTAAAAATTCCAAAGTCTAGAAATATTAAATCCAATCACATACTGTCCCTTTGTAAAATCGTTTTCACTAAACACAGAATTGTATTGTGGAATGGTATTTCCATAGTTTCCGAAAAACACCTGAAAATCGTGTCCACTTGACTTCATGTCTAACCCAAAACTAATATTAGGATATACATTATTCAAAGGATGTTGCGACAAGGGTTGTTCATAATTCGCTATGATAGAAGTCTTAGGCGAAATTTTGAAACGGCCACTTGCTGACACTGAATAATGATCATTTAAAGTAGCAGTCTGAACAATATGGTTTATATCGAAATATCCTGGAACACTATTAAAGTGTGCATAGTTAAAAGATGCTTGCACTGAAAATGCTTCAGAGAATTTACGTGCTACAATAAACTGATTGAAAAAAGAGAAACGGTCACTGGTAGTAACAATAGGCAACGCATCGCTTTTAGCTCTGGTATCCATAGCAGCAGATCCAAAAAGGGTTACTGATACAGGGATATCATTATTTTTTGTTTGTTTAACAACTGCATATTTTAAACTACCGTCTACTATCATATTGTAATTATTGGCACCAAATCCTATCTGAAGATCTTTGATAGGAGTGTAACTAAAACCTAAACGCATATTGGCTCCACCGAATAATCCAAATAGATCTGTGAACTGATGGTCGATTGTTCCGAAACGGTGATTGATATCGAATTCGAATGTTCCTTTAATAGGCACCATTACAGTTTGATTATCAATCAGAAAGTTTCCTTCAAAAGTATTTTTAACATAGGATTTCTTTTTCACTACTGGTTCAGCAGTTGCATCCTGTGCTTTCAATTCTGTTCCAGTGATCACAGTAGCCACCAAAAGAAGCAACAGTAGTCTAAGCTGGAAAGAAGGGAAATGAATGATATATTTTTTCATTGTGTTTTATTTAATTGTTTTTTGCACCTTGTTTAATCCAAGCATAAACTTTACCGTTGATAGCCTGATCTGGTCCTGCTCCTAATGGCATTACTGGAGATTTTTTTCCACTTAACCATTGATATAGATCACTATTGTCTGGATCTGAAGCTTTTATATAACCACCGACTGTCAATGATTTAAATGAGTTGTCTTTTGTTAAGTCGGGAGCTTTCCCGCCAGAAACATGGCAACCCGCTAGTGCGCAACTTTTCTGAAAAATCGGGTTGATATCATTTGCATAACTCATTTCAGTTGTAATACTATCTCCTGGGTTAACAACCAAGGTGGTAGTTTTATAGCATCCTGAAAATAGGAGCAGCATTGATGTAACCCCAACAGTTAGAAGCGCTGTTTTTTTCTTTAACATGATAATTGTTTTTAGTAAAACAGTGGGTTACTTATTTCTGAAATTTCAACAACAAGTTTGGTTGTATTCCGTGTTGGTAATTGGATGAATTAAAGATCGCCATACCAAATGGTTGATCAACTAAACTGCTGAAATCGATATCTTGTTTCAACACATCTGGAGTTTTTAATAAACGCTTGTATTCCAAGATCCAACCAGATCCAGTGTAGGTAGCTTGTGCAGTAATATCAGCACGACCCATAGTTAAAGGAGCAGAAATAAATGAAGGGATACATTTTGATCCAACTGCAATTCCAGTTGTTGCATCATCTAAATATTCTGCTTTACCATTTGGATCCAGAGTTCCACCTACATAAGTCAGTACACCTGTACTGCTAACACCAGTCACTTTTAATGCTTTACCACCAGCCAAAGTATCTGTAGCTAAATAATATTTAGCACCCACTGCATCTGGTACAATCCATTTTGGAACTGTTACTGATGCACCTGTACCATCTAATTTCAAACTTTGTGAATTATTGAAAGCACCATTGCTTGCATTGGTATTGTTATTAATATAAGAAGTTGTAAAAGGAGATGGAGGGGTAAGGTCATCAGCATGACGTCCGTTTCCTGAACCACCAACAGTATCTGTTACTGAAGGACCACCAGCCCAGTCTTGGTATTGGTCATCCATTTGTCCTGTTACTAAATCTTTATTTAAATGACACCACCACATATCAATTTTTTCATTAGCTCCATTGGTATAGTGGTTTGCACTTTTATTTGGAACCATTACACCAGCAAAATTTCTATAAGGTGTGAATAAGTGACAGCTGGCATAACATGTTTGAGTAACAAACTTAGGAGTAGAAGCATCAATATTCCATAACATCGCTAACTGATCTTGACCCATTCCTTCTTTAATTAATACTCCATTAGCATCATAAGTTCTGCCATTCCCTCTTTGTGCCCAACGTTTAGTTGAAGCATTAAAATACCAAGGTTGTACCTGATAGTTACTTGGATCATTCCATTCTGCTAAGAAATAAATACTCGTTCCATCATACATAGAACGAATAGTAGCAGGATATTGAGTTCCCTGATATCCGGCAAATAAACCATTACCTGGATCAGGAACTGTTGGAGTTACTTGTAATTTGGTTGCATTATCCCAGATTGCATCTACGGTACCATCAATTGTGGGTGCTACTGAAGTCTTATAAGAAAGCAACTCATTTGTACTTGAAGAAGTTGCTGGAGCAACGATCTGTGCAGTTTTTGTGCAATACACAAAAAATACAGTCACTGCAATGAAAAAAGAGAGAACAAAAGTGGTTTTCATATATGTCTGTTTAGTGTTAAAATTTAAAGACATTCAAATGTTCAAACTTTAAACAACGAACTCAAATGACTGTTATCAGACAGTTTTATGACATAAGTCATATTTATGAACCAATTTTTATACAGTTAAAAGCAAAAAAAGAGCTGAAACAAGCTGAAAGGCCTGTAAACATTGAATAAATGTTTGAACATTTAAATTTAAGACTAATTCGTCCTTTGTTAACAATAAATCGGCAAAATGAAGAATTTTTGCAAGTTTGACATTTTTAAATACAAAAAAGCCCCAGAGAACTGGGGCCTGTCCTTAAATATAAAACACAAATGAAATTAGTGTGTCTGAACTACTTTTTTAATACCGTAGCTTCTGTTCAAATTGAAACCGATGGAGAAATTACCCGGTTTCATTTGATTCGAATTAGTACTTAACTGAGCAATATTAGATGCTGAAGAGGCACTAGAAATAAAGAATTGGAAAATGTGTCCGCCTGTATCCCAATCATATCCTAATGATAAAACATCTGGAACATAGTTTACTGCAGATGCAGATTCATCTAATAAATTCTCATAACCATTTAATTGACGTGTATATTCAAAAGTGATGGCAGTTTTATGAGATAATTTCATTCTGCCTCCAATGCCCAAAGAGAAAATATTATTGGTATTGTTGATGCCATAAGGAACATAGTTATAATGGATATAAGATGGTATCAATTGCAATGAAAAGTTCTCACTGAATTTTCTAGCTATCAAAATCTGATGTAAGAATGACAATCTATTCCAGGCAAGATCATCCGGACTAGGACCTTCAGAAGCATCCCAGTGCATTAAAGAAAACCAGGAAATAGTAATTGGAATATTTTTCTTACCAGTTTGTTGTTTCAATAATTTGAATTTAGCCCAAGTTTCAAACTGCGCATTTCCTGTTGCAGCAAAACCTGTATTCATCCAATCGGTAAAGGAATAGTCAAAAGACATATATGTGTTTGCAAAGCCAGAATTCAATCCGAATAACTGAGCCACATTTGACCAACCTTTGTTCTCTTTCCACAGGTATCCGAAACGGTGGCTGATCATGAATTGAAGATTGCCTTTACCAGTCATCTCAACACTTTGTAAATTGATAATGCGTGTTGACTTAAAAGTGGCAGTTGCAATATTGTGCTTAACTTTTGAAGAGTCTTCTTTAACCAGATCTCCCAATAAGTCGTCTTGTGCACTTACTTTTAAAACAAAGCAAAATGCAAGCATAAAATATAATAATGTTTTTTTCATGTGTTGTTTTTTAGACTAAATCAATTAGTTTAATTGAAATACAATGGCAGCATCAATTGGAGTAAGATCAGCCAGTTTTGGCTTAACTAAACCAGGAATATCTATTGCAAAATCTTCAGCTTTAATTTTAAAAGAACAATCGAATGTTACAGATTTACCTTTTACAGTCATTTTAACTGGCGCTTTAAAATCTTTGGTAACACCATGTAAAGTAACCTGACCTTCAGATGACATATTATAAACACCATCTTTGGTTAACTGATCTTTATTAAAGCCAGTTAATTTTCCTTTGAAAGTTGCGTTAGGAAATTTATTTGTATGTAAATAATTCTCGTTAAAATGTTCTTCTAATAAAGCATTATTAAAATGGAAGGTTTTCATAGGAACCAATAAAGCCACTTCACTTGTTTCAACTTTTAAAACGGCTGTTCCTTCTTTACTTTGTGAAGCATAGTCCTTATGGCTTAAATCTTTATTAGGATTGAAGTAAATATTAGCATCCCTGGTTTTATAAGTTTGAGCATTGATCAAGTTTACAACCAGGATAAAAAAGAATGCGAATAATGTGAGTTTTTTCATAAAATGTTTTTTAAAGTTTGTGGGGTATATTTTTTTAAAGTGGTTGTCCTTGAGTAATCCAAGCCAGGAATGTAGATGTGGTAGTTGCATCTAAACTTAGCGTACCTCCTTTATGTCCGGATGCTCCAGAACTTGCCATCATGGCTGATAACTGATCTTTATCTGACACCATTTTTGCATAATCTAAGTTTGGTCCAACTCCACCATGACATGCACTTCCTTTACAAACTTGTTTGTAAATAGGAACGATATTAATGGTATAAGTAACTGGCCCTGTTATAGCTGGTGGTACATAGTTGTCTTTTGCACCTTGTGCTACCCAAGTTTTAATGATCTCTGCCTGAGCTGGTGTAAAGAAGATACCTCCCTCACCAGGATGGTCTGAACCCTTTGCCATTTTATCAAAAACGGATGATCTTGATTGAATAGTTCCATAATAAATGGTGTCTTTGATGGCAAATGGAACGGCGTTAGAAACTTTTCCATTTATGTGGCAACCACATGCACCAGAGGTAACAATGGGAACGATATCATCACGGAATGAAATACTAGCTAGTCCGGCTGCCGTTGGTTTAGTAATATCCTTATTGTTATTGTAACAAGAGAAGAATAGCAGCACTCCGCCAATCACTCCCAGATATATTAATAATTTATTCATAAAATTTTTTTTCGGGTTACTATTATTTTACAATGATTTTTCCTGAATAAGTGTATTTGAAAATGCCTGCACCATCAGTACCATATTTCCATACATCTGGAATATTTGGATCACTGAAATACCAGGCTTTGATGATAGCGATATCAGATGGTCTTAATCCGCCATCACTATAAGCCATATCACCCTGATTTTTAGTAGCCCAGACTTTTGTACGAGGATTTGCCAATAAGATGGTAGTATCCACTCTTGACAATAATGAACTACTGGCATTTAGATTATCACCTTTTACATAAAAGCTTTTTCCAGCACCATTTACAAAAACAACTGAACTATTGGATCTGATTGATTTTGGAGCTAGAACGTCTAACAATTGATCATCATAAGTATTTAATGGCCCGCGGCCACTAATTGCAGAAACAGGAGTACCAAATGTGGCATAAGGTCTGAAACTTGCATTAGCTAATGTATCAGTATAAAACTTACGAACACTATCTTTATAGGCAGCCCAAACTGAAGTTAGTTTAGGTTCTTTTAACTGAGGGTATGTTGTAATAGATCCAGTAGTTTGATTCTGGAAATAAAATGTAGTTGAATCAGCTGTTGTAAGCGTTCCTAATAAACCTTTTCTTGCCCAACCACCTGTAGCAGTTGCAGTATTATGACAGTTTCCAGATGAACAACCAATTCCAATTAATGCAACGGCTGCAGGGCGAAAATCAACCAATGTCGGATAGTCTTTCGCGCCATTTTTGATCCAGTTATAAATAATAGATTTTTCAGTAACAGTTAAATCAACGCCGTAATTAATCGGTGGCATTGCTTTATTCAGATCACTGGTAGTTACCATTTGAAATAATTGGCTAGCCTCTGGATTTCCTGCTACAACCATACTCTTTACACTTTCATATGTATCAAGAGTTGGTTTAACACCTCCTGCACCATGACAACCTGCAGAAACACAATTGTTCTTAATAATGCTTCGAACACTTTTTGTTACAATAATATCATTAATGCCTGGCTTCGTATCAGCAAATGCAATGATGGTACTATCATAATAAGGTGAGAAAATAGTGGAATCAGGTTGATTCACTAATGATCTTGAAACAGTACTTGCATTTGTCCCGTCTTTCTTACACTGCACCAATAACAGTGAGATTAAAACCATGCTGACAAGGCACAAGATGCCCTTTTGGTTGTAAACCGTTTTTTTCATACACTTAATTTTAATTGAATGATCTGTTGGAGTAGTGAATAGGTTTTTCAATTTTTTGCTCCAGAAATAACTTAGGTGGGATCTAAATTTCGGAGTCAAAATTATAAGTGTAATTTTTACATTTAAATGATAATAGACACTATTTTTTATGACTTTTATCAGTCTTTTTTATGCTTATTGTCATTCTTTAGGGATTTTGTTAGTGTCAATTTTACATTTATTACAGATTTATCAATGCATCAATAGAAAAAATGAAAAAGAAAATTATTTACTCCATCCTTGCAATCGTAGTGGTAGTGGTGATTTGGGTTGCTTTCAACAGAGAAAAAGCCACACAAATGGTAGTAGACCTGGGAATGGCAATGACATCATCGGTTAAACATCGAGATCCTTCCTCTGAAAAAGCAAAATTTGAAATGACAGCCGAGGCTTTTTCAAAAGCCTTTAAGGACAATGCAGTAGAAGCAAACAAACTATATATTAATCAGGCAGTATTAATAGAAGGTGATATCACAACCGTTTCTGGTGTAACCGTTACACTTAATAATATAGCCTGTAATATCGACTCAACCCAAGTTGGCAAAATAAAAGATTTGAAAGTTGGATCAAAAGTAAAAGTTCAAGGACTAGTAGTTGGCTATAACGACCTGATGGAAGAAATAGCTTTAGCACAATGTACCATTAAATAGGATGTAGTTTTTTTACAAGCAATCGTCTGACCTGCCCGAACATGTCCATAAACTTGTTCAGGGCAGGTCAGCTTTTTTATTACATATCACCTATCCACTTAAAACCCATTCGCATTTAAAATAGCTTTTTGCCATGGAAACCATTGCTGTGTTGCGATATAATTGCTGATTGGTTTTCTATACTGATCCTGTAAATAAAAATATTTAAGTAGATCATTCGCAGGGCCACTTAGTCGTACATTGGCACTCAATAAACCATCTATTAAATTTGCAGTTAGGTTTTCATCAAAATAATTCATCCTTTTTAAAGCTGAGAAAGCATTCCCTCTTGTTCTAAATTCATAAGAACTACTTGTAAGGTTTACTAGTTCATCTGCAAATTGTTTCTTCCCTGTATAGATGTAGGAAATTTCTAACCAACGCACTTTTACATGTTTCCCTAAGTTGCCCTCTATATTCTTTGTAAGATTTAAATAGCTTAGAGTCTTAGCTGAATTCAATGCAGTTAACTTTTGTAACGATAATTCAACTATTTCATAAGAAGAATCTGTAAGTAATTTTTCAAAATCTGATATTAATCCCAGGTTAATAGGATTTACATTTCTCAAAGCAGCTTTCCTGACAGCTACATCCTTGTCGATCAAGGCCTCTTTAATTAGTGGTATACTTTGTGCATCATTTGCTAATTGTGAAATCACTTCAGATCTTACAGCAAAGAATTTTTCTGTTCTGAAAGCTTTCTCTAAAACTGTTCTCTTTTTTTCTATATCAATACCACGCATTGCCATCACAGCATCATATCGGTCTAGCATGTTTTCTGCTTTGATAGCCTGGGAGGCAAGCATTTCAAATGGCTTCTCAAATGAATAAGATTTTAATACCTCATTGCCCGGATCAAAAAGTATATAATCTAACTTCTTAGATTCAGTATTCTGAATATCTATGATCTCAGTTTGCTCCTGTATGGTATACTGTTTTTTAAAACTAGTTCCATCCTTATAAACAACTTCTATCCAAATGGGCATTCTATATAATCCATTCTTATACCCAGTAACATCCGTCAAAGCTTGCGTTTGTCTTACCACAACAGTTGTTTTAGTGCCCGCATCTGAGTAACTGATATGATAATTAGGCTCTCCGCCTCTATTTAACCATTCTGTCCAAAACCAGTCCAATTGCATTCCTGTTGTTTCTTCAAAGGCAATCAATAAATCGTGCGTATCTACATTTTGATAAGCATGTTTTTCTAAATAATGTTTAATGGCTTTATTGTATACTTCTCTCCCACCTACCACTTGCTTGAGCAAATTTAAAACGAATGCACCTTTTCCATATACCCTTGTACCGCCACCCTCACTGTGCGCCACTGCAAATTTGTTTTTCAATGATTCATCAACCGACGCATTTTGTGCACCCCTTCTAGACCAGTTAAAATAATCATCTCCAAATACTTCTCTCTCAAACATCTGATTATAATAAGTTGCAAAACTTTCCTGTAGCCATTGATGTGCATCACTAAGTGCCGTTACACAATCTCCAAACCATTGATGTGCCAATTCATGTGCATTCACTCCTACATAATTTCTATCCACTAAGCCTCGGGTATCTACTGCATAAAAATCTCCGTAAATAGTAGCTGTAGTGTTTTCCATAGCACCAAACATATAATCCTGGACTGGAATTTGAGAATACGATTCCCATGGATATTTTACTCCAATCTCTTTTTCAAAAAAATCAACCATTGCTTCGCTATATTGATATACCGGCTCTACTCGTTCTTTCCATTCTGGATAATAATACAAATGCATCGGCAATCCTGATGAAGCATGCGTTTCTTTGATATCGTATTTGCCAATTCCCAACATGATCAGATAGGGAGATTGAGGATGACTCATCACATAATTCCAGGTGATAGTACCATCTGTATTTTCATGTTTATCTGCCAATTTTCCATTTGATAAAACCTTATAATCTTTATCGAAAGTCACGCTCATTTCAGTCAATAATTTATCATTACGCTCATCATACATCGGAATCCAATTTCTATTATCAATTTGCTCTCCCTGACTCCAGATCTGTTTTCTGCTTAAATTGTTTTTATCATTCCAGCCAATAAAATAGAGGCCCACCCTTGGCTTTGCTTCATAGGAAATGGTCATTTCATATGGTACATTCCAAACCAATGGTTCAATTGGCAATACAGTAATACCAGCGCTATCAGTAGTATATTTAGTTGGCTGTCCATTAATTGTAAGTTCTTTTACCTGCATTTTTATCCCATCTAAAAAAAAGGAAGAGACTTTCGGCCTGAGCGGACTAAACTGATAGGCAACTTTTCCAATCACTATACCTTTTGGCGCATCGAATGACAAAGCAACTTTTATCTTACTAAAGTCTAATTGATGATCTCTGGGTACTGCCGCCGCATCCTCAATAAAACTTGTTGTTCGCAATTGCGCGTTCATAGTAAAAGATGTCATGATCAAAAAGGGTAAAACCAGAAATCGTTTCATATTATTTTATTTGGAATTGCCTAAGATACGTTATAATGATTTTTCGAACATCGAAAATGACAAACCCGAATATTATATGAATTGGGTGTAAGTTTGAAAGAGAAATATTTAAAATGAGTATCACTACTGTAGAAGCAAAAATCAATTCGCTAAACTGGGGGATCATTGGTTGCGGAAACGTAACTGAATTAAAAAGTGGTCCTGCTTTTAATAAAGTTCCATATTCAAAGCTTGTTGCAGTGATGAGAAGGGATGCTGACAAGGCAAAAGATTATGCTATCAGGCATCAAGTACCAAAATGGTTTCACCAGGCTGATGATTTAATAAACGATCCCGATATTACTGCCATCTATATTGCAACACCTCCAAAATATCACGAAGCTTATGCCATAGCTGCTATGAAAGCAGGAAAACCAGTATATGTTGAAAAGCCCATGGCAATTGATGTTGCCTCTTGTTATAGAATAAAAGATTATTCAGAAAAATCCGGAATAAAATTATCCATCGCACATTATAGAAGGGCATTACCTATGTTTCTAAAAGTGAAACAATTATTAGATGAGAAATGCATTGGCGAGATCAAATTAGTAACTATCAAAATGTTACAGCCCGACCAATCTGTGATGATTGCTAAAACTTCTGAGAACTGGAGAGTTGATCCGAGCATTTCAGGGGGTGGCATTTTTTATGATCTTGCTCCACATCAATTAGATCTTGTTCATTATTTCTTTGGAAAGGCTAGTTCATTTTCTGGCATTGCAACTAATCAAGCAGGTTTATACCAAGCAGAAGATATCGTAACAGGAAGTATGCTATTGGAGAACAATATTATTTTTAATGGTGTCTGGTGTTTCACAGTAGCAGCAAATATGGAAGAAGATCTTTTTGAAATCATTGGCTCAAAAGGCAAGATCAGCTTTCCCGTTTTCGGCAATACTATAGAAATTGAAATGGAAGGACAAAAAGAGCAAATCAGTTTCGCGAAAGAACCACATATTCAACAACACATGATTGATAAAGTGGTGCAGTACTTTTTAGGTGCTGAACAGAATCCTTGTTCTGCTTCAGATGCCATTCAATCTATGGAATTGATGGAGAACTTTGTGTATGGGAAATAAACCAATACCTTGCACGAAATAGAAAACATGTCAACTAAAATAACTGTCAAGGATAACGGCTCTTTAAAGGTAGAAGGAGATTTTGAGATCGTGGATAAAGATGGAAAGACTTACAACTTAGCCGGTAGGGAAGTTGTAAGTCTTTGCCGTTGCGGATTAAGCAAGAACAAACCATTTTGCGATGGCTCTCACAAAGGTCATTTTGAACATACAGCCATTGCGTTTGACCTGCCTCCTAAAAAAGTAGATTAATTTTTATAGGATCTCAATTTTTGTCATTACATCTCCACCTTTGATCTCATCGATTATTTCAACACCATCGATGACTCTTCCAAAGCATGTATGTACTCCATCCAGATGGCGAGTACCGGCTCTGTTATGACAAATAAAGAATTGTGATCCTCCAGTGTTGCGTCCGCGGTGAGCCATTGACATCACGCCACGATCATGAACTTGCTTTTCGCCACTGGTTTCACATTGAATAGAATATCCAGGGCCACCAGCACCTGTTCCATCAGGACAACCTGCCTGCACCATAAAATTTGGAATCACACGGTGAAAAGTAAGTCCATTATAAAAACCCTGTCTGATTAATTTTTTAAAGTTCGCAACTGCTATTGGCGCTGCATCATCGTACAATTCAAATGTCATGACACCCTTAGCTGTATGAATTTTGCCCTGTGTTAGTTTTTCTTCACTCATGATTAAATTTTTTGCGAAACTACAGTTTTATCTGCTACCCTTAGCTTTGCATCAGATTCAAACATAAACAACCTGAAAAAGAAATTAGAAATAGTTCGGATTAATTATTGTGAGCTTCAACTATGGGTTCCTGATCAGGCTGATTTACAATTGGTCTATTCCAACATCAACCATAAAACTAGTTTTCCTTTTTGGGCCAAACTTTGGCCATCTGCATTTGCATTATGCCATTTTATGCAGGAACAGCCAGATTGGGTGACCAATAAAAAAGTGCTGGAATTAGCCGCCGGATTGGGTTTGCCCTCCTTATTTGCTTCCCAATATGCAGCATCTGTACTTTGTAGCGACTACAATCAAGAGGCAGTAAGGTTTATTAAAGAAAACATTGGACTAAACGGGATCAGTAATATGACAGCTTCGATAATCAATTGGACCAAAATACCGGAAGACATCGATTCAGAAGTCATTTTAATGAGCGATGTTAATTATGATCCAGAGGATTTTGAAAATCTATTACAACTCATCCTTCTATTTTTATCAAAAGGCAAAACCATTTTATTAAGCACTCCACAAAGACTGGTTGGAAAGGCATTTATAACAGCACTCTTGCCTTTTTGCAAAGTGAATGAAGAAAAATGGCAGGATCAGGTTGCCATCAATGTATTGGTTTTAAAAAACTAATCATTCATTTGTATTTTCACCATTTTAAAGCATTTTTTAAATGGAAGGGATAAAAAATATCATATTTGATTTAGGGGGTGTATTGTTAAATATCGACTTTTCAATTACTGAAAAAGCCTTTATAGAACTCGGCGTTGACCGATTCTCAGATATGTTTACCCAACATCATTCGAATGATTTGTTTGTGCAATTAGAGACCGGAGCCATTAGTCCTGAAGAATTTTATAAAGCTTTTAGGAAGGGCACTGACACTGAATTAAGCGATAATGACATTAAAAAAGCCTGGAATGCATTATTGCTCGATTTTAGGATGCCAAGCCTGCAATGGCTGGAAACCATCAAAACCAAGTATCGAATTTTCTTGTTTTCAAATACTAATCAGATCCACCACGATGCATTTATAGCATCTTATAAGGAACTTACAGGCAATGGGGATTTTGATACATTTTTTGAAAAAGCATACTATTCACAACATATAGGGATGCGAAAACCAAATCCCGAACCCTTTTTACATATTCTACAGGAACAAGGTATTCTGGCTAATGAGACTTTGTTTATTGATGACACCATCAAAAACATTGAAACAGCACAATCATTGGGATTAAAAACCATCCATTTACAATGGCCAATAACGGTACCTGAACTCGGTTTATAGGAAAAAAACTAAGATTTCACCTCTTCGTATTCAATATAATCCTTATCAGCATTGGGTTGGGCAGCTTTTTGAGGCTGAGCTGCCTGCTTGGCTTGTTGCTGTTGAAATTGTTGTTGCTGTTGTTGCATTTGACGTACTTTCTCACTCATTTGAGAAGTGGCTTTGCTAACCGGGATAATCAGTTCAAATACCAGTTTATAGATCAGGTATATAACCAGCCCGTAAAAAATAAGCTTAATCATAATGAAACAAAGATACTAATCCGAAACACTTAGGATGTTAAAGAGATGAAAATCGGCACAAAATATCTTTATTAGGGTTGGAGAGGCTGATATACGGTTAAAACCAGATTTGGAAGTATTCGATCATTTTCATTACATTTGCAATGGAAATAAACAATTGAAGGGAACGGCTACCGTTCCCTTCTCCTTTTTACATACCTGAAGTTTCGTCAAAAAATGACAGGTATTCGTAGTAAAACCTGCGAAATTTTTGAAGATGGAAGTAAGAATACAACAAATAGAAGCACTCATCGGCCAAATCTTAGCTGACGAACCAACCTATTTTTTAGTGAGTGTTAAAATCAAGCCTACCAATAATATCAAAGTATTTTTTGATGGTGATGAAGGAATATCCATTGAGAAATGTGTGAAATTCAATCGTGCGCTTTACAAAATGATTGAAGAAAAAGCTTGGTACCCTGAAGGTGATTTTTCTTTGGAAATATCTTCTCCGGGAATTGATGAACCTTTGATATTACAACGCCAGTATTTTAGAAATGTGGGGAGAGATTTGGAAATAATATTTACAGATGGTTCTACCAAAATTGGCACGCTTATGGCAGTTACAGCTGAAGATATCTTGATCCAAACAACAGAAGGAAAAGGGAAAAAGGCAGTAACGCAACAATTACTTGTTCCATTTAATAATATAAAAACAACAACGGTTCAAATTAAATTTTAATCAGTTGCAGAATATCTGCAGAGCGAAAAAAAAATTAAGTTATGGCTAGTATCAACCTGATTGAGGCATTCCAGGAATTCAAAGACGCTGAGAATATTGATCGTCCTACGATGATGAAAGTGGTAGAAGACGTTTTTAAAACCCTTTTGCGCAAAAAATTTGGAAGTGATGATAACTTCGACGTGATCGTAAACGCCGAAAAAGGAGATTTGGAAATCATTCGTCGTCGTATGATTGTAGACGATGGCGAAGTGCTGGATCCCTTGGCAGAAGTGGCTTACACCGATGCGGTTAAAATTGAACCCGATTTCGAAGTTGGTGAAGAACTATACGAAGAAATAGATATACTGGATTTTGGACGCCGTGCCATTCTTGCGGCTAAACAAACTTTAGCAAGTCGCATCAGCGATTTGAAAAAGAATGTTTTGATTCAGAAATATGGTGCGCGTGTGGGTGATATCATCAGTGCTGAAGTGTATCAGGTTTGGAAAAAAGAAGTATTGCTTTTGGATGAAGAAAGTAACGAACTGATCCTTCCAAAATCAGAACAAATTCCTCAGGATTATTTCAAGAAAGGTGAAAATATTCGTGCAGTTGTTGCAAGAGTTGATCTTAAAAATAACAATCCGGTAATCATACTTTCTAGAACTAGTCCGTTATTCCTTTCTAAATTACTGGAAATTGAAGTACCTGAAATTTTTGATGGTTTAATTGCTATTAAGAAGATTGTTCGTGATCCAGGTGAAAGAGCAAAAGTAGCTGTTGAAAGTTACGATGATCGTATCGATCCAGTTGGTGCTTGCGTTGGTATGAAAGGAAGCCGTATTCACGGAATTGTTCGTGAATTGAAAAATGAAAATATTGATGTAATCAACTTCACTACCAATATTCAATTGTTGATCCAACGATCTTTAACTCCTGCTAAGATTAGTTATATCGAATTAGATAATGAGAAAAAGCATGCAGAAGTTTATTTAAAGGCAGACCAGGTTTCTTTAGCAATTGGTCGCCGTGGGGTAAACATCAAATTGGCATGTGAATTAACTGGATATGAAATCGATGTATTCCGTGAAGATGAAGAAGTAGTGGATGAATTCGATATCGACTTAGAAGAATTCAGCGACGAGATTGAAACATGGATCATCGACGAATTCAAGCGTATTGGTTGTGATACTGCCAGAAGTGTTCTGAAATTATCAGCTGAAGAGCTCGAAAGAAGAACTGATCTGGAGAAAGAAACCATTGCGGAAGTTCGCAAAGTATTGGAAGATGAATTCAATACTGAAGAATAAGCAGCTTAATAGAAGCTATCTTTGTCTGACTCTTGATATATACTATCGGGTTCGAGAAGATAGATGAGAGATATATAAAAAACTGGGTTCGGCCCTGTTTTGTTGACTAAAAAAAACTGAATGTCAGATCTGAAATTACCAAGACTGTTAGCAGCCGCCAAAGAATTCAACATTGGTCAGGATACCCTGATTGAATTCCTGGTGAAGAAAGGATTTAGCCGCGACGACCTAAAGCCTACCGCAAAGCTTACGGAAGACCATTACTATGCTTTGCAAGCAGAGTTCCAACAAGATAAGCAGGCCAAGAATAAGGCCGATCAGGTAGAAATACCTAAAGGGGCTCAAGCAGAAGCTAGAAAGAAAAAAGACGAAGAAGAGATCTCTTTTAATAAGAAAGAAGATAAATCTGCGCGTACTGAGCCAGTAAAAGCTGCGGAAGCAACTGTACCTACTGCTCCAGTTACCCCAGAACCAATAGTGGTTGCAGAAGTAGCTGCACCTGTAGTGGAAAAAGCTGTTGAACCTGAAACTGCTCCGAAAGTTGCAGAAGTACAAGCTGCAATAGCTGAAGTTGCAGAACAATCAGTTACTAAAATCGATGCGCCTGAGTTAGAAGGGCCTAAAGTATTGAACAAGATCGATCTTTCCGCGATCGACTCTTCTACCAGACCTAAAAAATCTGCGAAAAAAACAGAAGCACCTGCACCTAAACCTGCAGAACCAAAAGCTACTAAACCAGAAGTTGTAATACCTCCTGTAAAAACAGAGGCGATTATAACACCAGTAGCTCCTACTGTGGTGCCTGAGGCTGAATCAAGTTCAGAAGCAGGTCCATTAATCGAAAACATCAGAGCTGAAAAATTAGAAGGACCTAAAATTTTAGGTAAAATTGATTTACCTATCAATAGCGATACTCGTCCAAAACCAATGGGTCGTGACGAAAAGCGCAAACGCAAACGTATACCGATTGATAAAAAACCAGATAATACCAATACTGGTGGAAATAATCAACAACAAGGTGCTGGCGCTGCAAGCGTAGGTGCACCTTCTCGCCCAACCGGACCAAATCGCCCAATTGTTCCTGCAAATAACAGAGGCGGAAACAATAGTAATCAAGGCGGCGGCGGATTTAATCGCGGTGCTGGCGGCGGCGGTGGAAACCGTGGCGGCAATCAGAATAGAGACCGTAACGCTCCTCCTCGCAGAGATGATAATAAAGAGATTGATCAAAAAGCGATTCAAGAAAAAATACGCGAAACACAAGCCAAATTATCTGGAACTGGTGGTCGTGGTAAGAGCTTAAAAGCGAAATACCGTCGTGCTAAAAGAGATGAAGCTGCGGAAAATCAAGGTGAAATGACTGAAGATAACAGACTACAGGTTACTGAGTTTGTTACTGTAAGCGAATTATCGAACTTAATGGATGTGAGCTTCGCTGATGTGATTGGAAAATGTATGGGATTAGGTATCATGGTATCTATTAACCAACGTTTAGATGCGGAAGTAATTGAATTGGTGGCTAGCGAATTTGGATTTGAAGTAGAATTCATAGGATTGGAAGATGAGGAGATCATGGAGGATGACGACGACGACGAAGATGATATTGAAGCAGTTGAACGTGCTCCAATTGTTACCATCATGGGTCACGTGGATCACGGTAAAACTTCTTTATTGGACTATATCCGTAACGCAAATGTGGTAGCAGGTGAAGCCGGTGGTATCACCCAGCACATTGGTGCTTATGAGGTAACGCTTCCTAATGGAAAAGCGATTACTTTCTTAGATACTCCGGGTCACGAAGCCTTTACGGCCATGCGTGCTCGTGGTGCTAAAGTTACTGATATCGCTATTATCGTGGTTGCTGCAGACGATGCCGTAATGCCACAAACCAAGGAAGCCATCAGCCACGCTCAAGCAGCGGGTGTACCAATGATCTTTGCGGTTAATAAGATTGATAAAGACGGAGCTAATCCGCAGAAAATATACGAACAGCTTTCACAAATGAACATTTTGGTAGAAGCTTGGGGTGGTAAATACCAAAACCAGGAATTATCTGCCAAACAAGGTTTGAATGTAGATCTGTTATTAGAGAAAGTATTGTTAGAATCTGAGATCCTTGATCTAAAAGCTAATCCTGAAAGAGAAGCTACAGGTTCTATCATTGAAGCATCATTGGATAAGGGTCGTGGTTATGTAGCTACCATCCTTGTACAAAATGGTACACTTCGTCAAGGAGACCTGATCGTTTCTGGTCAGCACTACGGACGTGTGAAAGCCATGTTTAACGAGCGTAACCAACGTATTGATATTGCACCTCCTTCAACTCCTGTAGTAATATTAGGTTTGAATGGTGCACCACAAGCTGGTGAGAAATTCAAGGTATTTGAAGACGAAGCTGAAGCTAAAGAAGTAGCTACCAAGCGTGCACAAATCATGCGTGAGCAAGGATTGAGAGCTAGAAAGCACATTACGCTTGACGAGATTGGTCGTCGTTTGGCTCTCGGTAACTTTAAAGAATTGAACATCATCATCAAAGGAGACGTGGATGGTTCTGTAGAGGCATTAAGTGATTCATTACAAAAATTATCTACTGAAGAAATTGCGGTAAGAGTAGTACATAAAGCAGTTGGTCAGATCTCTGAATCAGATGTATTGTTAGCAACAGCTTCCGATGCCATTGTAATCGGATTTAACGTTCGTCCTTCTATGCAGGCGAATAAATTAGCTGATACGGAAGGTGTGGAGATCAAATTATACTCTATTATCTACCAGGCAATCGACGAAGTGAAGAGCGCGATGGAAGGTATGTTGGAACCTAAATTCCAGGAGAAGATCACCGCTAACGTGGAAGTTCGTGAAGTGTATAAATTCGATAAGGCAACTGTTGCAGGATGTTTCGTATTGGAAGGTAAGATCGCACGTAACAGTAAGATCCGTATCATCCGTGATGGTATCGTAGAATATCCGAAAGGTGAAGGTCAGGCAGCCGAATTAGGTAGCTTGAAACGCTTCAAGGATGATGTGAAAGACGTAGCATCTAATACGGAGTGCGGATTAACCATTAAGAACTTCTCAGACCTACGTGTAGGGGATATTGTAGAAGCTTTCGAAGAAGAAGAAGTAAAACGTACTTTATAAGTTTGTTAAAAGCAGTTGTGAATCAGGCCGTCCGCGGCCTGATTTGCTATTTTTGAATGATATTGCAATCTATGAAGCAGGTATTAATAGTTATTTTATTGGTAAGTGGATTCCTGAGTGCCCAATCACAGTCAAAAAGAATTGTGGCAGACAAGATTATTGCCCAGGTGGGAGATAAAATCATCCTTAATTCAGATGTTACCAATGCCATCTCTGATATCAAAAGACAAGCTCAAGGTCAGGATAACGTGGTTATCCCAACAGAATGTCAGGTATTAGAAGGTCAGCTTATCCAGAAAGCACTGGTTCTTCAGGCTCAAAAAGATTCATTAACAGTTAACGATGATGAGATCGATAACGAAATGGAAAATCGTATCCGTAAATACATTGCTTCTTATGGTTCGAAAGAAGTGTTAGAGGAAATCGCGGGTAAAACAGTTTACCAGATGAAAGAAGATTTCAAAGACGCAATGAAGGAACAGAAACTTGCAGATCAAATGCGTAGCAAGATCGTGGACAATATTAAAATGACTCCCACTGAAGTCAAAGCCTTCTACAATAAGACCCCGAAAGATAGTCTGCCTTTCTATGAAAGTGAAATGGAGATCAGTCAGCTGGTAATTCAACCAAAAGCCAATAAGGATGTAGAAGAATATGTTTCTAAGCAATTGTACGATTACAAGAAACAAGTAGAATCTGGTTCTAAGAAATTTGAACAACTGGTTAAGTTCTATTCAGAAGATCCAGGAAAAGCAGAAAATGCAGGTCAATATAATTTGAACCGTAACGATAAGAATATGTGGGATCCAGCTTTCTTATCTGGCGCATTTCGATTGAAAGAAGGACAAATCTCTGGAGTGATCAAATCTAAATTTGGTTTACACA
This sequence comes from Chitinophagaceae bacterium, assembly GCA_947371755.1. GTDB lineage: Bacteria > Bacteroidota > Bacteroidia > Chitinophagales > Chitinophagaceae > Sediminibacterium. Next base: position 79,124 of record CANBQT010000006.1, read on the forward strand.
TTATTCAAATGGTGAGTCGTGCCGGTGATGATGCAGTAGTTCGACATATCCTTAGAATACCTCCAGTAGCAGATGAAGAAATCAATGAAGCAAAAACTAAACTTGATTCAATTAGATTAAAGTTAATAGATGGCAGTCTGGGTTTTGGAGCCGCTGTAAGCAAGTATAGCGACGATGATGGTAGTAAGTTCAGTGCTGGTGCTGTTACAGGCAGAGACGGAAGTTCTTTTATCACATTAGATCAAGTTGATAAGGAAATGGTTATTGCATTAAAAGACATGAAACCAGGAACTTATTCTAAACCTCAGGTATATACTGATGAAAGAGGTGGTAAAAAAGTTCGTATCATTTATTTGAAAAACAGAACTGAACCTCATCGCGAAAACTTAAAAGAAGATTATAACCGTATCGCTTCCAGGGCTCTTGATGGAAAAAGAAGTGAGATCCTAGAGAAGTGGTTTAAAGAACATATCCCAACCTACTATATATCGATCGACAAACAGTATTCCAACTGTAAAAGTCTGGAAGAATGGTTAAAAGCAGCAGGTGAGGAAAAAAACTAAAAGATTTGCAAATAAAAAAGCCCTATCAAAAAATGATAGGGCTTTTTTATTTCTTTTATGATCTAACTACCTTGTTTTCTAACATATTTTGTAAGAATCACGATGGTCTGGCCTTCGATTTTTCCTTCAATCTGCTCTGTATTATCTTCCACTAAACGGATGTTTTTAACGATTGTACCCATTTTTGCATTCATGGAAGTGCCCTTAACGTCCAGTGATTTAGTAAGTACAATGCTATCTCCTTGTAGTAAAATAGTACCATTTGAATCACGATGCAGATCTACATTCGCATCATTCTCATGATCTCCAGTTGATTTAGCCCAAGCAAGATGATCATCATCCAGATATAACATATCCAATTGGTCAGAGGCCCAGCTTTCGGCTTTTAAACGACTCAATATTCGCCATGCAACAACTTGTACTCCTGGTATTTCACTCCACATAGAACTAGATAAACACTTCCAATGCTCCTGGTCTAACTCTGCTTTTTTATCTATTTGGTTTTGACAAACGATACAAACTGCTATACAATTGGCTTCGCTTGTTTTATCTTGAGGAGGCACTTCGTATACTTTAACTGACTGATCTGACCCGCAAAGTTCGCATTTATGCTCACTACGATTCAGAATAATTTCTTCGAATTTCATGTTGCTGATTGAGGGCGCAAGGTAAATAAAGTAATCGTGAAAATAAAACTCTGTGGAATTCGTTAACTTTAATAGGAACTTTTTTTTAATCTACATTTTAAGTTATGTTTTTGTTTGTTAGTATAAAATCATCTTACTTATTTGGAGGACATATCTATTTATTAAACGTTTTTCAACAATTCATGAGTAAGTTGATCAATGTAAATACATTGTCCTTTGCAATCAAAATCATGCTTGTTATTATCATCATTTTGATAATAGCTATCTATGCAATGCTGCATAATAAAAAGAAGAGGTATTTTAAATTACTGCTCATCAGAACAAAAATAGAGCCACTAATTTCCCAGTTCATTATCGATGAATCACCTGCAACAGACGAACAATTGGATGAGCTTAGAAGTCTGATAGATAATGGTTTAGCAAGGCAATATATGGTGGATGAACTAATCAGAAGCAAACAAAACTATTCTGGTGAAGTAGCTGAAAGGATTGTTACTATTTATATTGGGCTTGACCTAAAGAAATATTCCTTAGATAAAATCCAGCCCAAAAATAACTGGTATACCATAGCCAGAGGTATTCAGGAATTATACATGATGGAACAAGAAGACGCCTATCATGACATTTATCAATTTGCCAATGCCATCAATGAATACTTGCGTAACGAAGCTCAAATTGGGTTGGTACATTTAACAGGGTTCAAAGGCCTAGATTTTCTAGATATGGTATTATACCCCATCACCGATTGGCAACAATTGAAATTATTAGAACAATTAAAACGATTCCCTACCAAAGATGATTTTAGCGCAAACATTCCTAACTGGATACGCTCCGAAAATAGCTCAGTTGTAGTGTTTGCATTAAAACTATGCTACGAATACCAGCAAATTCAATTAATTGATGAGATTGCTAATTGTTTACATCATGAATCTGAAAAAGTAAGGACGCAGACAATACTAACATTGGTTCGATTAGAAAACGACCAAACTGCTACAATTCTTTTGAGGTACTTTGATGATGCTTCTCGTACAGATCAAATTATTATACTAGATGCATTAAGCAAATTGGCAACGGAAGATGATACAACAGCATTGATCAACATTTTAGAGCATCCGGATAATTTGATCAAACTAAAAGCCTCAATTGCACTTTCGAAATGTTCAAATTCGGGCATGCAATTGATTAGAGAAAAAAGTATATCAAATCCTGAGCCTTTTCAACGTATTGTAAACCATATTCTTTCTACCACATGATCTGGAAATTATTCTTCGACATTTTATATTACACGCTCACTTACGGGATTTTTCTGTACAGTTTGCTTTTGTCAATCTCATTTATCTTTCTTGGACTTTTTTCCATCGGAGAAACGAAAGATTATCTGCATAAAAACCAATTCACAGACTACCGATTGCTCGCAAGTTCTGAACATGTACCATCGGTAAGTATTCTGGCACCTGCTTTTAATGAAGGAAAAACGATTGTTGAAAATGTAAAATCTTTACTCGCTATATTTTATACCAACTTAGAAATCATAGTGATTAATGATGGAAGTAAAGATGATAGCCTTGAGCACCTAATCAAAGAATATGATCTTGAATTAACTGACATATTTGTTAACGCTATTCTTCCTACGAAAGAAATTAAAGGCATTTATAAGAGTCGGAAAAAAATATACAAAAAGCTGCTGGTTATTGACAAAGAAAATGGGGGAAAAGCAGACGCTTTAAATGCCGGGATCAATCTGTCTTCAAAAGACTATTTTATTTGTATCGATGTGGATTGCATTCTGGAACAAGACGCGCTTTTGAAAATGGTGAAACCTTTTATGGAGCAAACCACCAAACGTATAATTGCTACTGGAGGAGTGATTCGTGTAGCCAACTCCTGCGAAGTAGAACAGGGTAAGATTTTAAAAGTTCGCCTGGCAAAAGACTACTTACCAAGAATGCAGATTTTGGAATATATCCGTGCCTTTATTTTAGGTAGAATGGCATGGAGTAGATTAAATGGTTTATTGATTATTTCTGGTGCTTTTGGTGCTTTTGATAAGGAAATTGCAATGGCTGCAGGGGGGTATAGTGCTGAAACGGTTGGAGAGGATATGGAATTGGTGGTTCGTATGCGTAGATATATGGAGGAACAAAAATTGGACTATGTAATCAGATATATTCCAGATCCTTTATGTTGGACAGAAGTACCCAATAATTATGCTATCCTGGAACGTCAGCGGAACAGATGGTTTAGAGGAACTTTCCAGACCCTTAAAATACATAGGGTGATGTTCTTTAATCCGAAGTATCGAATTCTTGGATTAGTTAGTTACCCATATTGGTTTATTTTTGAATTATGCGCACCGATCATTGAGTTCTTCGGATTTTTTGCATTTATCTGCTTTGCAGTAACAGGCTATATTGATTGGAGTTTCTTCTTTGTGTTTTTCTTTTTCATTATTTGTTTTGCATATCTCTATTCTTTATTTGCTATACTCATGGAGGTTTATTCTTTTAATCAATATAAAAGAAGGGTAGATATATTCCGCTTACTATTAACCGCACTTAGTGAACCTTTTTATTTCCATCCCTTTATAGTTTGGAGTGGAATTAGAGGGCTCATTAATTTAATTGTCAATGAAAATGGATGGGGAGAAATGACCAGACAAGGTTTTAGTAAAAGAAACAGAAAAGCTCCATCTAAAACTTCATTAGCTCTAGCTAAAATTACTACAAGTGCTGTAAGAAGGGTTCCTATTCAAAAAAAGGAAGTTGACAGATCTGAATGGGTATTTACGGCTAAAATATTGCCAGTTATCAATAACATTATCACTTTCTTTTCTTTATGCATTAAATCCTATTTGCCATTGGCATTGGTTTTTGGATCCCTCATTGTAGGTGCTCGGTTTTTTGAATTTATTGCAGACTATTTTAAACATGGCAGTATAGCATCGTTCCCATCAGTTTTCTTAATTTCTATATCTAAAGATTTCCTTTATTGGATATTAGCTATCGCAGTTTTATTCCCTATCTATTTGCTGGCATATTTGATCCATAAAAAATTAGCAGATATCACTTTCATTTTTGTTTCAATAACGCTGTTATTAATCCAGATTTCACTAGTACAATATTTCCTTACAACTTTGGTGCCTTTAGGATCTGATTTATGGGGATATAGTGTGGCAGATATCAAACAAACTTTAGGAGCAGCTGGAGGAGTGCCTACCATTTTAATTATTACTACGATTATTTTAGTGATCCTAGCAACTGCATTATTTATATGGCTCCCTAAAAAATTAAAAATGAACGAGCTCGCTGTTTTCGTTTTTATTTTTATTCTCGGTGCTGTATTCATTACTCCTATATCTAAATCAATTACCAAATTGAAGCCAGGGCAGGAATACGCAAATAATCTTACCCTCAACAAATCATACTATTTTCTAAATGCCAGTTTAAATCATTTTCTGCCAACAGAAACAGACACAGATATTTATGCTGATACTTATCAAGGGGGATTTAAAAAAACTGCGAATCCATCTGATCAGCAATTAGAGTCTTTCAGTTATGTGGATGAGAAAAACTTCCCATTCTTACATAATATTGATAGTACCAAAGACGTATTATCTCCATTCTTTGATAGTTCTAAAAAAGCACCAAATATTGTGATCATTCTTGTAGAAGGCCTAGGAAGAGCTTTTACAAATAGTGGCGCATACCTGGGAAATTTTACCCCAAATATTGATTCTCTTTCTTCAAAGAGTTTGTATTGGGAAAATTTCCTGAGTGAAGGAGGAAGAACATTTGCAGCATTACCATCGATACTTTCATCCATGACATTTGCTAAGAATGGTTTCAATGAATTGGGCGAGAATATGCCTAAACATTTTTCTTTATTAAACCTACTGCAACAAAATGGCTATCGTACCTCTTTCTATTATGGTGGAGACGCTCATTTTGATAACATGAATATTTTCTTAAATAAAAATGGCATCAATGCAATTAAAGATGGCTCTACATTTCCTGCAGGTGTGATGAAAATGCCTCAATCTGCAAGTGGTTTTAGTTGGGGTTATGGTGACAAACAATTATTCGATCATTATTTAAATACAAATACTGATTCATCTAAACCCAGTATGAGTCTGATTCTTACAGTATCTACCCATAGTCCGTTTAAAATAAATGACCAGGAAAAATACCTTCAAAGATTTGAGGCACGTATGAATGAACTTCAGTTCAATGAAACATTAAAGAAAGAATATCGCAACTATAGCTATCAATACGCTAGTATTCTTTATACAGATGAAATGATTGGGGAATTTATCAAATCATACCAGAAAAGGCCCGATTTCAATAACACAGTTTTCCTGATTACTGGCGACCACCGGATGCCTGAGATCCCAATGAGTACTAAAATTGATAGGTATCATGTGCCATTATTGATCTACTCGCCTCTTTTAAAACGCACTGCTAAGTTTTCTTCTGTTTCAACCCATTTTGATATTACTCCAAGTTTATTAGCATGGTTAAAAAAGAGCTACCACATGCAAGTGCCAGATATGGCAAGTTGGATGGGGGGTGGACTGGATACAAGTAGAGGATTCAGAAATACACATGCTTACCCACTGATGCAGACCAAAACAGAGATTATCGATTACGTACAGGGCAACTGGATGATTAATTCAAATGTCTTATATAGGATAGGTGATAAAATGGAATTAACACCAGAAGACAACCCTGCTAAAGCCAATGAGTTAAAAGGTAATTTCGATCGTTACTTATTAAAAAATAATCAATTCATAAATAACTTAAAAATCCTTCCTGATAGTTTACTCTTACGTTATTTACCTAAATGACGATCCTTGATTTCCTGATGGTAATCATTTAAAATAGTAGTAACAATAGGTTGATATATTTCCCAGAAAGTAGCTTTGCGATCCATTGGGTCTCTTCTATTGTACATGAACTTTCTGAAATAGGGAACGAATTTTAAATACGCTGTATTTAACTGGATGGGATTATCAGAAAAATCTGCAGAGAAATAAAAGAATTTATAATCGTCACTTTTATGTAGTGATATTGCAGGAAAGCTTGCAGGGATTCCGTTCTTCGATAGCAATTGAGTTCCATGATTAGTTGTATTAATCACAAAGTTGGCGATAGTATGATTTATATTATTATTCGATTCTACGATGTCGAACCAGAATGTATAATAAAAACTTGCAGGTAATTTATATTTGTTTTGTCCTTCTTCATTTGATTGAAACTCAGGAAACTCATCTGTTAAGTCATTGTCTTTTTCTAAAATAACAATACGATCATCCGAGTGTACAAATACAATTCCGCCTTTAGTAAAAGGCCAACGTCCTTGATTTTGTGATTTATAATTTCTCACCACCCATTTTGGTAATTCTTTATTAATGGTAGTATCAAAAGAGTCAAAATATCTACCTATCCAGCCTGTCCATCCAATTCCAAATAATTCCTGAAATTTTGCACTTACTAATTTGGAAGTTGGTGAACCCAGGCAATTAAATTCACTTAGAACAAGCTTATGCTTATTTTTCATCATGCCAAGAAACTCAACATCCTGTTCTGACATACCACCATAAATAATTCCAGAACGTTCTTTTTCATCCCCTTTAGCATACCATTCGTTTCTGTAGATGCCATAAGCATCTGTGAAGTAAGCAAGGTCTGCATCATCACTCAATTTATCTAATTGAGGAGAAGTGAGTCTTTCTAATCCCTTTACTTCATAATTCTTATTTTCACCTGGGAAAAATCCAAAATAATCCCGGGTATGATTATATAGTTCATTGTTTGTTTTACTATATTTTTCTTGTAACAATACCCAATTTAAAGAAACGTGTTCCTGACCAGCTTTTGTTAAAACAGTTTTATCCACTATTGCTACCACCATTTTTTTCTTAGGGAAAAAATTCCATATCAGAAATAACCAAATAGGCATAAAAAAAAGTAGTAACAGTATAGTACCAAGTATGTTTATATTTTTATGATAGGTATCTGTTGCTGGCATGTATTAAATATTTGATGATATACAGAACTGAGATTAACTGTTTCTGTTCAATAAGCGTTTAACCCGAATTACAAGTTCATTCAAGCTGAATGGTTTAGTTATATAATCATCGGCACCAAGGTCAAATGCATTTAATACTACTTCTTCCTGTTCCATAGCAGATAGAATAATGATAGGGGTCTTCCATTTTAACTGCTGGCGAACCATACTGATCACTTCTAATCCTGAAGCGTAAGGCATCATCACATCTGTAATGATCATATCCGGGCGTAATCTGATGATTTCCTTCATTGTTTCGCGGCCATCAGGAGTTGTAAATACCTCATAGCCTTCTTTTATTAATTTCAATTCTATCGTTTTCAACAACATAACGTTGTCTTCTGCAACAAGTATTTTCATGCCTTTTTTTAATTTAAGTTTGAAGTTCTTTACAAACTTGCTTTGATTTTTTTTATCTCCTGTATCAGTTGTCCATCTAAAATATGGAGTTTATCTTTTAGCGTTGCTAATAAATCCTGCAATTCGTCAAAATTCTTTTCATTAGTAGCAGACGTCTCCATTTGATTTATTAAAGATACTAATAAATCTGCTTTTAGCATTCCCAGTGAACCTTTCAGTTTATGCGCCTTCAGTATGAAATTTGACAGGTCTTTATCAGCTAATAGTTTTTCAAAATCCTGAAGGAATTTCGGGGAGTCTCCCAAATAATATTCAAGTACCCGTATAGTACTTCTTTTGCTCCCAATCTCATCAATAAGTGCGGTATCGAATAAAATATCTTCCATGATATTGGCAATTTGCAGTATTCTATTTTGCCAATACAATATACTTAATAAAGCTAATATAATTTAGAGCTTCCTGTCTAACAAGAGCTGACTATACCATTTACCGGAATTTTTAATGGTTCTCTTTTGAGTGTCGAAATCAACATGTATTAATCCAAATCGCGGATGATAACCCTCAGCCCATTCAAAGTTGTCCATTAAAGTCCAAACAAAATAGCCATTTACTTTAACGCCTTCCTTTTGTGCCTTTAGCACTTGTTCAATATGATCTTGTAGATATTGTAACCGCTCTGCATCATGCACTTCATTTTCAACCAAATGGTCGTGAAAAGCAGCACCATTTTCGGTTACAAGAATTTCTTTGATCGCAGGATAATTATTCCATCTTTTTAATGCTTGATAGATACTGGCCGGATATACTTCCCAATTCATCAATGTATGTGTAACCTTACGTTTATTAGCCTTTATAATTTTTGCCTGTACAAATGGCATTAAAGGAGCATGGCTCACAATTTCTCTGGTGTAATTTTGAAGTCCTACAAAATCCATTTGAAAAGCAAGTTTCTGCTCATCACCTGGCAACATAAATCTCTCTATCTTTTGGAGGATTTTCAAGTCTTTCATTGGGTATCCCATCCCTAAGAGAGGTTCCAAAAAAAGCCTGTTTAACAATGCGTCCACCTTTACAACTGCCCGTAAATCTTTTTCATGATTCTCTCTAAGGGGATCAATATGTGAGTAAGAAAATGTAGTGCCAATTTTATATTCCTGCTGATGTGACCTTAAGATCCTTCCACCTTCAGCCTGGCATAAAGCAGCATGATGTGCAGCTGCAAGAAAATTACTTAGTCCTACTTTTCCAGGAGCATGCACTCCTAGAAAATATCCTGCCCCTGTAAAAACCATTGGTTCATTCAATACCATCCAATGTTTTACCCGATCGCCAAAATATTTTATACAGCATTGCACATACTCACTAAACCAGTTGAGTACTTCCCTATTTGTCCACCCCCCCTTGGCATGTAATGCTTCAGGCAGATCCCAGTGATAGATTGTTACCCAAGGTTCAATACCTAATTCCAGGCATAGGTCGATTACTCTATTATAGTAGGCAACACCTTTAAAATTAATTTCACCTGTTCCGTTTGGTAAAATCCTACTCCAGGAAATAGAGAATCGATAGTTAGGTATGTTTAGCTGTTTAATCAGCTCGAGATCTTGGGGGTATTGATGATAAAAATCACAGGCTATATTCCCATTATGTCCATTTGTGATCTTTCTTTTTTTATTTGAAAAACTATCCCAGATAGATGTGCCTTTACCATCCAAATCATGAGCCCCTTCAATTTGATAAGCTGCTGTAGAAACCCCCCATTTAAAATCTTTACCAAAGTCTTCTTTTGTAAAATGCATAGCTTAATCAGCAAGTTGATGGAGAATTTTGCCAAATGTTTTGGCTTTTAGTTTTTTCAGCGTTGGGATGCCATCACCTAATTGAACTTGTTTAATAGTAGCACTTGAAGCATGTTGCTTGATCAGGTTATTGATAATTTTTTCTGTATTATCAGGATAATCAACTTTTATTTTCTGTTCATTATCTAGCCAACTTTGTATAGTAGCAATATGTTTTTTCTTTAGACTTTTTATAACCGGAACCCCCATTTTTTTCAAAGCAGCTGCATTGCACTGTTGCTCATATTGTCCTTTCATTGGAATAACCAATAGTTTCTTTTTCAGATAAAGCGCTTCTGCTGGTGTTTCAAATCCTGCACCAGAAAGTACACCGGTACAAGTAATAAAACTTTCAATGAATGCTTCATTATTAATGGGTTTGATCAATACATTTTTAATACGATACGTTTTTTTACTATGCTTACTAAAAACTTCCCATTCTATTTTATTACAAACACTCAAAGTTTTGATGATTTTTTCATCGCTATATGCAGGGAGATACACTGTATAATGTGGCAGGACCTGTGGTTTTGCTTCACGGATCTGTTGACGGATCACAGGAGTAAAGATCTGAGCATCGTACTGCTCAAAATGGAAACCATAGGATGCCGTTACAGGTGCATAGTTGCGTAAGACAGCATTACCCACTAAATCAGTTTTCTTGGGTTTGGGAGATTTGTTATTGATAACTGCTGATTGATGGCTCAACCCAATACAAGGTTTATGCTTTTTCCTGCAAGCCCAGGAACTCACAGGTTCAAAATCGCTGATCACAAGATCATAATCTTCAACTGGTAAACTATTGATCTCTTTGAATAATTGCTTAAGGTTGGCTTTTTGATAAGTTTCTAATAAATCAATGCCGCCTTTTTTACCAAAAATAAAACTCAGTCCTTTGAAACGATATTTTATTGGGTAAGGCAGATCTACGTCGGCCTGTATCCCACTGATTAAAATATCAAGATCTCCTTTCTTTTGTAAAATTGGAATAATATCCCTAGCCCTACTTAAATGTCCATTGCCTGTTCCCTGTATTGCATATAAGATTTTCATGGCTGCTTCATTAAATTGAATTCTTCCAAAAGGTTATCGAAGATCTGATGATCATTTAGATCGTCCTCTTCTTTAACATTCGAATCTACCATTTCTGAGGGATCAAATCGGTAGATCTTCCATTGGCCATGATTATATTCCAGTGAAGTCAGGTTTTCAATCCAATCACCACTATTCAAATACATAATCTTTCCTTCCTCATTCTTTATTTCACGAATTTCCGGATGATGGATATGCCCACAAACTACATATTGATATTGATTACTGATACCAATATCTGCAGCTGTATTTTCGAAACTATTAATAAACTTAACGGCCGATTTTACACTGTTCTTGATTTTCTTTGATAAAGAGATCTTTCCTCTATTAAAAATCTTTTCTGAGATAAAGTTTACAAAACGGTTGATCAGGATCAGAGTATCATACCCAACAGCACCCAATTTGGCCAGCCATTTACTATGCTGCATTGTTACGTCAAATACATCACCATGAAAGAACCATGCTTTTTCTTCATTGTCTAATTCCAGAACAACTTTATTTACAATACGAAGGCTTCCTAATTTCCAACCCGCGAATTTGCGTAACATTTCATCATGATTCCCGGGAATATAATAGATTTTGATACCCTTACTCATCCAGCTCATTAAATGTTTCACCACTTTCATATGACTCTTCGGCCAGTACCTTTTGCTGAACTGCCAGATATCAATGATATCGCCATTTAATACAACTGTCTTAGGTTTAACCGATTTTAAGTAATGTAACAATTCTTTGGCGTGACAACCATAAGTTCCCAAGTGAATATCAGAAAGTACAAGAATATCTACCTTACGTTTTGGTGCTTTATCCATCAATGGATTTTATGAAATTTTAGTGCAGGATGAAACGAGCTGAGGAATGGTAATAAGATCCTTACTGATAGCTCTAGAAAAAAGTATTTTACGTCTTTCATATTGCAGGAATTTAATCAGATACAAAATAAATCAATGGCTATAACCAAATCGTTAAGTAATTGTTACCAGAATGTTACCGAATCTGAATACAACAAAGTTTTATTAGCCTACAATTCTTAATTTTAAGTATGAAAAACAAAGTTCTCCAATGCCTTTTAGTTGCATTGATTAGTCTACCAGCCTTTTCTCAAAAATTTATTTCTGTTAAAGGAAAAGAGATCATAGGAGTTGATGGAAAACCATTTTTAATAAAAGGCACTAATCTCGGAAACTGGCTTGTGCCAGAGGGTTATATGTTTAAATTTCAGGTTGCCTCTTCGCCCCGATTGATCAATGATCTTTTCTCAGAACTATTCGGACCATCAGAAACCCAAAAATTCTGGAAACAATACCTCGCCAGTTATATTACTAAGGGAGATATTCATTATTTGCATACCCTTGGTATGAACTCCATTCGAGTACCCTTTAATTACCGATTGTTTACAGATGAATATTACCTGGGTGGGCATGGCATTCAAAGGGGATTTGCTTTAATGGATTCTGTTGTAAAATGGTGTGCCGCCGAAAACATGACTGTAATTCTCGATATGCATGCAGCACCGGGTGGACAAACAGGAGATAATATTGATGATAGTTATGCATATCCTTTTTTATATGAAAGCAAAGAAGATCAGGAATTACTATGTAGTATCTGGACAAAAATTGCTGATCATTATAAAACCAATACTACCATCATGGGTTATGATTTGTTCAATGAACCAATTGCACACTTCCTGGATACCACTCATCTAAATCCTTTATTAGAACCATTATTCAAAAAAGTAACAGCTGCTATTAGAAAAGTAGATAAAAACCATTTGATTTTTTTGGAAGGTGCACAATGGGCGTCTAATTTTTCTGCCTTTGGAAAACCATTCGATGATAAATTAGTGTATCAATTTCATAAATATTGGACACCCACTACCATTGAGGTAATTCAACCCTATATTGATTTTAGAGATAAATATAATGTGCCCATTTATTGCGGGGAGACTGGTGAAAACGATGATGAATGGGTTGCTAATTTTAGAAAGCTATTAGAACAGAATAATATTGGCTGGCATTTCTGGCCTTACAAGAAAATGAATAATACCAGGGGTATTGTTAGCTTTCCACAGCCTGCAAATTATGAGCTGATCAGTAAATATTCTGATACAGCAGCCAGAAATAATTTTGATGAAGTAAGAAAAAATAAACCGGCACAATTAGATGCTGCCAAAAAAGCATGGTATCAATTCCTTGATAATTGTAAATCTGAAAATATTATTCCAAACAAAGGTTATATCAATGCATTGGGTTTGAAATCAAAATAATATTATTATTTCATTTTTATTCTAAGAATAGAAAACGAATAGGGAGAAAGATTCAACTGAATCTTTTTTCCTTTAATGTCTATCTCAGATTCTTGTGGTGCAATATTTTGAGGATGCTCAAAAGAGTTAACACTATATAATTGGTCGCTTTTTAAAACAATCAATTTTCCTTTTGCAGCAACCGAATTAATTCCTTCTAATGAAATGGAATGATTTTGTTGTTTTTCTGATGCATTCACTATTTTAATTACTACATCATTTTCAGCTTCATCAATTGCTGCTGTTGCATACAAACTATCTTGCCCAGTAACCGTCTCATTATTGATTGTTATAGGAACAACTTTAGTTCCTTTATTCGTTGAAAATAATTTCTGTACATAATAATCTGGTGTGCCATAAGATTGCAAATTATTGACCCAGATCAAATCCGGTGTCCATTGCCAACCATCTGCATGCGCAAACAGTGGTGCATAAGAAGCCATAGAAACCACATCTGCATTGCGTTCCAAGCCTGTCATGAAAGCAGCTTCCGACAAAGCAGTTAACCAGGTGTTTTTATTATTAATACTAACTGTGTGATCACTTTGAGCAGCGTATTCACCTCCAAAAACCTTAGAACCATTTTTTGGATAGTTATCGTATCTCTTGGCATTTGCCAAAAACCATTCAGGTCTTCTGTAATAATGCTCATCAATAATGTCGGCATTCATTTTTCTCAAAGTGGTATTCAAATAATTAAATCTTTCGCCATCTGCATCTGTGCCTGAGCTATATACCAATTTAATATCCGGGTATTTTGCTTTAATTGCTTTTGTAAATATTTGTAATCGCTCCACATATTGTGGTCCCCAGTTCTCATTCCCAATGCCAAGCATTTTTAAATGAAAAGGTGCTGCATGACCTAAAGAAGCACGAATTTTTCCCCAATAAGTAGTAGTATCTGCATTTGCAAATTCTATCAGATCAATGGCATCTTTTACATATGGATCTAGGCCTTCTAACGGAACTAATTCGGATGAATTAAATTGACAAGCCATCCCACAATTCAATATTGGCAAAGGTTCCGCTCCAATATCTTCAGCAAGTTGAAAATATTCGAAGAACCCTAATCCAAAAGTTTGAAAATAGTCAAGCGTTGGGCGATTAACGATTTCTGTATTCCAACGATTAATGATTAATTGACGTTCTTCAATTGGCCCGATAGTTTTTTTCCACTGATAACGCTGAGAGAGGTCATAGCCCTCTACAATACATCCTCCGGGAAATCGGATAAAGCCGGGCTTCATATCTGCCAACATTTGAATCATGTCTGCACGCATCCCGCCTGGTCTGTTCTTCCAGGTATCTGTTGGAAATAAAGAAATCATATCCAGATCAATGCTACCATTCCCCTCAAACCAAATATTTAAATGCGATTTCAAATCTGTTTCTGAAGCAATAAAACTGGCTTTTAATTTTTCCCAATTATTACCCGTATCCGTTGTTTGTATAATTGTTTTACCTATTGTTTCTCCTTTGCTACTAACTAATTCGATATAAATTTTTATGTCTGAAGCTCTTTGCCGATACATGAATGAGAAATCATACCTAAGATCTTTTTTAATTCCCATTCCTCTGAAACCTTCATTAGTTAAACCCAGATCATGTGTGGCATGATCAAGTGTAACCTGCAAATACCTTGGGTTTGCGGTATTGGCATCCTGCCTGTTTAAAACTTGAAAATCACCTTCAGTTTTAGTAATGCCCAACACCCTCCACCCCATCATGGGTTTTTTAAATTCGAAGGAGCGATTCTTTACCAATTCTGCATAGATGCCCCCATCCGCTCCAAGATTAATGTCTTCAAAAAACACACCCCACATAGTAGGTTGAATAGATGCTTTAATTTCATTAGCCTTTACAACGAATGTTTTTTGTGCAAAAACGGAAGAGCTGTTTAAAATTAAAATCAGGTAGCAAACAAAATGGTTTATGCGATTCATGGCAATCATATGGCGTTAGAAATTCACTCAATTTAAATAAATTGACGCAGCTAAGTTCATTTTTTATCAAACAGGACGGAGCATGATGGATAGGTTCTGATTATTTACGATTTTGTTTAGCTGCTTATCATCTAATTTTAGACATATAAAAGTATAAAGTGAAAAAAACTGTATTGTTTGCCATAGTAATATTATTCTTTGCCACTAATTTATTGGCAAATTTCTCGCTTCAGAAACTTCAGGTTAATTACCAGACTACCCCACTAGGTACAGATATAAAAACGCCACAATTTTCCTGGCAAATGAAAGCACTGGATAATCTTAGGGGATATCATCAAAAAGCCTATCAGATAATAGTAACTGATGATGCATTTAATATTATATGGAACAGCGGTAAAGTAGCATCTGATATTTCTATAGGTATAGAATATCAGGGTGAGACATTGAAGCCAACTTCTCGTTACCATTGGAATTTAAGTGTATGGGATAATAAAGGGGAGCTGGCTGCAACGAGTTCCTGGTTTGAAACTGGTATGCTAACAGGTAGCTTAGAAGGATGGTCTGGAGCAAAATGGATCGGAGGTTCTGCGGAAGATCTGGTGCTATACTCTCACTATTTATCCGTATTTAAAATTCACTATCAAATTCAATTAGATAAAGCATCTAATAGCTCCAAAGCATCCTTTGTGTTTGGCGCAAATGATCCACGTCTACTCAATAAGAATTTGAATATAATGGGTGTAGAAAATAAAATCAACGAAAGCTATATTGCTGTTGAGTTAGACATATCGGCATTAACGCAAGACCTGAACAGTTCTGCTAAATTGAATATTTACAGAGTAGGATATACCTTAAATGATAAAAAGGAAATTCCGTTTAAATCTTTTACAATACCTCAATACATCATTAACAATACTAATAAATATAACTATCACCAGATTTCAATGGAATGTAATTTTGGTGTGTTTGATTTTTACATCGATGGAGAAGATGCACCTCATAAAATAGGGGGCGAAAACGCAAGCATCCAAAGTTTTTCCCCAACTGGTTTAAATCTGAATCCCGTTGGGAGTGGTAATAATTATATCAGCTTTCCAATGGTAAATGATATTGGCTTTAAAACAGGAGCCAATCAAATTGCAAATTTCTCTTCCATAGAAATAAAAAATTTAAGAAAACCTTCGAATAAACTCTTCTCAGAAACTATTGACCCATCTAATTATCAAGGAATATTCAAATCCAATTTCATTCAAATTCAGAAGGATTCCTATCGAGTTTTAAGTAATGGCATGTTTACTGCAAATCCAAGTAAAAATGCAAGTCCCATGTTAAGAACAGAATTTACCGCGGCAGCAAAAACAATTAAAAAAGCAAGATTATATATCACGGCCCGTGGCATCTATGAAGTTTATTTGAATGGAAAAAGAATCGGAAACGACTATTTCAATCCAGGTCTCACACAATACAATAAAAACCATATGTATCAGACCTATGATGTTACCACTGCTGTTAACCCAAAATCTTCAAATGTTTTGGGTGCATGTATGAGCGAAGGTTGGTGGAGTGGAAACATCACATTTAGTGGTGATAGCTGGAATTTTTTTGGCGATCGGCAATCATTGCTGGCAAAATTAGTAGTTACTTATTCTGATGGTTCTGAGCAGATAATTACCACCAATAATAAAGACTGGAAATATTTTAACGATGGGCCTATTCGCTATAGTTCATTCTTTCAGGGCGAAGTGTATGATGCCAGAAAAGAAGCTGGAATTAAAAATTGGTCAACCAGTACCTATAACGATAAACTATGGAAACAAGCTGTTGAAGTACCTCTGGATGGAAATGCGTATATGGGAGTTAGCACCGACTTTATGGGTAAAAAATCAAGTCTCGACTA
>CANBQT010000007.1 GCA_947371755.1 Chitinophagaceae bacterium
TTAAATTGTTAACCGATAAATTTTAATGGCTTGATGAAAACTTTACACACAAAAAATACATACCCTTCCAATATTGAACCTTTGCAAAATAAGCAGGAGCTTCTTTTAAAAATGTCTGAAATCCCCCCCCTCTATTTAGATCGTCAAGATAAAAAAGAGCAGGAATACAAAATTCATGACAATGAATTATTGTTAGAAAATGTTTTCAAATTTTTACCTGTTCCATTGATTATTACCAGAAAAATCAATGGGCAGATTGTAATGATCAGTGCCGGTATAGAAAACATATTACAAGTTAAAAAAAATGAAATCATTGGAAACAATATCCATGAGATCATAGCAGACAGGAACGAATATCAAAAGATTCTATTACAGATTGACCTTTATGGGAAAGTACAAAACAAGGAAATCAACATCAGAAATGTTCATGGAGAGCGTATTTCATGCTTAGTTTCAATAGACCCATTTTCCTCCAATGAAGAGAGTCTTTACCTAAATACTTTTACAAATATTTCAGAAAAGAAATTACTTGAAGATGCCATTCAAAATTCGGAAGATAACCTTAGAACGGTCTTTGAAAATACTGAGGTCGGGTATATTTTATTCGATCAGTTTCAAAGTATTGTTTCATATAACAAACCCGCCTCCATTTTTGCACTAAAAGAATTTAATAAAGAAATCAATATTGGTACAAACTTCTCAACTTATTTCCCGGAAATAATGCGCGAATATTTGACCAATATCATTGCGCCTGTGTTTAATGGAGAAACTACTTCTTTTGAAAGATACATACTACATAATGCTGAACATCATTGGTATTATGTGAAGTTCTCACCTGTTTTCAATAAAGATCAAATAGTTGCTGGCTTCATCATGTCGATGGAGAATATTACCGACAGAAAGAAAAATGAAATTGAACTGAATAAGTCATTGAATCTTGTTACTGAGCAAAACAAAAGACTTTTAAACTTTTCCTATATCGTTTCCCATAATCTTCGCTCCCATGCAAGCAATATGATTTCAATTCTAAATTTTTTGGAAAAAGAGAAATCCGAAATTGAAAAGGCTTCTTTAATGATCCACTTAAAAAAAGTATCGCACCTTTTAAATGAAACACTTTTCAATTTAAATGAAGTTGTCTCTATTCAAAAGAATTTGAACACTACTATTGAAAAACTAAACCTATCTGATTATATCAATCAAGCAACATCAATTTTAAATAAAGAAATCAATTCAAAAAAAGTTATAGTCAATAATCATGTCCCCCCAGACATTCACATTAACTACAATCCAGCATATCTGGAAAGTATTCTTTTAAACTTTCTTTCGAATGCGATAAAATATGCATCACCTGATAGATTGCCTATTATAAATTTTGACACCACCAATAAGAACCAAATCATAGAATTAACCATTTCGGATAATGGGAAGGGTATTGATCTTCATAAATATCACGACAGAATATATGGCATGTATAAAACCTTCCATGGCAATAAAGACGCCAGGGGAATAGGATTATTCATCACAAAAAACCAGATCGATGCTATGGGAGGTAAAGTGGAAATTTTTAGTGAAGTTAATGTCGGAACATCCTTTAAAATTACCTTTATTTAAAATGGCACTATTATTGATATTAAATTTTGTAGTATTATTGAGTTTAGAATTAATAAAATGTATAAATGAGAGAATCAGAAAAAATTTGCATTATTGATGATGATGAGATTTATATCTTTTTGATAAAAAAATCGCTATCCGCAATGGGAATCAATAATGAAGTTATTTCATTTTTAAATGGTTCTGATGCACTAGAAGAATTAATACAATTAAAGAATAATTCCGAAGAATTACCAGGAATTATTTTATTGGATATTAATATGCCCATCATGGATGGATGGGAATTTATTACAGAATTCAGAAAGATAAATCCCGATAAAAAAATACCTATCTATATTGTAAGTTCTTCCATTGCCAATGAAGACTTTGAAAAATCAAAGACCTTTCCGGAAATCGTAGACTATTTAAGTAAACCTGTTGAATTAGAAACTCTAGAGTCTATTTTGAATTTTTAAATATTAATAGACATTTCTATCACTTTATCAGGATTAAATACTTGGATTTGTTGATAATCAATTCCGAAAACAATAGCAAGCTTTAATAGTGTTTTCAATTCTATTCCTGTAATGCCATTTTCAATATTGCTAAGGTTTGAAATGCTCATCCCCAATTCATTTGCAACATATTTTAAGGGTAGGCCTTTCATTCCACGAATGGATTTAATGTTTTTTCCTAATTGCAATCTTTCGGATTTTCTTTGATGGTACAGCATGAGTTTTGGTTTTGTGATACAATAATACTCAGCTGTTTTAAAATAGCAGCATTTTAAACACCCATTTTAAACCGCTAAAACACTCCGTTTTTTATTTTACTGCGGGTCAATTTTTTTTACTAAAGTAATGGGACTAAAAATATAAAGCAACCCGGTTTTTATTTCTAAACATTCTATTCTTTTTCTTCTCACACTTCCCCTCCGAAAGATCTTTCCTTTTTCTGTTTGAAATAAATCCCCTTCATTTAAATCAGACACTGTGAAATGTCCTTCTTTTTTTATTGCATCATATGAACGCAAAACCAACAATAAAGCAGTCTCTCCATTTGCAGTAGCTGCAGGGTTTGAAATTGATTTTTGTAAAGCTTTTTCAACATCTGCAGGAAATATTTTTAATTGTACAAAAACAATCAAAAGCTGGCTGTAACAATATTTCCATTCTTTTCCATGTGCTTCAACTTTATTTCTATATTGTTCATAAGTAAGAAGATGAGCTAACTCATGCAATAAGGTTATTAAAAACTCAAACTTATTTAAGTTCCCGTTAATGCTTATTCTGTGATTTCCTCCCCAACCCGCATGTCTGTAATCACCCAACACCGACTTACGTTGTTTGGTTACAGTTAAGTGAACTTTATATTGGTGCAGATATGTAACTACAGGCTCAAAGCTTCCTGCTGGCAAATAGGCTGCCAATGCCTGCATGGGATGCTCAGTTACTGACATTTTTGATTTCGGGGTTTCCTTTTAAAGCAATTCTTACATCTAGCCAGGTATATAAAATATAGAGCCCCATGCTAAAAAAAATGCCTTTTACATTTTTATTTTCACCTGCATGATAGAGATATATAAATGCTGCAGTTCCTAATACAAAAAGTTTAAGAACAGTTGACCCCATTACACCTCTTATCATTGCATGAGGATTACTTTGAGACATTGTTTTTAAATGTTGTATGGCATTATAAACACTAATCAGAAAAAGTAAACCATTCGCTCCTGCTACTACCCAGGGATCTACATCCCATTTTTTAAATACGGATCCCATAAGTAGCGCCAATAAATTGATCACTACAAAAACCAACACCATGGGTAAAAAAATCTTCCTTTTCTCCAACATTATTTTTTATTTGAAGTGTCTTTAATTAATTTATATAAGGTTGTTAGTAACACAAATAGAGGCAATATCCACACTAAAAATGCTCCCGACCAGCCTATTTTTCTATCTAGCCACCATCCGATATACATCGCTATACCCAATGTAAATAGCAATTGAGTAGCAAGGCCTGCATATTGCCAGAGTAAACGGTTGCTGTCGTTTTTATCCACTATTATTCGTTTGAAATGGCCGTTTTAGGTGATTCTAAGAGTACGGTGTCCCTTATCGTAGGTGTTGTGCCATTTAATACTTTCTTTATACTTTCTAGATACTGATCCTTATATCGAATACTCTGCTCTAACGAATCTGCCCTGATTTTCAAGACCTGCAAAGCAGTTCTACTTTCCCTAGTTCCATAACCAGGAATATAAAACTTTAAAGGGGTAAAAGCGATTAAAGCAATGGTTAAACCTACTAATAATACAAAGCTTACACTTAAGCCGATATATACACTAAACCTTGTAAGTTTAAATGTAACAACCTCTTCATACGTATCATCATTCATAATTACCAGGCGGTAACTATTCCTTAATCGCTTTAGCGTATCATTATATTCCAGCTTGGCCATATTGTTAAATCAGGTTAAAGGTAGCATTGAATCAGCTTTTAGCCATCTAGAAATGAGAAATAACTGTATTTTTAAGTAAGTTTTTAAAAAATCATTGTTCTGACAGCATGGCAAAGTATCGGTATTTAATATTTTTGGTCCTTTTTTCTGCATCTCTTCTGCCCTTTTTCAAAGGCTATGCACAACCCTATAGTTCTATCGAATTGGTAAAACCTAAGCCATATGCAGACCGCCCGTTGGTTGCCGAAATGACTGGGCCTGGTAAAATAAAAGCACCCAAAAAGTTTTATCAAAACGCTGTAACGCATTACAATTATTATTTTAATGCTTATAATAAATTAAATGAAATCCTTGAAAGAGCTAAAGGCAGTTTTCAGGATGATTATACCGAATTGCTTCCTTTCTATAATTATACCATGGAAGGAGTTTCTAAAAATTCGGTACAACTTGATTCAGTGATTTACAAATGCACGGCGGGTATTTTACTACACGACTTAAGATCAGACTGGGTTGATGACCTTTACCTCTTAATGGGTCAGGCATATCTTTATAAACAGTATTATGATTCGGCTGCAACGATTTTTCAGTACATCAATTATTCCTTTGCACCAAAGGATGATGGGTATGACATTCCTATTGGAAGTAATGCCAGTAATCAAAAAGGCACCTTCTCTATTTCAACAGTTGAATCAAAAAGTCTTTGGAAAAAATTAACGAGTAACCCTCCAGGTAGAAATGAAAGTTTTTTATGGCGCATCAGAACTTTTCTAGAACAAGAAAAACTTGCAGAAGCTGGAGCTCTGATTCAAATTTTACGAATAGACCCTAATTTCCCTGTCAGGTTGCGCCCTCATTTACAAGAATTAATTGCCTATAAATATTATAAAGAAAACACACCCGATAGTGCGGCAGTATATCTGAACAAAGCACTAAACCAGGCAGTTAATAAAGGGGAAAGAGCACGTTGGCAATATTTAATAGGACAGTTATATTCTAGTGTTGGAAAAGATAGTCTGGCAGTGATTCATTATAAACAGGCAATAAAATCAACAGTAGACCCCACACTTGAGGTATATGCTCATCTGGCAATTAGTTCCTTAGAATCTGGCCATAAACAAGATGCTGTTCAACAAAATCTGGAAGAATTAAAAAAAATGGGAAAACGCCCTTTGTATGAGGAATACAAAGACATTATTTTTTATGCTGCAGCTAAATTAGAATTGAAACAAAACCATCCAGACCTGGCCCAAGACTTTTTATTAAAGAGTATCAAGTTCAATCAAGGTAACCCCTCACAAAGACAGGAAAGTTTTTTATTGTTAGGAGATTTGAATTATACGAGAAAACATTATCAGGATTCCTATCGATTTTATGATAGTTTAGAAATTAATCAACTGAAAGAATCTGCACAACAAAGAGTAAATACCAGAAAACCTGCATTAAAAATCATCAACGACAATCTAACAATTATTTATACTGAAGACAGTCTTCAAAAGATTGCACTGATGCCTTTAGCAGAAAGAACCACATTTTTAAACAATAAATTAAAGCAGTTAAGAAAGGAAGCGGGACTAAAAGAGGCTGAAAATTCGGAGACAACTTTTGGCAATACTGGTTCTCAGAGCTTTTTTAATCAGAATAATCAGCCATTGAGTGGAAGCGGTACCGATTTTTATTTCCAGAATTTTTCTTTAAAAACCAGAGGATTTACAGAGTTTAGAGCAAAATGGGGCAATCGCCCCAACGTTGATAATTGGAGAAGACAATCTGCAGTTGAAAAATCATTTTCAAAATCTAGTCCTATTTCCAAAAACATCACTCAAAATGCAGGGGATGCAGTTGCGCCCAAAACAAAGGAATTAAGTATTGAAGCACTTACCGATGATCTTCCACTGACTAATGAAAAAATGTCTGCTTCTTATTTTAAAGTATTGACTGCCTTAATCGGAAATGGAAATACTTTTCAAAACGATTTATCTGATTATCCAAGTGCAATAGATGATTATAGAACGATTGTAACAAGGTTTACCAATATCAACGAAACTGAAAAATCATATTTCAACTTAGCCATTTGCTACGACAGAAATAATCAACCCATTCAAGCGGATTCAATCAGGAACTTATTAAAAAAGAATTTTCCGAATGGAAATTTTACTAGGCTTACTCAACAAAAAATAAAGGAAGTTAAGGCGGATCCAGCAACTGACACTTATAAAGATATCTATGATTTGTTTTTAGCGGGCGACTTTAAGAAAGCCATCGAAACCAAACAAAAAGCAGATCGGATTTATGGCACATCCTATTGGACGCCGCAGCAATTATATATTGAAGCAATTTATTACATCAAAAATAGAGAAGACAGTATTGCAAATAAACGTCTCGAAGTAATCCTAGCTCGTTTTCCTAAATCGCCAATGTCTGATAAGGCAGCGATTATGGTAGATGTATTACATAGAAGAAAGGAAATCGAATCTTATCTAACAAATCTTACCATTGAAAGACCAGAGGAAGAAGCTATACGTCAAATCGATATTGATACCATTGCAACCGTAAAAACTGCCGTTCCATTCCAATCTGGTGCAACCATAAAACAAACCCCCAAAGAATTAAAATTGCCTGGAATAGCTGCACCGTCTATTAAGCCAATCAATATCGCGAAAGATGGGTATTCATTTAATCCAGCAGATTCGCAATATGTAGCTGTGATTCTAACAAAAGTGGATGGTATTTATGCAAGTGAAGGCAAGAATGCATTTAATAGATATAACAGAGATAATTTTAGCAATCAAAAACTAGGCATCAATGCTTCAGCGGTTTCCAATCAAGAGCAATTGATCTTAATTGGTCCTTTTGCTAATGCAGGTGATGCTGTAGGTTATTTAAATAAAACCAAACCATTGGCTGCATCCAGAATCGTGCCTTGGTTAGCTGCAGATAAATATGGTTTTACCATTATCAGTGGGCCGAACCTGACCCTTTTATTGGCTAAAAAAGACATAGCAGCTTATAAAACATTTATGCATGGTATTTTTCCTGATATTTTTTAAAAACCCTAACTAAAGATTCAACAACAGTTCTTTAGATTTACAATAAGTTTACATTGTTTTATAATTATCATTATGTCTAGACCGGTTCAGCTATTTTGGCGTATATTTTTTGGTGGGATGGGATTTATTATTCTTTTCCTATTGATGCTTAATTGGGGCTGGATTGGTGATATGCCAGACATTGAGGACATCGAAAATCCAACAGCTTTACAAGCTAGTCAGGTTTATGCACAGGATGGCTATTTGATGGGTAAATATTATATCGAAGACAGGATCAATGTATTTTATAAAGACATTAGTAAACATGCTATAAATGCTTTAGTTGCCACAGAAGACAAACGTTTCTATGAACATAGCGGCATTGATGCACAGGGATTGGGAAGGGCTTTCTTTTATTTAGGAAGTCAGGGCGGAGCTAGTACCATCACCATGCAAACGGCTAAAAATTTATTTACTGAAAACTGGAGTACTAAAAATTTCCTACTAAGGAGTATTCAAAAATTAAAAGAATGCATCATTGCCATTAAGCTCGAAAGGAATTTTACCAAAGAAGAAATCCTGACACTTTATTTAAATACTGTGGCATTTGGAGACAACGTTTTTGGAATTAGAAATGGGGCTAAAACTTTTTTTCAAAAAGAACCTGATCGTTTAAATGTGGAGGAGTCTGCTGTGTTGATAGGCATGATCAATGGACCAGGATTATACAACCCCAGACGCAATCCACGTCAGGCTTTAGAGCGAAGAAATCTGGTTTTGAACAGAATGGTTCAGCAAAATTTTTTAAACGCTGCTGAAGCGGAAGTACTCAAAAGAAAGCCCATTGAATTAAACTTCAAAAAGCTAGATGAAAGTGCTGGTCTTGGCCCCTACTTCAGAATGATATTGGGAGAGGACATGAAGAAATGGTGTAAGACGCATAAAAAAAGCAATGGCGATAACTATGATTTATATCGCGATGGGTTACGTATTTATACCACCATCAATCCAAGAATGCAGATGTATGCAGAAGAAGCTGCAGCCATGCAAATGAGTTTTATGCAGAAACTCCTGAACGCACAAGACAATATTAAATCTGGTGCAGTTTGGAAAGACCATGAGAACATTTTGGAATCTGCGATGAAGCAAAGCGACCGATGGCATAATATGAAAAAGGAAGGGGTTAATGATGAGGAAATAAAAGCCAGTTTCCAGCAGAAAATACCCATGCATGTATTTGCCTGGAACAAAACCAGGGGAAAAGATACCATCATGTCTCCCTACGACTCCATTAAGTACTCACGTCAGATGATGCAGTTAGGTTTTATGGTGATGGATCCACTTACGGGTGAAATAAAAGCATGGGTTGGCGGAATTGATTTTAAAACATTTAAATACGACCATGCTAATATCAATACCAAGCGTCAGGTAGGTTCAACTATTAAACCATTACTGTATAGTCTGGCTATTGAGGAAGCAGGCTTTACACCAAATACCACAGTTGAAGATCAACAGCAAAGTTTTGGTGCTTATGGCTTGGTACCAGCAACCAGTAAAACTTGTACTGGTGCCAGTATTACGATGGCTGAGGCCCTTGCAAAATCTAGAAACTGTTCTTCCGCTTATATCATGAAGCAACTTGATGCAACAGGAAATAATGGTGCAAAGCGTTTTGTAGAATATTTAAAGCGATGCGATTTGCAAACTAAAATTGAACCTTATCCTTCTATTGCATTAGGCTCTTGCGAAATTTCATTGTTTGAAATGATGCAGGCTTATAGTATGTTCCCCGGAAGAGGTATGAATGCAAAACCCATGTATATTACCAGGATTGAAGATAGGAATGGTAATGTATTGGAAAGCTTTAGCCCAAAACGCAAAGAAGTGATTAGCGAAGTAACTGCCTATTCCATAGCAAAAATGATGCAGGGAGTAGTTCAATATGGAACTGGTGCAAGTATCTGGCAATACGATCTTCCTAGTAATTTAGAATTAGCCGGTAAAACAGGAACTACCAATGATAACAGTGATGCCTGGTTCATGGGTTATACGCCACAATTATTAGCTGGAACCTGGGTGGGCTCTGACGATCGTTTCATTCACCTGAACACTACGAGTTATTATGGACAGGGAGCGCATGCAGCCATGCCTATCTGGGCCTATTTCTATGCAAAAGCTGCAGCGGATCCCAATTGCGGATTAGATCCTAGTCAAACTTTTGTGAAGCCTGAAAACATGAGTGAAATTAATTTTGATTATTTCAACGGTACTACTGCTCCTTTAGTGGGAGAAGGTGAAGATCAGGGTAATGGAACTAGCACAGACTATGAAATACCCAAAGAAATCAAAGCAGAAGAAATCAGACCAGAATCAGATATCAATTTGGAAGCAACCAAAAATTCGAAACTGAAAGAATCCGATCTCAAACCACAAACATCACCTAAATCAGGAGATGGAAAAATTCCCTCCCCAACAAATAAGCCAGCTGAAAAAGGGAAAGCTATTATGCCTCCTTCTAATAAAAAACCAGGGAATGGCAGATAACTATTAATCGATCAAAACTGATTTCACAAAATCGCTCACTAAAAAACTAATGAGTTTACCGGTACTTGCATTTTTTCTGCCGTCGCTCAAATGTGTAGCTCCCTCACAGATATGCAGATAAGCTACCTTACTTTGTGCAGTAGCATATTGAATATATTGACGAGCCTGATTAGCACTGATACCAACAGGTGAAGTTGCACTACTTAACACATCCTCCACAATATCAAGATCTAATTCAATACCACACCTGGTATCATCAGTAAATGATGTGGCGTGCCCTATCGCCTGAAGAAAAGTTCTTTTTTCATGTACAAAAATATCTTCATAGGTAATACAATCTACAAATGGATTATTCACAATATCCATCCATACATTTTGAGGTAAGTAATTTTCCTGAATCCCAATGACACAGTATTTTTCTAGATATCCATCTTCCTCTGCGTAAGTAAACCCATTCCCACTATGCCTTCCTTCCATGGGTCGGAGGTCTGCATGCGCATCAAGATTGATTGCATTAATTTGGGCAATGGGCAATAACCCTGCTTTATAAAATCCCTTTGCAGAACCTTTGATGCAGGGGTAAGAATTATTATGACCGCCACCAATTACAATCGGAATTTTTTTATTCTGAGTAATGATATGTATCAATTGTTCTACCTCAGTATCAATGGTATTGACGGCATGTCTGAAAGCTTCTGATCTTTCATCAAAACTTAAAGCATTATTTTCAATTAAATGCTCCATGTCTGAAAAATCAAAATGACCCATTAGGAGTAATTCACCCCCTTCCAAAAAATCGTTACTCTGAATATTTAAAAATGACTGCAAAAAAGGATTCCAGGCTGAATCAGCCCCTCCTATTCCGTGGTTCGCTTTGATACCAATATCTTCTGGTATACCAATCAATACAAATCCCGCTTTAGACTCTTGCAAAGAAAGTTCTATATTGTTACTATCAGCAAGTACATGTATTCTCTCTCCTAACTTAGTCTCATATCTACGGATCTTAGTGATTGAAAGAATATCTTCTTTGGTATAAAATTTGAAATGTTTCATAATTCAGATTTGAAAATTCATGCTTATGGTAATTTAACCAATTAGCTTGACAGAGAAAAATATCAATTATTGAAATGCACCATTGATCATTACCTTGTCTATTAAATTGGAGCCAAATGAATATGGGATATATGCTAAAGAGGAAACAGGTTTAGTAAATATCAAATTGGCCAATTTCCCTTTCATAATAGATCCTAATTTTGTTTCCAATCCCATTGCATAAGCTGCATTGATCGTAGCAGCATTAATAGCTTCTTCAGGTAACATTTTAAGCTGAATACAACTCATTGAAACAACTGTATTCATATTACCACTTGGACTAGATCCGGGATTGTAGTCAGATGCAATAGCTATTGCACAACCCGCATTAATCAATTCCCTAGCAGGTTGGTAAGGCATTCTAAGAAAATACGCAGCGGTTGGCAATAATGTACCAATAGTATTAGAGGCCGCTAAAGATTTTATCGCTTTGTGATCCATACTTTCCAGGTGATCTACTGAAAGTGCACCTAATTCAATCCCAGCTTCTACCCCACCCGAAATACTGAGTTGATTGGCATGTATCTTAGGAACTAGCCCAATTGCCTTTCCTGCTTGACAGATTTCTAATGTTTCAGCCACACTAAAAAAACCTTCTTCACAAAAGACATCAATATAATCCGCTAGATTATCCTGCGCTATGATGGGTAACATTTCATGTTTGATAAGGTCGATATAACCCTGATGGTTGTTTTTATAAGCCATAGGATAGGTATGAGCCCCTAAAAAACTAGCTTTAATTGGTATGGGTGAATCACGTTGCAATTGTTTGATTACCCTGAGCATTTTCAATTCACCTTCCACAGTTAGTCCATATCCGGATTTTATTTCAATAGCTCCCGTACCAAGCCTAATCAATTCCTGTAATCTTATCCATGCTG
The DNA here is from genome assembly GCA_947371755.1 of Chitinophagaceae bacterium. GTDB lineage: Bacteria > Bacteroidota > Bacteroidia > Chitinophagales > Chitinophagaceae > Sediminibacterium. Next base: position 11,597 of record CANBQT010000007.1, read on the forward strand.
ACTCATATAAAACTTCTTCGGAGGTATTGTTTAGTGTATAAGCAGAATGTAAGATACCACCACCTTTTGCAGCTATTTCAGCATAAGTCAACCCATTAATTTTATCTACAAATTCAGATTCTCGACTGGCAGCGAAAACCAGATGAGTATGGCTATCAATCCAGCTTGGCAAAACACTTGCACCTTTTGCATCATAACAGGGTATATGATCATCGATATAGTTAGAAGGAAGTTGATCCATGGAACCATAATCACTTATCAGGTCGTCCTCAATCACTAAAAATGCATTTACAATTAAGGGCAAATCAGCCAATAGCTCCCCCCTTAACAAAACATTTTCCATTCGAACATTAATGAGTTGATGAATGTTTATAATAAGCAGTTTCATACTACAAATTAAACAGAAAGAATGGAATCGCCATTAATTTGAGGGGTACATTCATTATCAATTATAAAGCTTGTATTTTCAAATATGATTACGACCCTAACAATTGTACGATACCCTAAATGGTTTGCCTGGGCAGGAATCTTGTCGATGGCTATTTTAAGATTACCTCTTTGGACGAATAGGCATATTGGTTTTTGGAAATTAATGGGGTCTGGAAAAAATGGAAGTTTTGATAAAACACCTGATTTAAGTCAATGGGCTTTAATAGCCATTCATCCAACGCAAGACTTATCATTTCTTGATACTCCAATGGAGAAAAAAGAACATCAAACTATCTTGTTACAGTTATATGGACCAATGATCACAAAATGGTGGAATTTCTGGAAATGTGAAATTTGGACTGTAATCCTACGTCCTATTGAAGGGCATGGATTATGGGATGGGCAAGCAGTATTTGGAAAACTTGCAAAGAATACAGATTACGAAGGAAACATTGCTGTACTGACGAGAGCAACCATTAGATTAAAAAAATTGAACAGCTTTTGGTCGAATGTTGCTCCTGTAGCCAATACTATGCATCATTTAGAAGGTTTTATGGGTTCCTTTGGGATTGGCGAGATCCCATGGATAAAGCAGGCTACTTTTAGCATGTGGGAATCAAAATCAGCTATGCGCAATTTTGCATATAAAATGCAAGAGCATGCCACTGTAATTCAAAAAACAAAAAAAGAAGATTGGTATAGCGAAGAAATGTTTGTTCGATTTATTCCAATAGCCAGTTTTGGAACAGTTAGGGACATTGACCCATTAAAAAGAAAACCCTATCTTGCAAATAATTAATGAACCACTGCACAACAATATCATTTCTTACTGCCCATTTTGCATGGATGTACAGGGGTTTGAATTCAATGCCCGACCACTAGCTAAGCGCTTAGGATATTTTTATTTACGAACATTATTATTTATTAATCAATACTTATTGTATGGATCAACAATTGTCTGTAACCTCAGAAGTTGGTACGTTAAAACGTTTATTAGTTCATAGCCCAGATAGTGGATTGGGCAAGGTAGTTCCTTCAAAAGCACAGGATTGGCTTTTTGAAGATATTGTACACTTAGATACTATTCGGAAAAATGAATACGACTACTATACTAAGATTCTTCTTTATTTTTTAGACCCTGAAAAAATTAAGGGAAAACTTGCACAAGTAGATGCCCAGGAAGCTAACCGTAATTTTTATAAACCCGATCACAAAGACTTTTTTGCATCCGATAAAGTAATAGAACTACAATGGTTATTAGCACAAGTGCTGGAAAACAATGATATCAAAATAAAATTAGTGGCTTCTGTATGTGCTATAGAAGCCTGTACTTATGAAACTCAGAAAAAGCTTTTAAATTATAGTGCAACAGAATTAGCAAAAACATTTGTTTCTGGTACTTCCAGCGATAAACAATTATTATTTGCACCCATTCCTAATTTTATTTTTACAAGAGACATTGGAATTACAATCAATGATCATGTGCTTTTGAATAAACCTGCAAAAAAAGCCAGAACCAGGGAAGCACTTTTAGCAAAATATATATTCTTTAATCATCCTCTATTTTCAAATTATAAACATCATATTATTGAGTTATCCGATTCACATCATAGTTTCCTGATGCCTAAAGAAGACGATGACAGGAAAATCACTCTGGAAGGTGGTGATATTATGGTTGTAAGCAGTAATCATTTATTGGTAGGTGTTAGCGAAAGAACTTCCTCAGAAGCTGCAGTGCAAATCACAAATATTTTATTTGAAAAAAATATTGTAGATAAAGTAACGGTTGTAAAGATCCCTAAGAAAAGAGATTATATGCATATTGATACTGTTTTTACTCAAGTGAAAAGAGATGTATGGGTTATGCTGGGAAATTTCTCCAGAAAAGCAGTAAAGCATGAAGACGAAAATGCCATTGAAAGAATCTTAGAAATTAAAAAAGAGGAAAAAATCAAGATCCTACAATTTCATAGAAAATCACCAGAAAACCCCATTTACTTCGATAGTCTTGAAGACCTATTGGTAGACATTAGTAAAAATGACCTTCATTGTGAAGGAGACGTTCGTTTTATTTTTTCTGGAAATAATGAATTCCCTTATAATGCAAGGGAACAGTGGACAGACTCTTGTAATTTACTAGCATTGAAAGAAGGAGTGGTTTTAGGTTATGATAGAAACGATAAAACCACTGAAGCTTTTAAACAAGCTGGATTTAGTGTTATACATGCAAAGGAACTCATTCAAGAACTCGAGGCAGGAACCATTACTGTAGATGAAATGAAAGACTGTTTAATATTGATGCCATCTGCAGAACTTTCAAGAGCTAGAGGAGGTTTTCATTGCATGAGTATGCCCATTTTAAGAACCCCCTTAATATAATTGTATGCAAACGACCTCTCATATTTTAATGATTCGTCCTCACCATTTTGATTTTAATAATGAAACAGCTGTCAATAATAGTTTTCAAATTAATTCTGGTGACAGATCGGTTCCTGAAAAAGCCCTGATTGAATTTGATCAATTAGTAACCACTTTACAATCCTACGATATTGATGTGACAGTTGTTCAGGATACTGCTGAACCCTACACACCTGATTCGATATTCCCAAACAACTGGATTTCGTTCCATTCAGATGGAACAATTTGTCTATATCCAATGTTTGCAGAAAATAGAAGAAGAGAAAGAAAACCAACGGTTCTATTGCAAATAGCATCAAAATTTGAATTAACCAATAAGGTTGATTTTACTGAGCAGGAAGAAAGAAAAAGATTTCTTGAAGGTACAGGTAGTATGGTCTTAGACAGAGCACATAAAATTGCCTATGCCTGTCTTTCTATTAGAACAGATGAAAATGTTTTACAACAGTTTTGTGATGAAATGGGATACTCCCCTATTGTATTTGAAGCCGTTGATGAAAAAGGATACCCGATTTACCATACAAATGTGATGATGTGTGTAGCGGATCAATTTGCAGTAATCTGTCTTGAAAGTATTCGAAATGAAGATGAGAAAGAAAAAGTGCTACAATCATTACTTGGTTCAGGTAAAACCATTATTCCTATTTCTTATGAACAGATGAATCATTTTGCGGGAAATATGTTGCAGGTTGAAAATGAAATGGGCACTAAATATTTGGTAATGTCGTCTCAGGCATTTAAAAGCTTGTCAAACGATCAAATCCTTCAAATTAATCACTTCAATAAAATTATTCATTCAGATATTAGCACCATCGAAACAAATGGAGGTGGAAGTGCGCGGTGTATGATTGCTGAAGTTTTTCTACCCTTAAAATAAAAAATCAAGACCTAGACAGTTGCCATCTCTTTTTTATTCAATAACTCATGTATTTGTTTTTCACGATAACGGAGGGATTGATTTAGTTTATCATTTGCAACAGTAAAGGACATTTGTAATTCTACGTCTGGTGACAAGAATATTTTTTTCTGCATTAAGGTTTCTTTGATCACTTGTGTATCATGCCAGTAGCCAATACTCTCTTGTAATTTATGATAATAAGATATATCGGTATCTTGTTTTTGCTCTACCCAATTAATGGCATACATCCATTGTTTTATTATTTTCCTAAGTTCGTGCCATTCATTCAATGGACAGTTCTTACGAATTAATTGATCCATTTGAAGGGATAGATCTGTTGCATAATGATCTGCTAATATTTCATTGGTGGCAAGCACATAATCGCTTACCTGATCGTTCAAATCCTTTAAATCCTGTTTAAAAGAATGATTTTGATGATGAAATTTAGTAATCAGACTTTCTAAAATTTCTTTGGGAAATATTTGTTCCATAAATATCTCCAGATCGTGTTTTTGAAACCATTGCAATAGCAATTGGTATTCTCTGATTTCTCCCGCTTTCTGAAAAATATTATTTAATTGCCGGGATACTTTTTTTAGCTTTTGTTTTGGGTAAATGGTTTTTAAAAATTTCAATATGGATCTCAACTTTTTGATTTCTACCCTAAAATCGTGCAATGAGTTTTCAGAAGAATTTAAGTCAAACTCTAACAGATGATTAAAAACCTGTTTAATCCTTTGGTGATAATATTGTGCAAATGTTGAACCAGACATCTTACAACTTTGAGTTAAGCACACTAAAGGTCCAAATAAAAACAAGCATTCACGCTAATGCTAATGTGAAACTTTCATTAAGGTTTTATTCCAAAACTCAATTTCACAGCTTGTTCAAATGTATGTGGTTGATAGCCTAATATATTTCGGGCATTTTCAATCAATAAACCTGAATGCTTAGCCCTTATTACAATTTCAGGAAACTGTTCAGCAGTTACAGGTTCAATTAAATTCTCGTTTAATCCATTTACCCTTGCCACTATCAAAGCCATTTCATAGGGTGATAAGATCTCGGATCCGGCAAAATGGAAAGTTTCATCGGTTTTTACCCTAAGTAATAAATCTATCCCCTCGCAAATATCCCCTACAAAAGTTGGGGTACGCTTTTGATCAGTAACTACTTTAATAATTTGATTTGCCTGCAGATTTTGCTGCACCCATTGAATAAAACTCGGCCTAAGTCCTTCCCATTGAGGCCCATAAATAAAAACGGGGCGAACGATATTATAATTTAGGCCAGATGCTTTCACCAAATTTTCTGCCATCCATTTTGATTTACCATAAAAGTTCAAAGGGGATGGTTCAGACAATTCCGAATGTGGGCCACCCTCACCAAATACAAAATCAGTGGAAACAAAGATAAATCTGGCCGAAACCAACTTAGCTGCTTCTAAAAGATAGGCTGTGGTGGTAACATTGTTTAAAAGGCAACGCTCAGGATTATGATGACACTCATCGGGCTTGCTCATTGCAGCATTATGAATAATCACATCAGGGTTTTCAGCAACAACTAATGCCAAAACCGACTCCCTTTCTGTTAATTCAAGCCTGAAATAGGGAATTTCATGATTAGGGATTTTATTTTCACCCCTGGAAATAGCAGAAACATCATATTTATTTTTATATAAATATATACTTAGATGTTGCCCTAAAAAACCATTTGTACCCGTAATAAATACCTTCATTTTGCTAATTTACTAAAGGATGTGGACAGATAAGCACTTGGGATTTAGCTATAAATGCTTATTTTTGGAACTTGTGTAGTTGATACACATTCCGATTACGATTGCAAAGTCAGTTTATTTTTTTATCGTATTAAGAAAGAATCGAATATCTACAATGTCTGCTAAAAAAGTCAATAAAATTGGTGTCCTCACTTCTGGAGGTGATGCACCTGGAATGAATGCAGCTGTCAGGGCTGTTGTAAGAACGGGAATTTACCATGGTTTAGAAGTATTCGGAATTATGCGCGGGTATAACGGCATGGTTGACGATGATATCTTTCAAATGGATTCTAGATCAGTTGCCAATATCATTCAAAGAGGTGGCACGATTCTCAAAACTGCTCGCAGTAAAGAATTTTTTGAACCAGAAGGAAGAAGAAAAGCTTACGAAAATCTTAAAAAAAGAGGCATTGATGGTCTAGTTATCATTGGTGGTGATGGTAGTTTTAGAGGGGCGCAGAAATTCAGCAATGAATTTGATATCCCATGTATGGGATTACCAGGAACTATTGATAAAGATATAGCGGGTAGTGATTTTACAATTGGGTTTGATACTGCCGTCAATACTGCAGTTGAAGCGATTGATAAAATAAGAGATACCATGGACGCCCATGATCGATTATTCTTAGTAGAAGTGATGGGAAGGGATGCTGGATATATTGCTTTGCATAGTGGTATTGCCACTGGTGCTGAAAATATTTTGATCCCTGAATCTAAAACAGATATTGAGGCATTGATCAATTCTTTGACTGAAAAAGAGAAGAGAAAAAAACTGGTAAACTTGGTGGTAGTAGCAGAAGGTGATGAATTTGGTGGCGCCAACGAGTTAGGTAAAGTATTAAAAGAACGCTTACCACAGGCCGATATTCGTGTATGTATTCTAGGGCATATACAAAGAGGAGGCTCACCTAGTTGTCTTGATCGATTAATCGCAAGTCATATGGGTTATTATGCAGTTGAAAGCTTGGTATCAGGTAGAAGAAATGAAATGATTGGCATTGTCAATAATGCAGTTCACTATACTCCTTTAGATAAAGCAATTAAAGAAAAACAAAAAATTGGAGAAGAATGGATGAAGATTGTAAAGATCCTCGCTAGCTAATCCAATACATTCCGTAAAATATTATTAACAACCCATCCTATTATGTCAAAAAACATTGACCAATACTTGCACAAAGAAATGAATACACAAGCTGGTTTAGAACACGTTGACCATCGTACAAAGATTGTTGCTACGGTAGGTCCAGCCTGTGATACCTACGATAAATTATTGGATCTTGTTCGTTCAGGTGTAAACGTTTTTCGTTTGAACTTCTCTCATGGTAGTCATCAGGACAAAGCTCAAATTATTGATCATATCAGAAATATCAATAAAACTGAACCCTATAATATTTCGATATTAGCAGATTTACAAGGTCCCAAACTTCGTGTTGGTGAAATTGAGAATAATGCACTTGATATTAAACCAGGAGATATCCTTACGCTTACCAATGAAAAGTGTGTTGGCACCTTGGAAAAAATCTATGTTTCTTATCCAAACCTTGCAGGAGATGTAGTTCTAGGTAACACCATCATGATAGATGATGGCAAGATTGAAGTGAAAGTAGTAGGTATTGAGAAAAACGGAGATGTAAAGGTTGAAGTTACATTAGGTGGAATTTTATCTTCTAAGAAAGGCTTAAACCTTCCTGATACAAAAATTTCTTTGCCTGCATTAACAGATAAAGATTTAGTTGATCTAGAGTTTATTATAGAACAAAAATGCGATTGGGTTGCATTGAGTTTTGTAAGAAGTGTAAGAGATATTGTTATCCTTAGAAGCAAATTGGCTGAAAAGAAAAGCAAGACGAAGATTATTGCAAAAATTGAAAAGCCTGAAGCTCTAGTAAATATTCGTGATATCATTTTAGAAAGTGATGCAATTATGATTGCACGTGGTGATTTGGGTGTAGAAATTCCCATTGAACAAGTACCATTGGTTCAAAAAGAACTGATTCGTAAGTGTCTTCACCGGGCAAAACCAGTTATTGTAGCCACTCAAATGATGGAAAGCATGATTGATCGTGTAAAACCCAATCGTTCAGAGATAACCGACGTTGCGAATGCTGTTTTAGAAGGCGCGGATGCCGTTATGTTAAGCGGTGAAACTGCAGCAGGTAATCACCCTTCATTGGTTGTACAAACCATGCGCAAAATCATACGTGAGATCGAGAAGAAAGAATACAGATATGACCGTTCTGCTGATTTAAAACCACAACCACATTCACCTTCCTATCATAGTGATGCAATATGTTACAATGCCTGTAAAATTGCTGAAGATGTGGAAGCACATGCCTTAATTGGCATGACTCAAAGTGGTTATACCGCTTTCATGTTAAGCAGTTATCGCCCGTCATCTCCCCTATTTATTTTTACCAAAGAACGTTCTTTAGTAAATCAATTAAGTTTAAGCTGGGGGGTTCGTGCATTTTATTATGCCGAAGAGGAAAGTTTTGATGATATGGTGGCTGACCAAATAAGCATCCTCAAAGAAAGAGGTTTTGTCCAGGATGGCGATGTTGTAGTAAATACTGGAAGTACGCCAGTTCATTTACACTTACCAACCAATATGATTAAACTGACAAAAGTGTAGTAAAAGTTAACTTTATAAAAAAATTAAAAAAGTTTCCCATGTTGAGGAAACTTTTTTAATTTCAGGCATTACAAAATGCCATTTATGAAAAAATTACTGATTGTAATTTGCCTGATTCCCCTGATTGGATTTTCGCAAAATTCCGATTCACTTTGGTTTGTGTCTAATTACACTAAAAAGGAAATTCTAATTCCTATGCGAGATGGAGTAAAACTATTTACATCCATTTATAGTCCGAAAGATCAATCCGAAAAACATCCTTTACTAATTACCCGCACACCTTATAGTTGTGCTCCATACGGTGAAAATAATTTTTCAGGATTATGGCGTAGCCCGAGAAAATATTTTGCAAAAGAAAATTATATCATCATTCAGCAGGACGTACGTGGAGCATGGATGAGTGAGGGAAATTTCGTTGATGTGCGTCCATACAACCCAAAAAAATCAACCACAAAAGATGTTGACGAATCATCTGACACATTTGACACGATTGATTGGCTGATTAAAAATCTGGAGAATAATAATGGAAACGTGGGAGTATATGGTACTTCCTATCCCGGATTCTATGCGGCAATGGCTGCGCTCAGTAATCATCCTGCATTAAAAGCGGTAAGTCCACAAGCACCTGTAACAGATTGGTTTATTGGAGACGATTTCCATCACAATGGTGCATTAATGGTAATGGATGCTTTTGGTTTTTATTCATCATTTGGAAAACCAAGGCCAAAACCAACTACCATTGGCCCTGATGGATTTAATTTTCCTATTCAGGATAATTATGAATTTTTCTTACGCAATGGTACACTTCCTCAATTAAGTAAATTAATGGGCGACAGTATTTCCTTTTGGAATGATTTGATGAATCATCCAACGTATAGTGATTGGTGGAAAAACAGAAATGATCGTAATTATGTACAAAACATTTCTTCAAAAATCCCTACCCTCATAGTAGGTGGATTATTTGATGCAGAAGATTGCTGGGGTGCATGGAATTTGTATAAAGCAATCGAATCAAAAGCAAAAAATAAAAACCAATTGGTGATGGGTCCATGGTTTCACGGACAATGGGGCACAAAAGACGGCACACATTTAGGTAATGTGTCTTTTGGATCTAATACGAGTGACTGGTATCAACAAAATATTGAACTTCCATTTTTCAACTATTATTTAAAGGGAAAAGGGTCTATTGAAAACATTTCGGAAGCCACCATTTTCTTCTCTGGTGAAAATCAATGGCGTAAATTTTCTGAATGGCCTTCCTCTAAAGTACAAGCACATGACCTATTTCTAACTGCAAATGGCGGGCTTAGTTATATCACCAATAAGATGGCTCCCTTATCCAGTTTCACAGAATATATAAGTGATCCAGCAAAACCTGTTCCCTATACAGAAGACGTGCATATGGGAAGAACCAGAGAATACATGACAGATGATCAAAGATTTGCAGCAAGAAGGCCGGATGTATTAGTTTATGAAACCCCAATATTAACCGAAGACTTAACGGTTGCAGGAACTGCTACAGCAGACTTAATGGTTAGTATCAGTGGAACAGATGCTGACTTTATAGTTAAGATTATTGATGTATTTCCGGATGATTTCAAATACTCTGATCATGATAACTATACCATGAATGGTTATCAAATGTTAGTTCGAGGGGAAGTGATGCGTGGTAAGTTTAGAAACAGTTATGAAATTCCTGAAGCATTTACACCTGGTAAACCAACACAGGTAAAATTTGCGCTTCCAGATCTGGCTCACACTTTTAAAAAAGGACATCGTTTAATGATCCAGATTCAAAGTTCTTGGTTCCCTCTCGTTGATAGGAATCCACAAAAGTTCGTCGATATCTACCATGCAACCCCTGGTGATTTTCAAAAAGAAAATATAAAAATATTTAATAATCAGTCAAAAATCATTCTACCTATTTTAAAATAATCAGAAATGAAAAAAATCGCAAGCTTATTATTATTTGTGCTGTGTTTAAAAATCACATATTCACAAGAGGTTTCTATTATACCTCAACCAACTAAATTGGTGGCATCTAAAGGAAATTTTAGTATCAATAGTAAAACGCAAATAGTATTAGCCGGAAGCGGTCTGGAGAATTCTGCCAATTTCTTAAATGATTTCTTACAAAAATTTTATGGGCTTACATTAAAAGTTGTTACGAAAGGAGATTTCAAAAACAATATAGTCCTGAATTATTTTAAAATGGAATATCCTATAGCAGGGGCCTATAATATGCATGTAAATAAGGATGGGATTATTATTGAAGGAGACAATGCAACCGGAACTTTTTATGGGATCCAATCTTTAATACAGTTATTGCCTACTACAAAAGTAACTACCCTTCCCGTTCCTTTTGTGGAGATTGAAGACAAACCAAGATTTGCTTATAGAGGAATGATGCTGGATGTGGGTCGCCATTTTTTTCCTGTTTCCTACATCAAAAAATATATCGACTTTATTGCTATGCATAAATTAAATACCTTTCAATGGCATTTAACTGAAGATCAGGGATGGAGAATTGAGATCAAAAAATATCCAAAACTAACTTCAGTGGGCAGTCATAGAAATGGTACGATTGTTGGAAGATTCCCTGGCAAAAGTAATGATGGTTTAAAAGAGGGTGGATTCTATACACAGGAAGAAATAAAAAAGCTGGTTAAATATGCATCAGATCGTTATGTAACTATTATTCCTGAAATTGAAATGCCCGGGCATGCCTCTGCTGCAATTGCTGCCTATCCGCAATTGAGTTGTTTCCCGGATTCTTCTACAAAACACTCTTCAAAAACACCATGGTTTGGCCCAGAAAATGGCAAACAAGTGCAACAAACCTGGGGTGTTTTTGAAGATGTATTTGCCCCAACAGAATATACCTTCCATTTTATTGAGGATGTATTAGATGAAGTGTTACCATTATTCCCTTCAAAGTTTATTCATATTGGTGGAGATGAGTGTCCAAAAACAGCATGGAAAAAGTCTGCTTTCTGTCAGCAAATGATAAAAGATCATAACCTAAAAGATGAACATGGACTGCAGAGTTATTTTATACAAAGAATAGAAAAATATTTAAATGGGAAAGGAAGACAGATTATAGGATGGGATGAGATATTAGAAGGCGGTCTGGCCCCCAATGCGGCAGTTATGAGCTGGAGAGGAGAAACAGGGGGAATTGAAGCAGCAAAACAGAAACATAAGGTGATCATGACACCCACAACTTATGTTTATTTTGACTATTCTCAAACAAAACACGAAGATTCTGTTACAATTGGTGGATATTTAACCTTGAAAATGGTGTATAATTATGAGCCCATTCCTCAGCAAATATCAAAGGAAGAAGAAAAGTATGTGATTGGAGCACAGGCGAATTTATGGACAGAATACATTTCAAATTCAAGCAAATTGGAATACATGCTTTTCCCTAGATTAACTGCATTGAGTGAGGTATTATGGAGTTCAAAGGAAAATAAGAATTGGGAAAGTTTTCAAAAGAAACTAACCACTCAATTTAAGAGATATGATTTTTGGAATTGGAATTATAGCAAAGCATCACTGGATCCAACATCTAAAATAATGGAACCACAAAAAGATCTAACAATAGTTAAAAAATAATTTTCACCCACAAAAAATACATACAAGATGGTTGACTCTTTCGAGAAAATTGCCGTAAAAATTTTCCAAAATGCAAAACAAGGATCTATTCAAGCTGCAAAAGAAATAGCTGAATTAATCAGGAGCAAACAGGCTTCGAATGAAAATTGTGTATTGGGTCTGGCTACAGGTAGTACTCCTATTTATTTATATGCAGAATTGGTTAGAATGCATCGGGAAGAAGGTTTAAGTTTTAACAATGTAATTAGTTTCAATTTGGATGAATACTATCCCATTGAAAAAGAGGCCTACCAGAGTTATTGGAGTTTCATGCATCGACATTTGTTCAACCATGTAGATATTGATCCAAACAATATCAATCTTCCCTCTGGCACGGGAACAAAAGAAGACGTAAAAAAATTCTGTCTTGAATATGAGAATAAAATTGAGGCAGTGGGTGGTATTGACCTGCAAATTCTTGGAATAGGTTTGAACGGTCATATTGGATTCAATGAGCCAGGTTCCAGCATCTTTTCCAAAACAAGGATGGTAAATCTTGAGATCAATACTCGTCTGGCTAATACTTATGAATTTCAGAATATTTCAAAAGTTCCCAGAAGGGCTGTTACAATGGGAATCAGCACCATTTTGAAATCCAAGAAAATAATTTTGCTGGCATGGGGATCCAAAGCAAGTATCGTAGCAAAAGCTGTGGAAGAAAATGTTACTGAACAAATTCCTGCAAGCATTTTGCAACAACATCATGAATGTACTTTTATATTAGATGAAATTGCTTCCGCAGAATTAACACGTATTAAATCTCCTTGGCTTACTGGAGATTGCGATTGGACAACTGGCATGATCAAAAGAGCCGTAATCAATCTTGCTTTAAAACTTGGCAAGCCAGTTTTGAGTTTGAATACCAATGACTACAATGAAAATGGTTTGTCTGATCTTTTAGTAGAGAAAGGAGATGCCTATGAAATTAATATGCAGGTATTTTATTTGCTAAGAGATAGTATCACAGGATGGCCTGGAGGCAAACCACACATACAAAATCCAACACATCCGGAAAGGAGTACTCCTTATCCTAAAAAATGTTTGATCTTCTCTCCTCACCCAGACGATGACATCATTAGTATGGGTGGAACATTTATGCGTTTACATGATCAAGGTCATGAAGTACATGTGGCTTATCAAACCAGTGGAAACATTGCAGTTACAGATGAGTTTGTAACCAGATTTATTGACTTTGCCGTTGGATTCGAAGAGATGTTTGGAATAGATAATCAAAAGAGTCAGGGTATATTAACTGAGGCTAGAAACTTTATTGCCAGCAAGAAAAAAAATCAGGTGGATACTGGTGCCATCAGAGAGATCAAAGGTTTGATCAGACGATGTGAAGCAAAAGCAACCTGTCGTTACGTTGGGCTTCCTGATGATAGTCGGTGTCATTTTCAAAATCTACCTTTCTACGAAACTGGAACCATCGATAAACATCCAATGGGAGAAGCCGACGTAATTAATACGATGGCATTATTGAATAAAATCCAACCACATCAAATTTTTTGTGCCGGAGATCTTGCCGATCCTCATGGAACTCATAAAGTATGTTTAGATGTTGTTTTTGAAAGTATACGCAGATTGAAGGCTGCAGGTGAACCTTGGGTAAATGATTGTTGGGTATGGTTATATAAAGGTGCATGGCAGGAATGGGATATTTCTGAAATAGAAATGGCCATTCCAATGAGTCCAGATCAGGTTATGAAAAAAAGGTTCGGCATTTTCATTCATCAATCTCAAAAAGATTCTGTACCATTTCAGGGAACTGATAGCAGAGAATTCTGGCAGAGAGCAGAAGATAGAAATGGAAATACTGCCAATATTTATGCGGCTTTAGGCCTTACTAAATATGCAGCAATGGAAGCTTTTGTTAGGTGGCATTTTTAATACAAAATTACCATTCATAAAAACGCTGTTATGCACTAACAGCGTTTTTTTATTTTTGTAAGATGTTTATAATCAACAAATCAAAAATCAATCAAGTCTGGAAAGATGCAATGGCTGATCCCTTTTATAAAAAGAGACTTCAGTTTGGATTGATTATTTGGATTATGGTACTGATTGCATTTCCCTTTTTCTTCAATTTCATCGAAAATAGAGAGGGTATCATGCTTAAAGATTTTATCATTGATAGCATACCAGCATATGATGTTTCGATTCCAACTTTTTTAATTATATGGTCGATGTTTTTGCTTTTTTTATACCGTGCGATCAATGAACCTGAGCTTTTGTTATTGTTTCTATGGGGGTTTATTTTTTTAAGTCTTTCCAGATTCGTCAGCATCTATTTGCTTCCCTTGAATCCTCCGCAACAATTAATAGCATTAAGAGATCCCATTACCAATATTTTTTACGGTAAAAAACATGGATTTATCACCAAAGATTTATTTTATTCCGGACATACTTCCACCCAGTTCTTAATGTGTTTATGTTTCAAAAAAAGGACTGATAAAATACTAGCTCTGATTTCCACAATCTTTGTGGGAACATTTGTTTTAATACAGCATGTTCACTATTCGATAGATGTATTAGCAGCTCCTATTCTTACTTATTTGGTTTATTTATTGAGCAAACAAATTGTGAAGCGTTAAAAGGCTTCTCCCAGTTCAAAATAAAGACCATGGTTCTTACCAGGACCAATCCCATAATCAAGTCGGAGGTTTAACTTTTCAGATTTATTGATGGCATATCTTAGTCCAGCTCCATACGTGTATTTCAAATCCTTTAAGGCAAAGTCAGAAATATTATGGCCAACATCTCCAAAGTTGCCAAATCCAACAATACCAAAACGTTTATTGATACTATGTCTAAATTCAGATTGGAAAACTAATTGTTGCTTATCACGATATCTTCCATCATAATAACCACGCATACTACTCATTCCACCCAGTGTAGCCAAACTTCTTAAAGGCACTTCATTTCCCATATTACTAAAACTATATGCTTGAAAAGCCAATACATTATTTTTACCAATTGGGAAATATTTGCGAAGATCAATCACTAAATTAGTATATGAGAAATCCGAACCTATTGCTTTATCAAAATGGTTAAAATAGATTTGTGCGAAATTCCCTTTATTAGGAGAAAAAGCATTGGTCCGATCATCATAAGTAAGACTAAGACCCAACCCTGAGATTTTGTAAGGATTTCTGCCAACTATTTGTTGCTGATCAAATACGCCTCCATTTTTATAATCAACTTCCATTAAATTTTGAAACTCGTACAATAATCCAACATAAATATTATTACCAAGATGCCGCATTAAATGCAAATAAATGTAATACTGCTTAAAATTATAATCCTCCTCAGCACTATCTGGTGAATGCTTTCCTAATCCCCAAAATTTATCCGGAAAAGAACTATAAGATATCTGTTCATTTAAAATGTATTGTTCATTTTTAAAATATTGTGCCCCATTAATTGCAGCAATAAATTGTTTCTTTAAGGAATACAACATGATGGCCTGCAAATTAGAAGTACGTGAAGCAGTATCATTTTTAGAAAAACGAAAAGTTGACGAACCTGCAACACCAAATGACCAGCTTGTTTCTATTGAACGTGTCAATACAGGGAATAACAATATCTGATGCGATTTAATACTATCCTTCTGAGCCGATACAGTATCAGAAAATATAGATTGAGCAATCAATAAAATGATAATAACAATAAAACGGGAGTTCTTTCGAATCATATAGTAGTGCAAAATACTGCCCTTATCTGATTATTGAACAAAACTCTTGACAAAATTGCGTATTTTTGCCGCCCTGCAATAACAATTACAGGTAACATTTGAAAACCCCATAGTAACAAATAGTTTACTTTTAATTAATATCACACATGAATAAATGGGAAAGTAATTTTCAATTGGGAGAAACACTTACCCAGGATCAGTTGGATTTCTTTGATAAACACGGAGTAATTGTCTTTAGAAATTTCCTCACGCCTGAAAAAATTTCCACATATCTACAAGAGATAAAGCGATTAGAAAATACCTGGATAGAAGAAAAGCGTGAAAAGATCAATGGTATTCCCCTCAAGTTCGGTAAGGATGAAAACGGAAATACGACTATTCAAAGATTATGTTTCACTTCCCTATATAGTGATTCCTTGCATGCCATTTTAAGCGACCCTCGCCTATCTGAACTCTCTGGTTTTTTAGGACCGTATGAAGGAAGAATTGCAGAAAACGAAAAAGATGGCTTAGTAGTTAATAACTATCTCAATACCCCGAATAGCAGTTTTAGTCAAATGGGTTGGCATACTGATAGTCCGAGAGATCTTTTTCTTGGACAAAAAATAATGCCCATGTTAAATGTTGGCATCCACTTAGATGAATGTTTATTTGAAAACGGTGGTTTGAGAATTTTGCCAGGAACACATAAGCAGGGTGTATTAAAATTATTGTTTGGGAAAAAATATTTTATCGACAATAATGACGATAAAGATGAAGTAGGTTTTGATATTCATCCTGGTGATCTTACAGTTCATGATGGCCGACTCTGGCATCGGGTAAAACAATCTCCTAAATTCGGGGAAGAAAGCAGAAGAAGAGTGATGTATGTTCCAATTGTAACAGGAAAGTATAAGCCAAAAGATGATAAGAGTAAAACTCCGTTTTATCATTTATTTACTTCGAAGGTTCATAAATAACTGAACTAATACCCCCTTTATGAAATACGCTTTAATTACAGGTGCAAGTAAAGGCATCGGAAAGTCGATGGCTGAAATTTTAGCCTCTAAAAAAAGAAATCTCTTATTAGTTGCCAGATCTAGTGATCTATTGCAGAGCCTTGCTCAAAATTTAAAGCAACAATATCAAATTGAAACAGATTGGTTAGCGGTTGATTTTACCCAAGCAGGTGCTGGTGAGAAAATTTTTCAATGGTGCATAGAAAAAAATTATTCCATCGATATTCTAATTAATAATGCTGGTTATGGTTTAAGTGGCGATTTTGAAAAGTATTCCGCAAAGGAGCATACGGATATGATGCAGGTGAATATGAATATGGTGGTTGAATTAAGTTCTTTGTTTCTACCTGAATTAAAAAAAGCCACTTCGGCACATATCCTGAACATAGCTAGTTCTGCTGCCTATCAGGCAGTGCCTGGTCTAAATGTGTATGCTGCAAGCAAAGCATTTGTATTAAGCTTTGGAAGGGGCTTACAATACGAATTAAGGCGTTCGAATGTACGAGTTACTACAATTTGTCCAGGAGGTACTGATACAGACTTTGCAAATAGAGCTAATTTGATAGATAAGGCACGTAAAGCAGGAGAAAAATTGAATATGACATCTGAAGCAGTTGCAAAGCAAGCGATAGATGCCATGTTTGCGGGGAAAACAGAAAAGATAACAGGCATTGTTAACCAAATTGGTGCAGCTTTCGTATGGTTATTACCCAAAAAGCTCGTTGAAAAGACTGCTGCAGGTTTATACAGTCAGGATTAATCTACCAAAATTGATTTTGGTTTTGGAATTTCTGAAATTGCTCTTATATTTGCAGCCCATTAGGCGAATGGCTGCGTAGCTCAACTGAATAGAGTACCTCACTACGGATGAGGGGGTTTTAGGTTTGAATCCTAACGCGGTCACCACATAATAGCCACTTATAACAAATTAGTTATGAGTGGCTTTTTTTTGTGTTCAAATATTAATCAAAGAAATTTTATTGTCTTACGATTTTCGTTCACATATTATTGTTTAATCTCATTAACAGTTATTTGTGATTTTATTGAACGCTTTTTCAAAATCAAAAGCAACTCCTTTTCAAAGCATAGCGTATCAGGTTACAAAATCTCATCATTCAAAAAAAACAACATGAAAAAAATCTTTTTAGGAGTTGCATTATTCGTAACATTTGGTAGTATCAATGCTACAACTTTAACTACAGCATCAAACGTTCTTCACATTTCAAAGGGCAACCCAAGAAGAGCAGCTCACAGTCCAGCGAGTATTGCCACTTTTAATGCAATGTTCCCAGGAGCAACTAATGTTAAATGGCAAATCAAAGGAGAACTGGGCTACGGAGTAACATTTGTATATAACGGTGTTAAAATGACAGCAGTATTTAGCTTTTTCACTGGAGCTTATATTGGTGCATAAATAATAAAAGTATTATTCAAATAGTACCATTCCCCTACACATAATTTGTTGGGTATATAAATTAGATCACAAACTTTTAATGTCTATTTTATTTTTTTGACTTTTTGAATTTATTAAAATTATTAAAAGCAACTAGTTTTAAAAGAAAGGCGTATAAAGGTTATATAAATAATATTTTCAAAAAAACAAACATGAAGAAAATCATTTTGGGAGCCGCATTACTTGTTACTATTGGTAATACTTATGCAAATACTTACACAACTTCTAGTGCATTACACATTTCTAAAAAAGGACCATTGAGACCTTCACATAATGATGCTAGTGTTGCAGCATTCAATGCAATGTACCCTGGTGCAGTTTTAATTAAATGGCAGGCTAAGGGTGAAGGTGTTTATTGGGTTAGCTTTATATATAACGGAGTTAAAATGTCTGCAAAATACAACTACTTAGGTGTGTATCTTGGAGCATAATTGTATTCTTCAATAAGAAGTTTACAAAATCATTATACGGTTTAATCCCCTACTCGGTTTTATTATAAAAAAGCACTTAGCAAGTTAAATTGACTAAGTGCTTTTTCATTTCCAACATATAATTCTAAGGCTTTCTAAAACAATTCCCTCAATTCTTGCAATATTTTTTAATTTTTTCATCATTTTTATTTGATAACCTATATTTTAGTTTCAAATAAAATCAAAAAAATGAAAAATTGGCAATTAGCATGTTTGATGCTTTTAGTTTCCTGTACGCAAACAAAAACACCATTGAGCACAATAGATCAGTTAAAATGGGTTGATCTTACATATAGTTTTGACAGCACCACTCTTTACTGGCCCAACAATGTAAAACCATTTGAACACAATAAAGAATCAGAAGGTATTACAGCCTTAGGTTATTTTTATTCTTCATACTCTTTTTTCACGCCAGAACATGGAGGAACCCATTTAGACGCACCAATCCACTTTTCCGCGAATAAATATACGGTTGATCAATTACCAATTGAAAGTTTAAAAGGCAACGCAGTAGTTATTGATGTTTCAGAAAAAGCATTAGCAAATAGGGATTATCAGGTACAGATCGAAGACATATTAAATTGGGAAAAAACAAATGGAACTATAGCAGAACAATCGATCATTTTATTTAGAACAGGATATGGCAAATTCTATCCAAATCGAAAAGAATATTTCGGAACAGAAAAAACTGGTCCCATTGCAATTCCAGAACTTCATTTTCCCGGGGTTCATCCTGCAACGACTGAATGGTTATTGAAAAATAGAAATATCAAAGCCCTTGGACTCGATACACCAAGTATGGATTTTGGTCAATCCAAAGATTTTAAAACACATCAAATTCTTTTAGGGGCGAATAAAGTAGGTTTTGAAAATGTGGCTAATTTAGATCAATTGCCTGCAAAAAATATTTATGTCATTGCCTTACCTATGAAAATCGGCAAAGGCAGTGGTGCTCCCCTGCATATCATTGCAGGAATAGCCAATTAATAACCCTCAAGATGAACTAAAATTCCTGAAAAACAGGTTACACGAATAGGATTTCATAGTAAGCTCATTGCAGAAATAGTATCTAAATAGTAGATACTATTTTTTTTTAAAAATAATTGAGGGAAGGGATCTAATGCAAATGCCTCTTTCTTATTATTCCCCCTGATGTTTCTTTGATAGTACTTGCAAAAACAAATGCATTAGGATCTATTTCAGTAACCATGTTTTTCAGCTTTCTTAATTCAAGCCTAGAAATAACAGTGAAAATAATATCGCAATCATCATGAACATCGAATTTTCCAGGCAAATACCCTCTCTCCCCTTTGTAAATGGTAATACCTCTTTTTAAATCGTTTACCAAGCTGAATTTAATTAGTTCACTTTTACCAGAAATAATAGTAACACCTGTAAATGCATTCATTCCTTCTATCACATAATCAATTGTTTGAGATGCTGTGAAATAGGTTAACATGGAATACAAGGCGGTTTGAATTCCAAATTGTGTAGCTGCTAAAGAGAATATAATTATATTGATTCCTAATATAATTTCACTGATCGTAAAACTTGAACGTCTAAGCGTATACAACGCCAGTACTTCAATCCCATCAACTGCACAACCAGCCCGCATCGTTAATCCAATTCCAACGCCTAGAAAAAATCCACCAAAAATTGAAATCAATAACTTGTCGTTGGTGATTACTGGAAATTCAGGATACAGCAAACAAATACCCAGCAACACAACCGTGAAAAATGTTTTAAATGCAAAACCTTTATTGATGGAGAAAAATGAGATGGCAATAAAGGGAAGGTTTGCCAGAACAATGACATATCCCAATGGAAAATCATACACTTCATGTATCAAAAGTGATATTCCTGTAATACCACCGTCAAAGAAATGATTGGGCATGAGAAAACCCTTTAAAGCGAATGAAGTAATGATTACACCAAATAGTATAAGTAGCATGTCCGAAATATTGGATTCATGATTTTTGATGGTATGTGGACTTTCAATGCTTGACTGTAATACAATCAAATTTTTATCCTGTTTGGCTGCCAAATGATTGATGGCTGTTTTGGTAAAATATCGATGAGACATTAAAAATTGTACCTGTTGCTCCTGCCATTCATATTTATTATTTACAATTTTTTGATCTAAAAACTCCAAAAAAAGTGACTCAGCAGTAAGTGTATAATCATCTGTTCCCAAATAATATAAATCTGCATCACATAAAATTTGAGCTAGATGAGATTGGGGCGATTGGGGCAACTTCGTGGCCATGATGATCGAACAGATGGATTCAATGTCCTCCTCAGAAAAATGAAACTGTGGAAGACTTTCACGAGCAATTCGACAGGATTCTTCTTCATGTCCTATATAAACTTCTAAAAAACCAGCATCATGATAAGCAGCTGCTGTTAACAGGATTTCTAATTGTTTTCCAGTTACCCTTTCAGCATCTGCAAGTAACGCTGCATGCATAATTACTTTTTCTGTGTGGCTGATATCGTGATAAGAAATATTGGGAGGCAACTCTCTACTTAAAATATCTAAAATATATGATTGAGCTGCTGCAGATTGCATAAGTATGAAAGTTATTATTAATATAAATGGGGGATCCTCAACAAATTTGTAAAATCAAACAATTTTATGAAAATAGTTTTAAATGTATAGAAAATCAAATTGCGGCCTTCTATTATCAAATATTTTCTCCAAAAAGATACTATTTATATTTAATGGCATATCATCAGACTAGCATATATAATTGTACTATTTGATCAATTTGTTAAATTCGTGAAGAAATTAATATAATATATGCTTTAAAATTCTTAATATGCAATAAGTAAACATATATAATAAATTTACTTATTGATGTTTACACCCCCCTATAACTGGTATTTGAATCTTTAAACTAAAGATTCAGTTTAATAGAATTTATCCAAGCCAACTGCTTATGAGACAATTAAATACTGTACTCCGATTTTGGTATGTGTCAATACCATTGTTTCTATTTATTCTTAGTGCACCAAAAACAGTTGGGGCTCAACAATTAGTAATAGACAGTTTCGCAGTATTTGGAGGTAACGGACTCTGCCCTTTTGATAAAGGACAAACCACATGCTTAAGTCCTGGATGCTCAGTAATTATTGGTTCATCCACCAATATTACAGGTGGATCAATAGGTAGTTATAAACTGATACAAGCAAATGGTAGCAATATTTTATCGAGTAATTTAGTTAGCGGTGGCTCTATTGTTCTAAAAAACAATAGTAGCATGAAAGGAAAAATATCCATTACAAATATTCTTTCCAATACCGGTATTGTTTTTCAGGCAGGAACTTCAACCAAAATTGTTGGTGATCTTGATATTGCAGGGAATAGTACAATTGCAACTAGCGGCAGTAGTAGTGTTACAGGAAAAGTTACCCATCCAAACGGAACTACATATACTGGACCGCTTCCAAGCCTTGGTAATGTTTTAGCTACTCCTAGCCTTCCCACCTTACCTATCATGCCACCTATCACTGTTTTTCCTGCAGCAGGAACAACAAATATTACTGCTACCAAAACAATAAGTCCAGGCTCTTATGGCAACATTACACTTACCGGTAGTCAAACCATCACATTATCTGGTACCGGCATATATGTATTTAACAGCATTCAGTGCACAGGGGCTACAAATAATTTTGTTTTTGATTTTAAAAATGACCCAACAGGAACTATTAAAATATTAGTGTATGGAGATGTGAATTTGAACAAATGTGCCGCAACATTACTCAATGGCGGAAGTGCAAACAGGATTTATTCCGAAACACATGGTAACGGCAAATCATATAACGATGCAACCTGTGCCTGGAATATTGCAAATGGCGCTACCACTTCTGTATCCAAATGGCTTGGTACTATCTGGTCTCCGTATGCAGCTGTATATATAGGAACGGGTGCTGGACAGACAAATTATACAGGTGCGATCTGGAGTGGCACACAGGTTAGTATTGGGAATTCGGTCAACATTACTTTCGCACCTTTTCAAAATTGCAGTACCCCAAATGTAAATGCCGGTTTAGATCAGCAATTAACCTGCGCTAATCCCTCTATACAATTGCATGGATCATCAACTTCAAATAACGTATCATATAGTTGGACAGAATTGAATGGTATAGCCATCACTAATGGCGCCAATACGGCGAATCCTACAGTATCAAATGAAGGAACTTATATTTTAAAAGTAACCAATCTCAACGGTGGGTGCAGTGCAACTGATACTGTTGTGGTTAAATTCATTCCTTGTATTTTACCGTATTATCCACCTCCTGTAAATGGTAAAGTGGCCACTACAAATCTAATAGGTGCTGAATTAAGCTCCTTGGCTGCAAATTTTGGTAATGTCTTAGATACAGCCAAAGCAATTTTTATCATTCAAGGGAATAATGTTTTTGTAGAAGTAATTTCATTACTAGGTCAAACCCAAACATTATCGAATCTTTTACAATCCAGTTATGGATTAACTGATACAGTTGATAATGGACCTAATTCCCTTATCATCACTGGAAAGATTCCCATTGCAAATCTTACTTCTTTAAATAGCCTTACCAATTTAATAGATTTCGTTCGACCTTTATCACCACCACTTCGAAATATTGGAATTATTACATCACAGGGAGATAGTGTGATCCATAGTAATTTTGTACGTGGAGGTTATGATATTAGTGGAAAAGGAGTTAAAATTGGAGTCATTTCTGACAGTTATAATTCTTTATTGGGTAATCCTGAACAAACTGATATACTAAATGGCGACTTGCCAGGTATTGGTAATACAAAACATAATATTCCAGTAAAAGTGCTTAAGGAATATCCTTATGGCAGCTCTACAGATGAGGGGAGGGCTATGTTGCAGATTATTCATGATATAGCTCCTGATGCTACTTTGGATTTTAGAACAGGATTTATTTCAGCAGGTGATTTTGCGCAAGGTATATTAGAATTACAAAAAGATGGATGTAACATTATTGTAGATGATGTAACCTATATTAATGATCCATTTTTTCAAGATGGACCTATCTCTAAAGCAATAGATAGTGTGGCAGCAAAAGGCGTAACTTATTTTGCAGCTGCTGGAAATTATGGATCACAATCCTATGCAGCAACATTTAATCCAGTCCCTGCTCCAAATGGCATTGTAGGATATGCACATAATTTTGGTGGTGGATCAATATTTCAAAATGACTCATTGTATGCAGGTACTTATACCCTGGTATTACAATGGCAGGATTCGGTCTATTCCCTTGGGCAAACCAGTCCGGGAACATCAACAGATCTGGACATTTATCTGACTGATGGAAATGGTAAAACTTTGTTTGGCTTTAATAGAAATAATGTAGCGGGAGATCCAATTGAGATTTTACCTTTTACCGTTACTGCCTCTACCGCAGCCAATTTGATGATCATCCAAGCGAATGGTAACAAACCTGTTAATTTCAAATATGTTGTATTCAGGGGTAAATTAAAAATGAACAACTTCAGTTCAGGTAATTCAACCATTGTTGGTCATGCAAATGCACAAGGTGGGATGGCTGTAGGAGCTGTACGATATACAAGAACACCAGCATATGGCATTAATCCTTCTGAATTAGAAACCTTTTCTTCACTCGGAGGGACTATAGTGAATGGTACAGTAAGAAATAAACCTGATTTTGTTGCTCCAGACGGAGTAAGCACTACTGTTAATTTTGGTTCGATTAATATAAGCGGAACATCTTTCCCTAGCTTTTTCGGCACATCTGCCGCTGCACCGCATGCTGCTGCAGTAGCCGCATTATTGATAGAAGGAAAGAAAAAATTTGCAAATGAAACAATCAGTCCAGAAAAAATAAAAGCACTATTAATCAATTCAGCACTTCCTATTCTTGCTTCTGGTTTTAATTTTAATAGCGGGAATGGATTAATTCAGGCTGACTCTGCGATGAAAACATTTGCCGCCCCCAAACCGGTTGCTACTAAAATAATTGTAACCAATCCAGATCCAACCATCGTTCCCGGTACTCAACCATTAGATGTTACCATCAAAGGAAATTATTTTGATAACAATACACAGGTATTATTCAGAGGTGAGGCACTACCTACCGCCTTAGTGAATTCTACTACTGTAAATACAACTATTCCAACTTTCTTGGGCAATCCTCCTATTCAAACTTTTAATGCCCCTAAGTCGAGTGTTAAAAATGATGGAGGTGCTTCTGATACCTTGCGTTTTTTTACTCCGCTAAAAAAGACAATTACCGTAACTGCTGAGAATAAAACAAAAAAATATGGAGAGAAATTACCAGTCTTTACGTCAACTATTTTGGTGGATAGTATTCCCTTAGATCAAACAACTTTCACACTGCAGCAACTAGGATTAGATGAAATTTCATATACCACACCTGCAACAAGTTTCAGTAATACCGGCATCTATTTTATTGCGCCATCAATGAGAATTTTGAACTTGACGGATCCTTTTGATATTTCATTAACTGAGAAATTTAATTATGTATTTACTAATGGCGAATTGAATATTCAAAAATTGCCTTTATTAATTACACCAAAAGACACTACGATTACTTATGGCAGTAGAATAGCTAATATAGGATTCAATTACAATTTCGTCGACACTAGTGTGTCCTCAGATGATAAATTAAAATTATTAGATTCAATTTCTACCATTCATCAATCATTCATAAATGATACAATTATTGCTTTGGTTAGCGGAAAAGCCATTGTAAGTGGGCAAACACTTTCTGATGCAGCGCTCAATAGCCTAAGTTTTATGGCTAGTGGTAAAGCAATTGTAAGTGGTAAAGCCATCGTTAGCGGTAAAGCCATTGTAAGTGGGAAAGCCATTGTGAGCAATCTTCAGGTTTCTGATACAACCTGGGCTATAGATGTTCCCGCCACTACAATACTTAATTATCAAAACAATGATTCAGTTGTTAATTTGGTAAATGGCAAAGCCATTGTGAGTGGAAAAGCCATCGTTAGTGGAAAGGCAATTGTGAGTGGGAAAGCCATTGTAAGCGGTAAAGCCATAGTAAGTGGCCTGACAATTTTAAATAGCGCCAATACAAATGACACAACGAATAATCATTTGGTAGTAATTGTGGATTCAACAGATGTAGCTGGATCTTCTAATGAATTATCAGATATTAAATCAATCAATTTGATCACTGGATTAAACGTAGGTGCCAATACAATTGTTCCAGGAGCGATGCTTTCAAATAATTTTGAAATCAGATACGGACTTGGCCACCTCAATATTTTACCCGCTGAATTAACGATAAAAACAAATGACACTGCATTCTATTATGGCAATAACCCGGTTTATGCTGATAGTATCACAGGTTTTCTTTATGAAGATACTATAGCTAATACCATCAATGGATCAGCAACACATCAGATATTGGATACAGTTAATCATGTCATAATCAATTCCAATCCGGTTCCTGCAGGTGTTTATAAAGTTATCCCTTCTAATTTGCCTTTGATTAATCCATCGAATTACATTGTAAATTATATATCTGGAATCCTTACAATTAAACAGGATACCATTATCGCCAAAGTAGTTGACACATCCCGTTTCTATGGCTATGCCAATCCAGCATTTACTATTCAATACAAAGGATTTATCAATGGTGAAAATGAAAATAATGCCTTCAGCACTTTGCCCATCGCTTCTACAAATGCTTTGATCAATTCGAATGTAGGCCAATACCCTATCAATTTAACGGGTGGACTTTCTAAAAATTATTGGGTGATAAATTCTTCTGGTATTTTAACGATTAAACAAGATACTTTAATTGCAAAGGCAGTAGATACTTCACGTGCATATGGTGCCGCCAATCCGTTGTTCAGAATCGAATATGCAGGATTTGTAAATGGAGAAAAACCAAGTAATAGTTTGAGTATTATTCCTATAGCATCAACTGTAGCAGGTACTAATTCGCCAGTTGGAACATATGATATCAATTTGTCTGCTGGTTCCGCAACCAACTATACTATCCTTAATAGTAAAGGGGTTTTAACTGTGAATCCTACTACACTTACAGTAAAAGTAAATGACAAATTTATAATTGATGATGTTGCCTCACCTAGCTTCACTGTAACCTATTCAGGATTTTTGAATAACGACAGCCTGAATGCAATTGTTTCAGGGCCAATATTCACTATCTCTCCCATCTATAAAGTTGAGCAACCTGGTATTTACAATGTGTCTGCATCTGGTATTACATTATCCAATAATGCAAATTATTCGATCAATTATTTACCAGGAAAGCTCTATGTTAATTCAGATGATGGATATGGGGTTACAGTTAGTTTAAAATGTGTTCAAGTTTTAACCAATAGCCCAACTGGATTTGGTTATGTAGCTCAATTTGCATACAATAACCCTAATAAATATTCGGTGTATGTTCCTTTAGGTACTAGCAACCAAATAACAACAGTTACCGGAGGTAAATTTAGCGGGCAGCCACCTTATATATTCACACCTGGAACAGGCACATTCAATGTATATTTCAATGGAAGTACCATTACTTGGAAATTAATAACACCTATTAAAAACAATACAAGTGTTTCTAATGCGAGTGCAAATTCATCCTCTCCAAAATGTTCCATTCCAATTATATTGCAAGCGGCGAATCTTGCAACTATCAACATGGTGAATGCTGATATGAATCAAAATGAAGGAGATAAAAATTTCATCCCTTATCCTAATCCTACAAAAGGTTTGGTACAGTTTAATATCCCTAATTCTATTATCACTGAAAAAGATGTAGAAGTATTTGGGGAAACCGGTATCAGATACTTTGTAACACTTAATGGGAATCCAGCTAATGGCAAATTCTCTTTAGACTTTTCAAGACTAGTAAATGGAATTTATTTAATTAAGGTCAAAACAAATAATGGATTTAAAGAATATAGAATTATAAAACTTTAATTAAAATCAGTTATTTTGATCAATCTAAAATTGAGGTATTGAATGATACCTCAATTTTATTTTACTGTTAGATTGTCATTTTCAATTATTTTGAATTTTGTAACGTTATGAATTTGACTAAAGGTTTTCTTTTTATCTGCTGCATTGCAACATCCACTATTTCAATAGCCCAGGATGAAAAAGCAACATTACTTTTAAATGATTTATCCAAGTCAAGCATAGATAGCCAAAAAGTAAACATTCTAAATAATCTTAGTAAGTACTATTTAGATTCCTCACCTGAGAAAGCCAAAAATTATGGTATCATATCCATGCAGCTTGCAGAAAAAATAAAATACAATAAGGGGCTTGCGCTGGCTTATAAAAACATAGGTCTTGCCGATTATACCCTTGGAAAATATGCTGAAACCATTGAGTATTTTGGCCAATCTTTAAAAGTGTATGAATCCATTGGTGATCTGGATGGCAAAGCAAAAATTCTTAATAATTTTGGTAGTGTTTATTATAATAGAGGTGAAGATGACAAAGCACTTGAGAGTTATTTCAAATCTCTTGAAATAGCTCAATTACTGGGCGACAAAATGAGAATTGCTACCGCACTAAGCAATATTGGGAATGTGTATCATAATAAAGTTGCAACCAAACACCAAGCACTTGAATATTTTTTAAGATCACTTAAACTAGCCGAAGAATTAAAGGATAAAAATGTAATTGGTGGTGCCAGTGTAAATATTGGGGAAGTATACCAGGAAATGAATAAAGACGATTCAGCCATTTATTATTTCAGAAAATCACTGGATGCCTATAAGAATACGGTTGATATATCTTACCCATTGAATGATATGGGGAATGTTTACGAAAAAAAAAGAGATTATAATAATGCACTTACATTTCACAACCTAGCCTACGTTACAGCAAAAAAATTTGATTCTAAACTGGATATGGCGCAATCACAGTTAGGACTTGGAAGAACTTATTTAAAATTATCTGAATTCACTAAAGCATTAAAATCATTTACTGAAGCACAGGAAATATCTTTAGAAATTAGTTCAAGTAAAGAATTAGATAGTGCTTTTTCAGGATTGGCAAGTTCTTACTCCCATTTAAAAGATTTCAGCAACGCATATAAATATCAAAAACTTTACAGCAATCTTTCCGATACTTTAAATAATTTAACCCTTGCTGAAAAGTTAAGCAGCCTTGAAATCCAACAAAGGCAGAGCCAGATCAACCTTCTAACAAAAGATAAAGCATTACAATCTTTAGCACTGGAGCGACAAAAACTTATAAAAAATTCATTCGCTGTAGGCTTAACACTTATTCTATTTATTACAATAATCATCTATCGCAACTATAGAACAAAGGTCAAAACCAATTTATTATTGGATAAACAAAAGGATCAAATTGAACATCTTTTATTAAATATTCTACCTGCTGAAATTGCAGCTGAATTACAAAATAAGGGAATTGCATCACCAAGATATTACGATAGTGTTTCTGTTCTTTTTACTGATTTCAAAGGTTTTACAAGAATTGCAGATCGCCTCTCCCCACAAGATGTTGTTTCTGAATTGAATGATTGTTTTATTGCCTTTGATGATATCATTGAAAAATATGGTCTAGAAAAAATCAAAACAATTGGAGATGCCTATATGTGCGCAGGTGGAATTCCAGCTACTGATCCTGATCATTCTCTTAAAATGATAAAAGCCAGTATTGAAATACGTGATTTTATGCAAAATCGAAATCAAATGCGTATAGAAAAACAGGAAGAACCTTTAGAGATCCGGATTGGTATTCATGTTGGGCCAATCGTTGCGGGTGTGGTAGGAAGAAAAAAATATGCTTATGATATTTGGGGCAGCACAGTAAATATTGCCAGTAGAATGGAGAGTAATGGAGAAGTTGGTCAAATTAATATTTCAGCAGAAACCTATCACCTGATAAAGGAATATTACAATTGTACTTACAGAGGCAAAATTTATGCAAAAAATATTGGAGACATCGATATGTATTTTGTATCAAATCTTAAAGAAGACATTCAGTTATATCAATAAAAATGATAGTAAGCTTTAAAGAGAGGGATCTCTAATCAATAGCACAAATTATTTTTTTCCCGATTTCTTAATGGGCTTTCCGTATTTTTTCATCATGATATCCTTTCTACTCACTTTCACATTTACTTTTCTATTCTTTGCAGATTTTTCATGAAAGGCAGGACCTGCTTCATCTTTTTTCTTGATTTTGATATCCGGTATTTTCATATATACTTTAGGGATCTCATCATCAATTAATTCAGTAGAAATAATCAAATCTTCAGGCAATGAAAGAACCGGGATCTGATATTTCATCAATCCTTCTGCGGCTTCGATAAATGGCCATTCTTTTTCTGTTGAAAAAGTGATAGCAATACCTTTTTTATCAAAACGACCAGTACGACCTATTCTATGAATATAATTCTCAGACACTTCAGGTGTATCAAAATTAATTACATGCGTTACTTCAGCAATATCAATACCTCTTGCCACAATATCTGTGGCAATGATAAATCGAAAAGTACCTTCTTTAAATTGCTTAACTGTATTAAAACGGTGGTTTTGCTCTTTATTAGAATGTATTACACCCACTTGATCTGGGAACCTTAAAGTAAGTTCTTCAAATAAGAGGTCTGCCAGTTTTTTGGTAGCTGCAAACACTAATACTTTGGTCATAGATGCATCAGCCTTTAGCAAATATTCTAACAGGTTTACTTTTGTAAAAAAGTTAGGGACATGATATCTTGTTTGCAGAATGTTTTCCAAAGGAGTACCTGTGGGTGCCGCTTCTACCATCACTGGTTCATTGAAATAGGTATCAATTAAAGCTTCAACATCTTCAGTGATCGTTGCAGAAAAAAGTAAATTCTGCCTCTTTGAAGGCAGCATATCAATGATATTTTTGAGTTGAGTACGGAACCCTAAGTTTAGCATTTCATCCATTTCATCGATCACCAGCTTTTTGATCATCTTTGTTTTAAATGCTCCATTCATCGCTAGGTCGAAAAATCTACCAGGTGTTGCCACAATAACATCTACTCCTTTCTCTAATTCAATCGCTTGCGTATTGATATTAACGCCGCCATATATACCAGTAACAATCAAACTCATGTAAGATGTTAATTGCTTCACTGTCTCAACAACCTGAGCAACCAGTTCTCTCGTAGGAACTACTATAAGGATCTGAGGGTCTTTATTTTTATCAAATTTCCATTGTCTTAAGCAAGGTAATAAGTAGGCTATTGTTTTTCCTGTCCCAGTTTGGGCTATACCGCAAACATCTTTACCAGACATGGCAATAGGAAAAACCTTATGTTGAATGGTGGTGGGCATTTTGTACCCCAAATCATCCAGAGCAGTCCAAAGAGCCGTATTTAAATTTAAATCATCGAATGTCATAATTCTGCAAAGGTAGTTGATTGAGGTAGGATTGGGGAATTACAAATCATTCCATGGTCATTAATTGATAACATTAGTATCATCCGGAATAACTTAATAAAAATTAATTTTACTCAATTAAAATCGTAAAAATGATCAAATTGGCCGTTTTTGACATGGCAGGTACCACTGTAAATGAGGATAATGTAGTGTATAAAACGCTTCAAAAAGCTATAAACGAAGCAGGCTTTGATTTTACTTTAGACCAGGTATTAGCAGAAGGAGCTGGTAAAGAGAAATTACAGGCTATCAAAAGTGTTTTAAGTGTCTATGGCAGAATTGAAGATGATGTATTAGCTAACACCATCTTCCAAAATTTTATTCAGCAGCTTGAAACTGCTTACAATAACCTGAACATACTCCCACAGGATAATGCTGAAGAACTATTTTATGAATTAAAGAAAAGAGGCATCCTTGTTGTTTTGAATACAGGTTATAACGCTCAAACAGCCAATTCATTGATAACAAAGTTAGGATGGACAATTGGAGCCCAAATAGATGGACTTGTAACGGCTTCGGATGTAAAGAAAAATCGCCCAGAACCTGATATGATTCTTTTAGCAATGGAAAAATTTCATATTACAAACCCACTGGAAGTATTTAAAGTAGGTGATTCAACCATTGATATTGAAGAAGGCAGAAACGCTGGATGCAGATATAATATTGGAATTACTACAGGTGCCCACACTATGGAACAATTAAGTAGTGTGCATCCTGATTTTATCATTCACAACCTTCTTGAACTTTTGCCAATCATTGATCATACCAGTATTTAAAAATTAACTACTGGTTTAGGATTCACTATAATGGTAATCACATTTGAAGCAATACTTCCATCCACTGCAGTTCTTGCAAGACGTTTATAGTAAGAAGTCTGGGTAGGTGGTACAGGATTATAGGAAGCACTTGTAGCACCAATGATATTATTATACGTAACATTATCCGTAGAAATTTGCCATTGATAGGTGATAGTACCAGTGCCCCCAGAAGCTATCACAATGCTGGTAAAAGGATCCAGACTTTGTCCTACACAATAGGATTGATTAGAACCAATACTCCCGGAAAAAAGTGTTCCATTAATCGTTGCAATCACAGGTGTTCTCAAATCTGAAACACAACCAGTGGTTGTATTTCTTGCTTCAGCAAAATAGGTTGTTGTAGAAGAAATAATGCCAGTGGTATAAGATAAACTTCCTGAAATTAATGCAGAACCTCCTGAAGGGTTTTGATACCAGTCAATGGAAGTGCCAATAGCCGGCGTAACTGTGCCTGAAATTGTTAAAGAACCTGCACCGGTTCTTGCAGCTCCAGTGGTTGTTGCAATCAATGGTAAAGGATTGATTGAACCAGTTACTGCAATAGACTGACTAATGGCACCTGTGGAACTTAACACAATATTGCCTGAAACAGTTCCACTAACGCCAACTCCAACTCTCACATAAATAATAGTAGACGTGATAGTTCCTCCTACACCAGCTAATGCAATGGAATTAGCAAAGCCTGTTCCAGATGCTAGCGATATTTCGAAGCCTGTTGGTGCAGTTATGATCACATCGTTCGTAAGACTTGTTCCTACAATAGACAATGTTTGAATTCCAGAAACCACTCCTGAACATGTTACAAATGGATTCAATGTTCCTGAAACTGTAATAGTTGGCTGTGTGTTTGAACAATCAAAACTGATTGTGGCAGGCGCATCTAATTTAGCAGTAACAGCACTACTGATCACTGCAGTGGTATTGGATGGAATACCTATGGACCCACCTATATTATGACCAACATACCAATACTGATCAATATTCAAAGCTAGATTAGTATAAAATGCAATAGTAAAGTGACCGGAAATACTAAAATCGCTAAACCCTCCTACTCCATAAATATCTACAGGTGTACTGTTGGTATAAGTTGCTGTAAAACTAGATTGAGATGCAATCCCCAGCATAGATGCTACACCATTACCCCATCCGTACACGTGACCTGAAGTAGACATCGCTCCCATTGTGAATAATCCTGCCTCAGTATTACCATCGATGCGTACAATATTAGAAAGCGCACTGATTACTTGAAATTTTGGTTGATTAAAACTAGTAGTACCATTCCCAACACCTAATATTCCTTGAGTATTTAATCCACAACTGTATACCCTTAAATTATTTCCTAAAAGAAATAAAACATTGGGAGCGTTGTTTCCTGATTGACCAAGTGTTACAATATCAACGACAGTTATCCCTGCTGGAATTTGAGCAGACATGTCGTATGCATAGTTATAACTGGTTGCAGTATTTACCACACCATTTACATTTGCTGGAGAACCCCAATAATATATATGACCAGTAGCAGTAAGAGCAAAAGCTCCAGAATTGGAAAGTGAAAATTTAACTACTCCGGAAAGGAATGTAGATCCGTTTGATAAAGTAACATGATGCCAAATTGCTGGTCCCGCTACTGCCTTATCCCCTTGTAGATTCACCACTTTAGTAAGCATATACACATGCCCCAATTTGGTAACGATGGCAATCGCTGTAGGTGAAATTTCAAATTGTGCTACATCAGAAATAGATATACCCGCTGGTAATTTAAGTGAGACATTACTTCTACTATCAACCAATGATGGTCCACCAAAATTAGCCATAGAAGTTATTGCGCTAATATTTGGCATGTCACCGAAAATATATAAGTTGCTGGATGTTCTCAACCCCATCACACTTGGCCCTGTACCACCGCCAGTGCTGGAAGATTTAACTTCATAAGGTATACCAGCATAACTTGAAGTAGAAACAAACACGGGTGCTAATATATCTCCTGTTACACCAGTAACATAGGTATTCATATTCTGCCCCCAGGCAAGCAATACATTGGTACCTACCTGATTGCCTATATATAAATTAGAATGGTACGAACCAGTAAACCTATTAAAAGTAAGAGGATCACAGGTTGAACCTGAACCCAGAGGTAAATTTTCTATTCCCATCTGAGCAGAAACTGGGGCCAGACTTACCAATAAAAAAATAATTACTAATAATCGTTTCGAACTTCTTGAAAATTGTTGCAGTTTCATGGTTATCCCTTTATTGAATTTGAAACATTAAAATCTTTTACTAACTAAAGTCAACTGATGCTATCTACTATCTGCATAAGCAATTGCTTCATTAGCACAAAAAAATATTGGGATTACAAACACTGAATTCAAACAATATAAAATTAGCAAATAAATTCGACTAGTACATTTACTACATAGAATAGTATGAATGAGGTCTCTTAATACTTAAAAATCTTACCACCAGCCATTACTTCCTGCGTCTTCTCATCAAAAGTTACTTTCTGCCCCGTTCTGCATGCGGCATTTGCCATGATTGTTGCTATAGAATGATTATAACCGGCTTCAACAGGAGCATTGGGCTGCTTTCTACTTCTAATACATTCCATCCAATTTTTAACGTGAGCAGTTGTTAGTACGTCTCCACCGGTATTTGCTCCAGCTTCCACTTTTATATAGTCAGACAAACTGATTTCTGGCAATAAATTAGGTTGCATTTTCATCACAGAAGCTGCTCCAGCTTTTAATCCGCCTGTAGGAGAAACCTTATTAGTAATTAAATTTAATTCCCCGCCATTACTATAATAAATTTCACTTGGATTTTCATCACCATTATGCATTCTGCTCATGAACACAACCTGAAATCCTGTTGTAGGATCATTCACAGGGCCATATTCAAATACGGCTGCTGTTGTATCCCAATTTTTTCTACCATCTTTCCATTGATAAATTCCACCATTTGCAGTTACACTTCTAGGATGAGATAAACCACTGAACCAGTTTACCGTATCAATCTGATGACTCATCCATTGTCCGGGCATTCCTGAGGAATAAGGCCAAAACAAGCGATACTCAAGATATTTTCTCGGATCGAAATTTTCAAAAGGACGGTTCATTAAAAATCTTTTCCAATCAAGGTCTTCTTCTTTGCATTGAGCCACTAAATCTGGCCTTCTCCATCTTCCTGGTTGGTTTACATTCCAGGTTAATTCAACCATTGTGATTGGTCCAAACTTTCCAGATTGTATAAAGTTCGCAGCTGCCGTATAATTTGCTCCACTTCTTCTCTGAGACCCAATCTGAACAATACTTTTTGAAGCCTTCACTGCTTTTAATGCTGCCCGATTATCTTCCATCGTTTCAGCAAAGGGTTTTTCACAATAAACATCCATCCCTGCTTTTACAGCTTCAATGGTATGCAATGCATGCTGAAAATCCGGGGTACTTATGAATACTGCATCGCAGGTTTTAGAAGCATACAGTTCATCATTATTTCTAAACACATTAATATCATGACCCATTTTCGATTTCAAATAGGCTGCACCTTCCTCTCTTCTTTTTTTCCAGAGATCAGAAACGGATACAATATCAAAATTCATATCCTTATAAAACTGCATAAAGGGAGGAATATGAGAACTCCGATGGCGATCAGAAAATCCCACTACACCTACCCTTACTCTATCATTTGCGCCTATGATTCTGGCGTAGCTTTTCGCACTAATCCCAATACTTGCTATATATGCACCAGCGGCGGCCTTTGTGGATTGTTTAATAAAATTTCTTCTAGTATTTGACATATGGAAGTATTTAAATTTAAAACTTTAAAGAAGTTCTTTGATTTTGATTGATCTAAAAGCAACTTGTGTTCCATGTTCCTGTAATAAAATATGGCCTTTCTCAGCCATCCCAAAATTAGGATAAGGAACATATTTACTTCTTGCAACAAGCGCATAGAAATATTGAGTGCCTCGTTGGTATTCCAACACTTTCCAACCATTTAACCAATGTTCTACCCTGCCGTCTGGATATACTGTTATCCGACCTCTATTCCATTCTCCTATGGGCAATTTCTCTCTGCCGTTTTTCTTTGCTGGAATCAAATCGTACAAAGAAGCAAGGGTTCTGTTACCAATAGATCCGAGTTTAGCGTCAGGGTGTTTATCATCATCTAAGATCTGATATTCAAGTCCGATTGCTGAACCAGCGGTTTTCTCTTTTTCAGTAACAAAGTATTTGACCCCAGAGTTAGCAGTATCGGTCATTTGAAATTCAAACTGTAAATCAAATGCCGCATATTCATGGACGGTTACTATATCACCCCCATTTTGGGATTCTGCACTTTGGCCTTTTGTAACTATTAAATTACCATCTCTGATAACCCATGTCTTATCCGGGAAATAATCTTTGTTTGCTCCTCTCCAACCCTTCGTGGTTTTACCATCGAAAATTAAATGAACGCCCTTCCTTTTCTCATCTTCAGAAATATTATTCACCAATAAATTCAAAACAAAAATAGAATCAGGAGGAGAAGCTTGCAAATGCTTGGTTTGAATACGAATATTTTTCCATCGAATTTCCTCTCCAACATTTTTAGGATCATAAACTGCATGTACTTGCAAGGCTATAAAACCCTTTGCCGTCATATCGTCTATCAAATGTGCACATGCAACGCCATTAACCCAGGTTCTTATATCGTTACCGATACATTCAATTCTGTAATGATTCCAATCTTTGTGTTTAAATGCCTTCTTTGCTGCTGGATTATTTTCAAGTGAATAAAGCCAATCTCTTCTTGCTTCATCATAAATACCACCGCTCCATGCTCTATTAGAAGGATCAATTTCCATTTGATAACCATGAACCCTATTCGGTGTTTTTAAGTCCGTTACTTTACACTTATCGTTTGTATCATTTTGTTCACTACGAAATTGAATTCCTGAATTCATTTGATCATCAACCTTAAAATCTACTTCAAATATAAAGTCGCTGTATTCTTTTTCGGTAGCTAAAAAACTGTTGGGTTGATTCAAAACAGTAGTACCAATCAACTCACCATGTTCCACCCGATAGGAAGCCTTTCCATTTAATTGTCGAAAACCTTTCAGGTCTTTCCCATTGAATAAATATTCCCATTGGGGAATGCTCTTATTTTGTGCAGATAAACATAGAACAGTAATCAGTGATAGAATAAATAATGGCAGTTTCATGAAATGAGGTTAAGGTGCAATCGTTTATATTTCAATATTTAATAACATTAAAATTGCAAATTCAATCTTCTATGAATTTGACCTTTTTTTTCCAATTTTAGCCATCTCACTGCTATTTATTTTATTAATAATTCTTTTTAGAGCAAATTGATTCTAAATTATAATAGTTATTTTGTGTTGACCCTAACCATAAAGCTATAGCCATGAAAAATCTCATGCCCAAAATTGCGTTTTGCTTATTTATTATTTTTAGTTCAAGTTTATCCAAAGTATACGCTCAATCAAAAATCCAATCTGATAGTATTCAGGATAAAATGCAATGGTTCGCAGATGCCAAACTTGGAATCTTTATACATTGGGGCATATATGCTGTAAATGGGATTAGTGAATCCTGGAGTTTCCATAATAAAGAAATTTCATACCCAAACTACATGCAACAACTTCAGGGATTTACTGCATCAAAATATGATGCAAATGCATGGGCAGAACTTATTAAACAATCTGGTGCACGCTATGCAGTACTTACTACTAAACATCATGATGGTGTGGCACTTTGGCCAACAACCGCAAGTAAATTGAATGTAGTTGAATCGAGCCCGGCAAAAAAAGACCTGTTGTTACCCTTTTATAAAGCTTTAAAAACTAAAGGCATAAAAGCTGGCACCTATTTTTCTTTATTAGATTGGAGCTATCCAGATTATCCTGGATTTCTAAATGACAGCAGTAGGTACAAGGTTTCCGATGAGCCTCAGAGGTGGAGCCGTTTTCAATCATTTCTAAATCATCAGTTATCTGAAATAATGGAGCAATATAAACCGGATTTAATGTGGTTTGATGGCGACTGGGAGCATAGTGCAGAAGAATGGGATGCACCTGGCATTAGAAAGAAATTATTACATTATAATCCAAACCTGATCATTAATGGCAGATTAATGGGCTATGGAGATTACGAAACTCCTGAACAGAATTTCCCAGTAACCAGACCACAATTCAGATGGTGGGAACTTTGCATGACAACCAACAACAACTGGGGATACCAACAAAAAGATACAAATTGGAAAACACCTTATGAAATTATCAGCATTTTTGTTGATGCAGTTTCTAATGGAGGGAATTTATTACTTGACATAGGACCAAAACAAGATGGCAGCATTCCCGATGAACAAATAAATATCTTAACAGAATTAGGAAAATGGAATAAAAGAAATGGAGAAGCCATATTTAACCAATTAGGGGGCATTGCGCAAGGGCATTTTTATGGCCCCACCACTCTTTCAAAAGATAGTACCACCTTGTATCTTTTTTTACAAGGGAAAGCAAGTGGACAAATCATGCTGAAAGGACTAGAATCTAAAATTGAAGAAATTGAAGTACTTGGGAATGGTACAAAACTTCCGCACAAAATTGTTGGAAAAATCTCATGGAGTAAAGTTCCAGGTCTTGTTTATATAGATGTTCCTGAAAATGTATTAGATCCTTACATCACTGTTCTAAAACTGAAACTAGACAAACCAATTAGATTATATAGGGGTAAAGGAGGGCTTTAAAATTTAGACTACAAATCACTTTCCATGTTTACAATGCCTATCATATAGGTAAGACAACTTTATGCGGGTAATAAAAACCGCCTGAATAAAGAGTTACTTATTTGTACTATTTTCATAATCTGTCAATTTTATCTCTAAAAAAGGATAGTAATTATTGTAGTCCTACTCTCTCAGATTTGGTAATTGCTGGATAAAATAGCCCTTAATTAGTCTAATTACAGTTTTTTGTAGGCATACTACTACAAAAACAAAAAGGCACAACCTACAAGTGCTGCATTGAAACTGTATTTCCTTTACAGTAGAAATTAAGCAATACAAGCAGCATTTAATAACAATCAAAAACCTCCAGGTCATGTTGGAAAAAGTTTTAGTGGTGAACGATAACGAGCTTTTATTAATGATTGCCAAGAAGATGATTAACATGAATCATTTTGCTAAAGAAACCATTACTGCAACAGATGGATTGGAAGCATTAGAGTACTTTGATGATCTTCTACAAAACGAGTCGGATCCTTCAAGTAGCGCACCTGAATTCATGTTTTTGGATCTTCACATGCCAAATATGAATGGCTGGGAATTCTTGAAGATTTTTACAGAAAAATACAGTACACATTTTCCAAATTTAAGAGTAGCCATTTTATCAGCTTCTGTTGAAATGGATGAAATTTTACTTTTATTAAAATATCCTATCGTAGTTGATTTTGTTTCTACACCTATTTGTGATGAGGTATTGGAAAATATAAAAAACAAATATTTCCTAAAGGAATTTCAGCGTGCACCAGCGATAATTTAACTTATTCGTCAACAAATAGAACGTACCGTCAGGTTTTTCATCTGAAATTGATAATACGGTGTTTTACTCGCCTAAATACGGTGTTTACACGAAGCTAAAATCTTTTGACTTAATTTAAATTTGTTTACAGGTTTTCTGTGTTAAAAAAGGGCATATATATTTCAATTATGGTTTTGTTTTTGTATCATATTATTTGCTTCAGAAAATCAATCTTCAGGATGTTTTTATGAATCACTTCAGTTTAAAAGCTAATTCTTCATTCCAAAATCAAATTGCATGTGATCATTTCTACACTCTATAAAAGATTATTTCGATTTCATCTATTGCCAAAAGCAACAACAGTGTTTTTTTGTGTGGCAATGTTATGTTCGATGAATGGAGTGGCCTCAGAAGGACCCAAAAATATAAATAAAGAAATATCCTTCTCAGCTTCAAATGAAGAGATAAAAAACAATAAGAAAGATCATACCCTTCGAAATACAGATCATCAAACCTTAAACTTAAATTTCTTTTCAGGAAGCAGTCAATGTTTATCCGGGAACAGTTTTGATTTTACAAGTACTTCTTCTATCAGTTCAGGATCTATTACTAATCAAACCTGGGATTTTGGGGATGGGAAAACTGCCATTGGAGTATCAGCAACCCATAGTTATTTTTCACCCGGCAACTATCAGGTAAAATTGATTGTTACTTCTGATTTAGGTTGTACCGATAGTTTAAGCAAAACAATTACTGTTTACCCTCAACCACTGGCTTCTTATATCATACCTTCTAATCAATGTTTAACAGGAAATACATTTTCATTTATAAGTAATGCCTCTATTGGATTTGGAGGAGGCATCAGTTCACAAGTATGGAATTTTGGTGATGGCAATACTGCTTCGGGCACAACGGTTACTCATTCTTTCTCCACTGCAGGTAAATATCCTGTAAACCTCCAAGTAACTTCTAACAATGGATGTATAGATTTAGTTACAGATACAATTACTGTTTATCCATCTCCTTCCGTTACGGCTTCAAATATGAGTGCCCTTTGTTTAGGGAATACTTTAAACTTTAGTTCCGCAGTAATTGGAGGGGTTTCGCCATATCAATATGCTTGGTCTGGTCCTAATGGATTTAAAGCTAATACCGCTAACCCTGCTATTACAAATATTACTAGTAATGCTACGGGTAATTATGCAGTATCCGTAACAGATAGTAATGGATGTGCTGGATCATTTACAACGAGTGTAAATGTAAAATTACCACCTGTAGTTGCATCAATTACTGGCCCTATTGGAGGCTGTGTAGGCAGTTCCATTTATTTATCCAACATTACCCCAAATGGAATCTGGAGTTCAAATAATCTTTCCGTTTCTACAGTAGATCCTATAACAGGGAAAGTAAATTTTATCAGTGCCGGAACATCCAATATTCAATATGATGTTACAGTAAATGGCTGCACTAGCAGTGTAAATACCAATATAACAGTAAATAGTGTTACCCTTCATCCAGATATCATTGAGTGCAATAATGGAATAACACATTTTAATGCAAATGATATTTATTATGGCGTAACTTATAGTAATAATAATCCTGGAAATACCTATCAATGGAATATTACTGGAGGACCATTCTCTTATCAAGGCTCATCCACTGCTAATAGCCAATACCCATCAGCACAATTGCAAACGGGACATGCATTTACAGTAAATGTGCAGTTCATTTCAAATGGAGTAAGTTGTTCTGCGCAACAAAAGATCTATAAAAATACAGTTGCTGCAGACACAATTCTAGGGTCGCACGATACTACTGTTTGTAGCAATACCTCTCCTATTTCTTTAGCTGCAACTGCTTCAGCAGTTGCTAATGCATTCCAATGGACTAGTTCTGGAACTGGTACTTTTTCGAATAGTAATTCATTGTATACTTCATACACAGTAAGTAATGCAGATAAATTAGCAGGACTAATAAAATT
Source organism: Chitinophagaceae bacterium (assembly GCA_947371755.1). GTDB lineage: Bacteria > Bacteroidota > Bacteroidia > Chitinophagales > Chitinophagaceae > Sediminibacterium. Next base: position 52,777 of record CANBQT010000007.1, read on the forward strand.
ATATTTTACTGCCAGCTCCAATATCAATGCTACTGGAAGTTGTGGCAATTCCTATGGAAAAGATTCAATGATTTTAAGAATCTATCCTCCTAATATGGCGGCTGATGCTAGTGTGACCATCTGTTCCAATCAAATTATAAATTTCACTCCCATCAGTTCAATACCTGGAAGCTTCTATTCCTGGTCTTCCTCTATTAATGCTGGTGTTCTTTATGGAAACGCTTCTTCTGGAACTGGTAATATTAATGATTCATTGGTTAACGGCTCAAATGTCTCTGATGCAATAGTTGTTTATAATATCACACCATTTGCATTTACCCCATCACGTGCTACATGCATTGGCAATCCATTCAATTATACAGTCATCATAAAACCAAAACCTGCTGTTAGCATTTCGAATAATGCTGCAATCATCTGCAGTGGAAATTCTACCAATATTCAATTTAATAGTGGTATTTCTGGTTCATTATATACCTGGAGTTCTGAAAACATCATTGCTGGCGTAAATGGCAATTCATCTAATCTCATAGTAAGCGCAAGCAATTTAATAACAGATCAGCTAAATAATAATTTTAATTCCAATTCAAAAGTTAGATACTATATCAACGCTATCTCTAATTCGGGGTGCATTGGAACTGATTCCACAGATGTCTACGTTGATGCTAATGCTACACCAGCAAATGCAGGCCCAGATCAAATACAATGTAATATTACCAGCAGTATATTATCCGCTAATATCCCTGGAATTGGCATTGGGAATTGGGCACAATTATCAGGACCAACTTCTGTTATTTTGGGTACCATTTCTTCTCCTTTCAGTACAATTTCAGGTTTAACAAGTGGTACATATCAATTGATCTGGTCTATAACTAACGGATCATGTGCTGCCACTAAAGACACTGTTCAAATTATGATCTCTCCTGAATCAAATGGTGGGTCTATTTCAACTAATGCAACTGTTTGCGAGGGTTTAAATTCAAATACATTAACGCTGTCTGGATATGTAGGAAATATTGTCAATTGGGAATATTCAACCGATGGCGGAATACTTTGGACTTCTTTAAATCATACTTCTAATACCTACACCTATACAAATCTTTTAAAAACCACTTTATTCAGAGCATTGGTACAGAGTGGAAATTGCAGTATAGCTTATTCAGATTATGCAACTATTAAAGTAAATGCATTATCAATTCCCGGAACAGTTTCATCTGATACTATTGTTTGTGTTACAAGTAATAGCGGCACTCTGCATTTAAATGGATTTGTTGGAAGCATACTTCAATGGGAATATTCAACTGATGCTGGTGCAACATGGCCAGTCATTCATAATACTAGCAATAGTTTTTCATTTAGTAATTTATCAAGTACTACGTTATACAGAGCTGTAGTTCAAAATGGTGTTTGTAATACAGTAACTAGTAATTATGTAACTGTTAATGTAAGTCCTCAAACAATAGCAGGAACACTTGCAACAAATGCAACAGTTTGTGCCAATAATAATAATGGATTACTGACGCTTTCTGGTTTTACTGGAAATATATTAAACTGGGAATTATCGAATAACAATGGAATTAATTGGACTAGCATTTCAAATACATCTAATCAATACTCCTATAATAACCTTGCATCATCAACTATATATAGGGCGAATGTACAAAGTGGTATATGTCCAGCTTTAATTAGCAACGAAACTTTCATTACAGTTTTACAACCAGTTACTGCAGCGAATGCAGGACCTGATCAGGTCTTATGCAACAATAACATTACTGCTCTATCTGCAAACTCACCTGTGATTGGAACAGGAGTTTGGTCCTCAATAATCACGAACCCATCAATTGCCAACATTATCAATCCTGCAGATCCAAATACTTTGGTAAATGGTTTAGCTATAGGCAGCTACCAATTTGTATGGACTGTTTCTAATGGTGCTTGTTTTGTTTCAAAAGACACAGTTGAGATAAAAATAAATGCACAAACCATTCCGGGTACTGTTTCAGGCTCAAATACTGTTTGTAAAAATTCCAACTCTGGTACGCTTATATTGTCTGGTTATATAGGCAACATAATAAATTGGGAATCATCCACTGACAATGGAAATAATTGGACGATTATATCTAACAATACCAATACCTTAACTTATATAAATTTAACTACTTCTACTATGTACCGAGCTGCAGTGCAAAGTGGCTCCTGTTCTCCTATTTATTCAAATAATGCCATTATAACTGTTTTGCCCCCTGTATCAATTGCAAATGCTGGAATTAATCAGGCAATTTGCAATGCAACAGATGCAACTCTTGCCGCTTCAATACCAATTTCAGGTACTGGAATATGGAGCGCTATCCCCGGAAATCCTTCCATGGTAACTTTTACAAATCCATCTGATGCAAATACAACAATCAATGGATTAATCACTGGCACTTATCAATTCATATGGACAGTTGAGAATGGTGTATGTAATTCCTCAATAGATACTGTTCAAATAATTGTATACCCCAATTCTGTTCCAGGTACATTAAGTGCAGACGCTACAGTTTGTGCAAGTTCCAATAACGGAACACTTTCGTTAAATGGATATTCAAGTACCATTACACAGTGGGAATCATCCACTGATGGTACTAATTGGAATTCCATAGCCAATACAAGTAATTTACAAAATTATTCTAACCTTACAAGTTCTACCTATTTTAGAGTTTCGGTGAAAAATGAAGTGTGTCCTTCTTTATATTCTAATTTAGTTCGCATTACAGTAACACCAGCAACAACCATTGCAGATGCTGGTCCGGATACTACTTTAATCAATGGATTTTCTAGTTACAAACTAGAAGGAAACATGCCAAGTGCAGGTGTTGGTGTTTGGACTATTATCCCACCCTATGGTCCTTCAAATATAATCTTTACAGATACCTCAGACCCTGGGGCTACCATTAGAAAATTGGCATATCATTTAGGTGATTCAACTTCCATTCCAATAATTCCACCATCAGATGGAGTATATCATTTAAAATGGACCATTACAAATGGCATTTGTCCACCTTCAGAAAGCGATATGGTAGTAACAGTTCAACCTCCTACAAATCCAGGAGTAGTTGGAATTGATACTATTGCTTGTACAGGAAGCAATAATGGCTATATATCAGTAAATGGTTATTTCGGAAATATTCTTCAATGGGAAGATTCTACTTCAAATTCCACAAACTGGAATATCATTCCTAGAACATTAGGTACTAATCAAGATACTTTGCATTATGAAAATCTTACTAAAACTACTTATTACCGGGCTTTAGTTAAAAATGGTGTTGGACTATCATTGTATTCTGGAATAGCAGCAACAGTAACTATTTTAGATGCGGTTACAGCATCAGACGCTGGAAAAGACAGTAGTATTTGCAATACAAGTTCTATTCAGTTATATGCTAATAGACCTACTTCAGGTACCGGCACATGGAGCTTTGTTCCGGGATCTCCAAGTACTCCTACGTTCAGCAACGTAAAAGATCCAAACGCAATGGTATCTGGACTAACATTTGGTACCTACCAATTTATTTGGACCATTTCAAACGGAAGTTGTAGTAATTCTGTTGACACGGTTAAGATTACAATTGATGTACCAACAATTCCTGGTACTATTATTTCTTCGAACACAGTTTGTGCCAATAACAATCATGGAACTTTACATTTGAATGGATATACTGGGTCAGTTTTATCAGGCTACTATTCAACAGACAACAGTCTCAATTGGTTCCCCGTTACAAATACCGCAGGCAAGGATAGTTTGGTATACAACAATCTGCCTGCTACAACACAATTCAAGGCAGAAGTTAAAAATGGTTCTTGTCCGTCTTTATTTAGTAATATAGTAACAATCACAGTTCTTCAAACAGTAACGAATTCAAATGCCGGCATTGATCAAAAATTATGCAGTCAAACTTCAACCACACTAACCGCTAATTCACCAATTTTAGGTACTGGAACTTGGACATCTTTACCAGGAAATCCATCCACCGTAAATTTTACAAACACACACAATCCGAATAGTTCTGTATCTGGTTTGATAAATGGCACTTATCAGTTCGTCTGGACTATATCGAATGCACTTTGCAATGATTCAAGAGATACTGTTCAGGTTTCTGTATATGCTTCTACCCTTTCGGGAAATCTTAATTCTGATGCGGTTGTTTGTTCAAATGCTAATAACAACACATTAACCCTTTCTGGTTTCAATGGTTCGATTCTGCAATGGGAATCATCTATCAATAACGGAAGCAGTTGGGATATAATTAATAACAGTAACAATATTTATCAGTATAACAATCTTTCAAATACAACAATTTATAGAGCACTAGTACAAAATAATATTTGTCCTTCTGTTTATTCAAACACAGTTAATATAAAAGTGCTACAAGATGTAACGAAAGCAAATGCGGGAGTAGATCAAAAAATATGTAATCAATATTCTACAATTCTTGCTGCGAATACGCCTCTTTCGGGAACAGGATTCTGGAGTGGTTCTCTAAATAATCCATCACCAGTAAGTTTTAATAATTCCAGCGATCCTAATACTATGGTATCAGGCCTTGTTCCAGGATTATATCAATTTATCTGGAACATTACAAATACACTTTGTTCCGAATCAAAAGACACTGTTAACATCACAGTATTCCCTAACACTGTTGCAGGAAATCTTATTGCAGATAATTTTGTATGTGCTGATGCCAATTCGGGGAAATTAAAATTATCCGGATTTAACGGAAACATTATTCAATGGGAATCTACGATTGACAATGGAATCAACTGGAATGTAATTACTGCAACTAGCGACACCTATGACTATTTAAATTTGATCAGCAATACAAAGTTTAGAGTACTTGTACAAAATGGACCATGTAATATAAAATATAGCAATGAAATCAGCATCAATGTAAATCCCATTTCCATTCCCGGTAATTTAACCTCTTCAGATACTTTGGTTTGCGAAAGTTATAATAGTGGCACTATCAATCTAACTGGAAATACTGGCTCTATCATTCATTGGGAATTTTCAGAAGATAATGGCAAGAATTGGACCATCATTAATAATTCAGGGAACCATTATTCATTTACGAATCTTGTTAACCCAACATCATTTAGAGTTTTAGTGCAAAGCGGAATTTGTTCATCTGCCTATTCAAATATTTTAACAGTTGCGATTAACCAGGCTACTATTGCCGGCAAGATTAGCGGCAACTCAACAGTTTGCTTAAATACAAACAGTGGTAGTATTCAATTAACTGGAAACAGAGGATCCATTGTACATTGGGAATCATCCATTGATAATGGCAATAGTTGGACTATTATACCAAATATAAATAATACACTAACCTACCAACAATTAACCACTACAACAATTTTTAGAGCACTTATCCAAAATGCTGTATGTGCTATGATGTATAGCAATAATGTTGTAATAAATGTTGTAGAACCAGTAACAATTGCAGATGCCGGAAATAATCAAGTTATCTGTAACCCTTCAACTTCATCACAATTACAAGGAAATACTGCTATAAATGGACAAGGAATATGGACTATGAGTAAAGGACCTTCAGATATATATTTCAACAATGCAAATATTTCGAATACGGTTGTAAACGGGCTTGTTCCAGGCACCTATGAATTTAAATGGACCATTGATAATGGAGTTTGTGCCAGTTCTTCAAGTAATGTTACCATCATAATAGACAGATTGAAGGCTGACTTCAGTTTAAGTGCAATTAATAATTGTGGAAGCACTACTTACAATTTTATTGATGCATCAAAAGCATTGTTTGGCATTGCCAATTGGAAATGGTCTGGCGCTCCATCCGATACAGCAAATACAAAAAATTATAGCAAAACTTATCCGTTAGCTGGACAGAATAAAATAAGTCTGATAGTACAGAGTAATACTGGATGCACTTCAACAACCAATGCAAATTTCCAGGTGAAGGTATTTTCAGTGCCAAAGGTTAATATCAACGCCATTAGTGAGGCATGTAAAAGCCAATTAATGCAAATGTCATCCAACCTAAATTCAAAAGATAGTATTTTCTCTATCCTATGGAATTTAGGAAATGGCATCAATTCAAAAGATAGCATTGTTACTGTACAATACTTTAGTGAAGGAAAATATACTATTAAACTACTGGTCTCTACAGTTAATAATTGTTATGATTCTACTTATAAATCTTTAACCATTCATCCATTACCAATAATAGCAGTACCATCTGACAATCTCGTTTGCAAAGGCGATACATTAAGTTTAATTGCTTCAGGAGCCATGAATTATATATGGATGGATCAACAAAATAATATCATTTGCAATTCATGTGAAATCATTAAAATTGCCCCAATTGCCAATAGTAATTTTAGTGTTATTGGTTATAATCAATATGGTTGTAGTCAGATTACAAATACAAGCGTAAGAGTTGTACAACCTTTTAAAATTAAGGCAAATCTTCTTGATACGCTATGTTTAGGTTCGTCGATAAATTTACCAGTAGTAGGTGCAGAAAAATATACATGGCTACCTGACCCTGGATTAAGTAATAATTTCAGTAGTGACCCAGTTGCAAGTCCAAAGAATACAACTACATTCACTGTTATAGGCAGTGATAATCATTCATGCTTCACAGATACTGCAAAAATTAAATTAGTAGTGGGTGAGCCTACCATATTTAAACTTGCTTCAGATACAGCTGTTCAAGCAGGAGTACAATTTATGCTTGTACCATTTAGTAATAAAATAGAAAATATTAGAAAATGGCAATGGACAGGTAATGCCATTTTCACTTGTGATAATTGTCAAACAACGATTGCTAAAGTTTCTAATGATGCCGAAATAATATGCACTGCAACTAATATATACGGATGTAGCACTATCGATACTATAGCAATCAAAACGTTTTGTCCTAATTCTGAAATATTTATACCCAACGCGTTTTCACCTGATGGAGATGGAATTAATGATGTATTATTTGTACAGGGAACAGGAATTAAAATCATTAAAAGCTTTAAAATCTATAGTAGATGGGGAGAGCTAGTATTTGAGAAAACCAATTTCCTACCTGGAGATCAGTCATCGGGATGGGATGGAAAAATAAGAGGAAAAGCAGCTGCACAGGATGTATTTGTGTATATCTGTGAAGCTATTTGTGAAAGAGGGATACCTGCCACTTTTAAAGGCAATGTTGCTGTATTAAAATAACTGGATGATGAAAAAGTATGTAATTATTATGATCTTATTGTTAGGAGGTTTATTTCAAAACCTCCTTGCACAAGATTTTACTTTTTCACAATTCTATGAACAACCAATATTACGAAACCCTGCCTTGGCTGGAGTATTTACTGGGGATATAAGAATCTCTACTGCTTATCGTGATCAATGGTCAAGCATCACAGTGCCATTCCGTACAACATCATTAAGTGTTGAATATAAAGTGCCAGTCAACGAAAAAAATGACTATCTCACTTTATCTTCTCAAATGAGTGTAGATGCAGCTGGCGATATAAATTTGAAACGAACTCAATTTAAACCAGCCTTGAATTTCCACAAATCCCTTAGTGGAAATAGAGATACCTATTTGTCTGGAGCATTCATGTTTGGAATAGTTTCAAGTCATTTCGATGCATCTAAATTAATATTAGGCGATCAATATCGAAATAGTGCCTATAGTTCCTCTAACCCTACTTCACAACCCATCGTAAATACAGGATATTCATATTGGGACCTTTCTTCAGGCTTATGTTTTAGTACAAATATTAATGCAAGAACAAACTTTTATATAGCCACTGGAATGACGCATGTTACTAATCCAGTGATCAAATCAACAACAGGTTCTGTGCCAGATGCAGTTCCTCCAAAATATTCCATAAATACAGGCTTACATTCACAATTCGGTTATAAAAATCATGTAAAGGTTTTTGCTGATTATTTTGCCCAAGGCGGAAATAGACAGTTTTTAGGTGGATTGTTGTATGGAATGAACATTACTGAATATAACAATGCAGAACCAGATATATTTTATTTTGGTAGTTTTTTAAGATGGGGTGATGCTGTTATACCTGCAGTTAATATTGGGCTTAGCCATTTTAATATTGGTGTAAGTTATGATATTAATATTTCGAAATTGAATGTAGCCTCGAATTGGAGGGGCGGTTTAGAAGTATCACTTTCTTATATCGACTTCTTAAAGATCAGGAATACTTCTATTGACAAAGTAAGGTGTACAAGGTTTTAAATCCTTTATTTTTTTTGCCCCTTATTGAGTTTAATGAAATAAATCACAACATTGGAATTCAAGTCGCTCGATACGCTAACCTCCGTTCTTTTATTATCTGCATCTGTAATAACCATTAATGCAGAATTGGGAGGTGTTAACCCGAGATTTTCAGCAAAAAATATCATCTCATTCTTACTTTGATCATTATCTAATTTTACAAAGAAACTGATCGGTTTATTCACCTGAAGTAATTCTTTGTATACAAGGATTTGCTTATTAAAAATAACCGAAACAGTATCGTAATCGAATACCCCGTTATCATACAGATCAATCCGAACAAAGTCAGAAGTCGAATAAATCTGTAATGGCTTTTTAGGAATCCTTTTTGTCATTTCATTGATGATATCGGTCTCTTTAAGCCTTGGTGTCATATCCAGCATTTCGATCATCTGTATTTTTTTACCAGCTGCTACTGCTACTATTTTCTCATTTTTATTTTCAATGAGAGTTGGAATCTTTTCTACCTGAGCATTGGTTTTTTTAGCTCTCTTGATATTTGTTTCAGTACTTATTAAATAAGCCGAATCTTTTGTATCTGGCACAACAGGAATTGATTTTTTTATTTCCTCTTTGAATGGGGTAACAGTTTTAAGTGCCACGGAAGTTTCTACACTCTTTTTTTCAGTTTGAACAAAATTTGTATCAACATCCAATTTCAATTTTTTAGTGATTGCATAAAATTCTGGGGAATGATAATTGGAATCTGCTTTGATTTTAGTTATATCAAGCTCCCTTCCTGAAGGAATCCATTTTGGTTTTGTTCCTTTGGTGATAATCAGATCAGATCTTCTATTAGCCAATTGTTTACCACTATTATAAGTAGTATCTTCTTTACATTGCATGATAAAGTGCTCTTTACCAAAAAAGTCGATATTGATTCTCGAAGTATTAATTCCTTTACTCATCAAATACCACCTTACGGATTCAGATCTTTTTCTAGATAACCGAATATTTGCTTCAATAGAACCTTTACAATCTGTAAATGACGCAACCAATATATTTAATTCAGGGTTCTTCGCTAAAACAGAAACTATTTCATCCAGTTGAGAAAAATCCTCATTTCGAACTTTAGAACTGGCGAAGTTATAATAGACATTTCTTCTAATAAAGGTGATTGCATTGATAGAATCCATGGAATGTTTCTCAACACTTTCTTTTCCAATTGGCTTTTCAGTAATTACAAGCTCTGGCTCAGGCAATGCAGCTACGACCATTGTCATAATAGCAGTATCATTTTTAATGGTATCTTTTTTAAGAGCAATATTTTTTACGCTATCAACACTTTTAATTTTTACCGTTTTAAAAATCTCTAAACAACAAGAAGAAAATCTGTCTGAACTCAGATAACCTGTATCTGATCCATATATTTTATAATATTCATCATCTTTCACAGAATTATAAGGTGCACCTAAATGCATTACTGGATCATTCCATTGGTTTTGAGTAATAGATCCAGTGGTTTCAAAAATATCTAAGCCTCCCATGCCCAATCTTCCATCTGTACTAAAAGTGAGTGTTGATTCAGGTGCATAATAAAATGGGGTCACTTCGTTTGCTGCAGTATTAATATTAGCTCCTAAATTCAACGCATTCCCTATAGGTTTATCTCCTTCCATTGCAACCAACCATAAATCGTATTTTCCATAACCACCAGGTTGGTTAGAAGAAAATAAAAGATATTTTCCATCAGATGAAATAAATGGTTGTTTAGATTGGTAACCTTTTACATTAACTGGTGAAGGCAACATTATTGGGTTTGACCATTTTGAATTGGCATCTGGCCTTTTCATAATATAAATGGCAAATGGCTGTACTCCAGATTTAACATCTTCCTTCCAAGCAGTAAGGAATACAGTATTTCCATCACTAGAAAAAGAGTTTGCTGCCATGTTTACATCATCTGCAATTTGATCAATTGCCTTATTTACATAGCCCCTTACAAAATCTCCTTTATATAATCGTAATGGGTAAATTTTTTGTTGTTGTTTATTTACTTCATGTCTAGAGCTACTAAACCAATATTCTTTTTCATTCAATTTTTCTAAAGCAAAATTTGAACCATCCTCAGAGGAAGTTGCTTTTAATTTAGAAATAGTAGCAGCTGGCTTCAGTGATTTATTAGAAATAATAAGATTACAAGATGCAATTCCTTGTAATGCCTTATCAACATAACTGTCTTTGTTGTGATATTTTTTCAAAAAGGAATCAAATGCAGTCAATGCTTTTTCAGGATCATTGTTTGCAAGTAAACAATACCCGTACCATAATTGCGCTAAGGGAAATTGAGGATCTCTTGATGCTATATATTGCTGATACTGAGTTGCAGCATCCTGATAATGTTCATATAATCTATATGATTCTGCAAGTTTATAAGTTACTCGATTAATGCCCGACTCCTCAACTTTGTGGATCGGAGTTTTTGAATATGACTGAACAGGAAAAACTAATGATTCGGATGCTTCAGTTATCGGAGTTTCATATAGGATACTAGAGTATAATATTGCTGCATTATAATAATTCTTTTTTTGAAAACTTTCATCTGCCTTACGCTCAATTTTCTTAGCAGACTGTGCCCAAATATATCCAGTACCTGCCATTGAAAATATCAATGCAGTAACTGTAAGGATAATATATTTTTTATTTATAGTCTTGGGCATACAAATTTTGTAACAGGTGTATTTTTAGGATTTACGAAACTTATCGACAATTCATAACCTCCATTATTTGTAGACGCAGTTTTTAGTTGCGATGTATTAAAGTCATAACTAAAACCAATGGTTAATCCATTAATATGTATTCCCACATTCGGTGCAATTGCATCTTTAACTCTATAATTAGCACCAAATATTAAGTCTTTATACGGATCGATTTTTAAATCAAATGAAAGTCCTGCAATTAATTCATTGCTTCCTCCCTGATTCAGATAAATAGCATTAGGTAAAATATCTATCTGGTCATACATATGTATTCTAAATCCACCATGAAATGAATATCTTATGGGCACTTTATTACTATTCGCGCTAGAAATGAATCTGTTTTCAGGTTCTGTTGGATGATAAACACTAAATCCAAAAAATGGATTAAGTGTATGATTAGGATCGCCATCAAAATACAATAAACCAAAACTTCCATCCAAAGAAGTGGCAGAAGGATAATTAAAATTCTCATTGGATGGAATAGTGGGATCAAAACCAATCAAGGGATTGAATTGATTGCCAAATTGAAAATTTCCAGGATCGACTCTCCTGTTCAAAAATCCAAATTGAAATCCGCTTGACAATATTTGATATTGTGTAAGATGTACCTGATAAGAAAGGGATACATAACCACTAGTATAATGGTAGCCACCATCCTCAGTTTTTTGATTAAATAAAGTAACACCCAATCCGAAATTTCTTGGAAGAGATAAATCAGCTGAAATACCCTGAGACAATAGAGCCGAATTTACACTAGGCCATTGCTTTCGATAATTTCCAGTTACTCTATAACTTCCATTCATTGCACCTGTAAATGCAGGATTTAGCCACTGAGGGTATGCATAGAATTGAGTGAAATGCGCATCAACTTGAGCATTCGTCTTTTCGTGTGTCACGAAAAGTAGAACAAGTATGAAAAAAATAAATTTGCGCATCTAATTATTATTAAGTTCTGATTTTTATCTAATTAAAGTAAATGTTCCTTTTTTAATCACCTCTGTACCATCTTGCATTTTAGCCTCTAAAGTATAGGAATAGACACTAGCTGGCGACTTATTCCCTTTATAATTTCCATCCCAACCATTCACCAGATCAGTAGAACTAAAAACTAATTCGCCCCATTGATTGTATACTTTTAAAAGAATACTATTAATTGCTGTACCATATACTCGAAACACATCATTACTTCCATCAGCATTTGGTGTAAATGCATTAGGTATATAAATTCCATTCCCAAAAGGATTGATCGTTGTTGCAATGATCATACTTGTATTACTAGGAGGACAACCTACAAATCCAAGTGCTTTTAAAATTATTTTTTGAGACTGTCCTGCTGGAATCCCATTTACCACTTCTTTTAATGCTAAATTCCCATCAGTTGGGTTTTTAAAACTTAAGCCATTATCGACACTAATTAAATAAGCAGTAGCATCAGGAACTGCATTCCAACTTACAATGATTGTATTGGCACCTAATGAATCGAGTTTAAGTGCTGGTTTTGTAATTTGAGGCCTTACAACGATTTGCGCTGTCGCGCTTTTTGATAAACAAGCTGCAGGAACGCTATTACCAGTTATCACGTAACTAGCATTTTTAGTCACATTTGTTAATCCATAATAAATTCCAGAATTGATCTTAATAGAACTACCCGGCAAATACCATGAATAGACTACCCCTATTTGTGGTGAAATCACATTTAAAGTATCTGATTCTCCATAACAAACAGTATCTTTCTGCGCCTTCACTAAAAAATCAAAAACAGGAGATGCCAATTGAACTGTGCTACTATCTTTAGAAGCACATAGCCCTTTGGTGATTGAAAGATTATAAACCCCATTTTTATTAACGGTTATACCTTGTGTTGACTCCCCTGTACTCCATGAATAAGTATCAAACCCAGGTCCTGCATCTAATCTAGCAGTATCTCCACAAACATTTACTGTATTCAATAAAGTTGTTTGCATTGATTGTACTGAAATTAAAATACTATCAGTACAAGAAAAACCGCCACTTGTTCTTGTTATTTTATAAGGTGTGGTAACATTTGGTTTTACATTGATAAATGCGGCTGTATCTCCTGTAGACCATAAATAAGATTTCAATGTGAGAGGAATACTTGTTGAATCAGGATAATAAGCCCAAATACCATCATTCCTTGCCCAAATCATTCTCTTATTTAATGGATCATAATATGCAAGACCATTTAATTCTGTTCCAACTGCTGCCGGAGGCAGATCCCCTTGTCCAATAAACTCCACAAAACCAGCATCAATTGATGTGCGGAAACGAAATGTTTTATTTGTGTTAGGCAATGTTTGATTCTGTAAGTAATTATCAGTTGGTTGATAACCGCCAAACAAAAAGAATCTTGACTTATCATAATCATAACCCACAGTTCCCTGATATTTTATACTTGCATTATTGACCGGTAAAATGTTTGTAAAGCTATAAGTTGTTAAATCAAGCTCCCATAGATCTTTTAACCAACAAAACATTCCAGACTGGCTAGCCCAAGGACTCCCTAAAGTACAAGACCCTGCTAATTCATTACCACTATAACTGCCCTGACCAGCAAATAAATAAAGTTTGGTACCATTTGCATTTGATGCAACCAGATTTCCACCTTTAGGAGGTAAGGAATCAATTAAAGGATTTGTTTTTCTAAGCGCCCAACCGCTAAGGTTACTTTCATAAATCCAGCTCTTCATTTGATTAAAGCCAAATCCGCCATAAAATCCAGGTTGTTGTGTAGTGGGATTCCAATACGAGGATGAGCCAAAAGATTCCCTATCAATTGAGCCAGTTCCAATTAAGGTCCAACTACCTCCAGATGCAGGAAGCGCATAAACACTATCGCGACCACCTCTCCAATAAATCAATCGATTATTTGTATAGTCGAATGTAAACTCTGTAAAATCTCCAGGCCAATTAGTTGCATTGATGGATGCAACAGAATTGTTTTTTAAATCATACCGAATAATTTGCTGATGAATAATACTATACAAATATTGATTCACGCGATCGTATCCAAAAGGCTTGATATTAAATAAAACAGAGTCTATTGCATTTTTTGAAATCAGTTGTTTCCATACACCTGGCAAAACAGTATCTGGCGCTGGAGCAGGAACTACATTCAGGAGAACTGTTGAACCAGAACATATGAGTGTGTCTTTTTGATAAAGTAATTTACCACAAGCTGCATTCTGCCCATTCACTTCCTGAGTAGCGATGAGGGTAAAGCCGACTATTGAATAAAAAAAATATCGTACTACTTTATTCACAAAAACTTTTTAATCAAATTTCAATGCAAGAAAATTTCCTTTAAAGGATTTAACTGCAATCAACTAACTGAAAAGGCATCATTTAAAATGCCAAATTAACAGCAAGTAGGAGTAACATTGGGGTAGCAGAAAAAGAATAGGTCAATTAACCTATTAACTTATTCCTACAAAGTTATGAATAATACTACGAATCACCCTCGAAACTGTGGTTTTTAGTTTATTCTAAATAAGAACGATTGTAGCCCTGTTTTATTGTACAAAAGCAGCAAAAAGCACTATGCATTCGCCAACGCTCTGTCCAAATGAACATAGCCCCCATCTACATACACGATTTGACCGGTGGTATGACTAGAAACAGGTGATAAAAGAAATGCCACCATATTAGCAATTTCATCGGCGGTGGTCATCCTTTGCTGGAATGGAATATGCGAAGTTATTTCTTTCAATTTTTTCTCAGGTTCAGAAAGCGTTTTGATCCATTTTTCATATTGAGGGGTCATACATTCGGCAACAACTACCGCATTTACCCGAATATTATACTTAAGAAGCTCTACTGCCCACTCTCTGGTTAAGGCATTTCTGCCGCCATTTGCAGCTGCATATGCTGAAGTATTCCCCTGACCAGTTTCTGCAGTCTTTGAACTTATATTAACAATGGAGCCTTTACTTTTAATCAAAGCGGGTAATGCATGATGTGCCAACAGGTAATAATGAACGAGGTTACGATGCAAACTTTTCATGAATCCGTCATAATCCCCATGCTCCAATCCAATGCCATCGTTCATACCGGCATTATTTACTAAACCGTCTATTCTATCAAACTTTTCCAAGACAGCGTTAATCGTTTCAAGAGAGGATTCGGGGTCAGATAATTCAGCCACATATTGCCAGGCTCTACCTCCAGCTGCTTCCACTTCACTAACCAATTGTAAATTATCTGCTTCATTTCTGCCTACAATAACGGGAATCGCAGATTCTGCAGCCAGCAATTTTACAATTCCCGCTCCAATACCTTTAGCACCACCTGAAACAATGATTACTTTATTTGAAAGTTGTAAGTCCATCAACGTAAATTTTAAATTTGATAAAACCTTTTTGCATTTCCCCCAAAAATCAGGGCGATATCCTTTTCTGAATAATTACCAAAATACTGTTTATAAATAGCATATTGCTGATGATAGTCTGCTGCTAATAAACAAACTGGCCAATCAGATCCATAAATCAATCGATCTGCTCCAAATGCTTTGATGATTATATTAAGATAAGCATCAAAATCAGCAGATGTCCAATTCTTCCAATCTGCTTCGGTAACCATACCACTGATTTTACAATATACATTAGTTTGCCTCCCAAGTAATTCAATACCCTCCTGCCAATCAGAAATCTTTTGATCTTTAATATTTGGTTTGGCAATATGATCAATCACAAATCGCATATCCGGAAATTGCTTCACTAAAGTTAAAGCAGCAGATAAATGTTTGGGATAGATGAGAAGTTCGTAGCAATAATTGAATTTTTGCAAAGCAGCTATTCCTCTTATAAATTCAGGGGCAAGCATAAATTCAGGCTCTTCGGATTGAAGTATATGCCTGAAACCTTTTAACACTGGTGTATGCTTCAAATTCAAGAGTTGCTCTTCAATATCATTTGCCTTTAAATCAATCCATCCTATTACGGCTTTGATCCAATTATGTTGATTGGCTAACCCAATCAAAAATTCAGTTTCCTCAAGTGATTGATCTGCCTGAACTGCTATGCAACCATCAATTCCATTATTATTCAAAATGGGGCCTAAATCATTGGGTAAAAAATTGTTCTGAAGAATTTGCATAGTCCCATCAATCCATACATGTTTATCAGGATTGTAATTCCAAAAATGTTGGTGTGCATCGATGATCATAAATTTGTTTTAGGCTGATAAGCCTCTGCTATTTGTTTTGATGTTCCCAAACCATCTATTCCCAATTCTACAATATCTCCAGGTTTTAAATAGCAAGGAGGATTCATGCCCAGACCAACTCCCGCAGGGGTACCCGTAGATATGATATCTCCAGGCAATAAAGTCATAAACTGACTGATATAGGAAATTAAAAATGGTATATTAAAAATCAAGTCATCTGTATTACTATCCTGTACCGTTTTACCATTTAAACTAAGCCATAAACGTAGATTATGAGGATCTTTAATTTCTTCTTTGGTAACCAACCAAGGCCCTAAGGGAGCGAAGCTATCACAACCTTTTCCTTTATCCCAGGTACCTCCCCTTTCTAATTGAAATTCTCTTTCACTTACATCATTATGTAAACAATAACCAGCCACATAGTTCATTGCATCATTTTCATCTACATAACTTGCCTTCTTGGCAATCACAACTGCAAGTTCCACTTCCCAATCAGTTTTTACAGAATTTTTAGGAATGATGATGGCATCATTGGGGCCGACAATTGAAGTGGTAGATTTAAAGAATATAATGGGTTCAGATGGAATAGCCGCATTCGTTTCTTTTGCATGTTTAGCATAATTCAAGCCTATACAAACAATCTTAGAAGGCTTTGCTACAGGGCAGCCCAATCTAGTTCCTTCAGGTATTTCTTCTAATGTTGCTAGGCTGTTCGTTACTTCATGAGATAATTTTTGCAATCCATTATTTGCAAAGAAAGCTTCGTCATAATCACCTACCCAATTGCTCACATCATAGTTTTTCCCATTGAAATGAACACCTGGCTTTTCATTTCCAATTGTACCGAATCGAATTAATTTCATAAAACAATTTCTCTAATTAAGTTGAATAATGGTATCTATATCATTTAATTGTATACCATCTAAATTTATAAAAACACCTTCTGCAACCTGTTTGAATTTTACTGAGGTATTGGTATTAAAAAGATTAGCAGAATTTATTTTTTCATTTAATTGAGGGATAAAAATAAAATTGTTCTTATCTTTTTTATCCAGAAGGTGTACATAAATAGTTTTTCCTTTTTGAGTTAGTACACCCCAATCCAGTGCAGCAACTATATTACCACGCGTTCCACGAATACTTGCAGCATTTTTATCCATCCACTTTCCAATAATAGCCAATGTATCAATGAATTCCTTTTGAATAATTCCATTGGGTTGAGGTCCTACATTTAAAAGAAAATTTGCATTTCGGCCTGCAGCATTTACTAAATAATGAATAAGCGATTTAGAAGATTTGAAATTTCTATCAGTGATATTATATCCCCATGCTTCATTCATAGTTTCACAGGTCTCCAGGGGCAACTGAGAAATATCTGCGCCACCAAATCCTGTTGTATTTATTCCTGGCAGATCTTTTTCAAACATCTGAAAATCTTCTCCTGCAATGGGTAGTAAATGATGGTTATTACCAATCAAACATTGTGGTTGTAAGCGATGGATTAAACTATAAATCTCATCATAATGCCAATTTACTTTAGACTGTAGGGTTTTATCTACATCATTATCCAACTGATCCCAATGGCCATCAAACCAGATGGTAGAAATTTCACCATAATTAGTCAACAATTCAGTTAATTGTGCTTTCATAAAGCTGATATAAGAATCCCAATTACTCTTTTCAGTTCTGCCAGATTTTTTTCCTGTCTTACCTGTCTCCCATTGATAATCTGAACGATACCAATCCAGTAACGAATAGTAAAAACAGATTTTTATTCCCTGACGGTGACATTCATCTGCAATTTCCTTAACGATATCTCTTCCAAACTTTGTATTTGTTATTTTCCAATCTGATGCTTTTGTATCAAAATTGCTGAAGCCATCATGATGGCGTGTGATAAGGGTTATATATTGCATTCCTGCATTTTTAGCAATAGATACCCATTCTTTTGCATTGAAAGAAGTTGGATTAAATACTTCCTGCAAAACCTTATAATCTTCTTGTCTTATTCCTCTATTATTCATTACCCATTCGCCATTTGCCAATACACTGGATGCACCCCAATGGATAAACATTCCAAATTTCATATCCTGAAATATTTGACGAGCAGCCAGATTTTCTTGAGTAGGTTGATAAGATTGCTGGGCAAATGTTGAAACAGCCAAAATAAAAAGCAGAACAAATAGCAGTAACTTTTTCATGAAAATAATTTTAAGTATTCAATTTAATAAATCCTCCATCAATTGGGTAATCATTACCTGTGATAAAGCTTGCCTCATCGCTACATAAATAAAGGGCTAAGGCAGCAATTTCATTCACGTTACCCATTCTGCCAATTGGCTGGCTTTTTGATAATTTATCAAACATTTCTGCTTGTTTATCAGGATAATTCTTTGCTATAAACCCATCCACAAAAGGTGTGTGTACACGAGCTGGTGAAATGGAATTACAACGAATATTTTCAGCTAGATAGTCCTTAGCAACACTTAAGGTCATGGCATAGATTGCTCCTTTACTCATACTATAAGCAAAACGATCAGAAAGACCCACAATTGCAGCAATAGATGCTACATTTAGAATCACACCCGTCTTATTTTTTTTCATCCCTGGAATAGCGCAATGAATGGCATTATAAGCACCTTGAACATTTACACGGAAAATTCTTTCAAAATCTTCCGTACTCGTGTTTTCTACATTTCCAACATGTGCAATTCCGGCATTATTCACCAAAATATCAATTGAGCCAATTGCTTCGAAAACTTTCAGCATTGCTTGCTGATCACTAACATCAGATTGATATGCTTTTGCAGATCCTCCAATACCTTGAATTTCAGAAACCACATTTTGTGCTGCTTCCAGATTAAATTCAATGATGTGAACTGTGGCACCTTGTTTTGCAAAGAGAATGGCGATTGCTTTTCCAATTCCACTTCCTGCTCCAGTTATAACAGCAGATTTATCTTGTAGACTAAACATATGATTTATTTCAGTGAGAATATTTCATTCATAAGAACCCATTTTTCACCAGGTTTTGCAAAAGGTAATGGCCTTTGATAATGCCACATCAATTGCTCCCATTCTTGTACTTTTTCATTGGCGAGGTCTGACTTTGCTTTTGCGTCAAAACTAAATTGATCATTCACATCCATGATCATAAATAGCCGATCACTAACCCTGAAAATCTGCATGTCATCAATTCCCGACGAACGGATGCTTTCAATTATTTCTGGCCATACTTTCTGATGCCAATCTTCATATCCCTTGATCAATTCAGGATCGTTATGAAGATCTAATGTGAAACAGTATCTATTCAATGTCTAACTTTTTATTGATGTGATTGTATCGGAACAACACGATATCCTTTCCAACCAAAATAAAATACAATACTAAAACAAACAAAAGGTACAAAATACCCCAGTTGAATATCTCCGGTTATATCACTTATCAATGCAAGTACTGGAGGCATGATAGCGCCACCAACTATCGACATAACAATCAAACTACTTCCCATTTCAGTATCAGCATCCAGTTCTTTAATACCCAACGAAAAAATGGTTGGAAACATGATTGACATAAAGAAAGCAATAGCAATAACAATATAAACTGCAGGCATTCCATGAACAAACATAGCAGCTAGTGATAAAAGAACATTTATTGCTGCATAAATTGCTAACAAATTAGCAGGCTTGATGAATTTCATAAAGAAAGTTCCAGCGAATCTACCAATCATAAAAGCAACACCACAACCCATCCCTAAATAATCTGCAGCTTTTATTTTGTCAATCCCAGAAGCTTTCATAGCATAAAGTATAAAAAAACTCAACACACATACTTGGGCGCCTACATAAAAAAACTGCGCAGCAATTGCCCATCTCAAATGCAAGTGTCGCAAAGTGTGTTTAATACTTTTTCCTGATACTGTAGCATCTTCTGGTTTTATTTCTGGCAATTTGATCATTGCAAAAATAATAGCAATTAAAACGATGATACTTCCTAACACAAAGTAGGGTGTCTTTACAGAAGCAGCTTCTGAGGCAAGTGCAATTTTCCTAGCAGTTTCAGTCATACCCGCCAATGCTTCATCACTGCTTCCTTTTGTCAGGATCATCCTTGCACCAATGATAGGCGCTAATGTAACAGCCAACCCATTAAAGGATTGTGCAAAATTTAAACGTTGTGTTGAAGTAGCAGGATCTCCTAATAATGAGGCATAGGGATTAGCTGCAGTTTCTAGTATAGTTAATCCGCAGGCAATGATAAAAAGAGCAGCTAAAAAGAACAAATATTGTTGCGTGTCTGCAGCGGGTATAAACAAAAAGGAACCAAGGGCAAATAAACCAAGCCCAGTTATAATTCCTGCTTTATAGCCATATGTCTTCATGATATACCCTGCAGGTAATGCCATTACAAAATAGGCAATGAAAACCGATGAATCAATTAAAGAAGATTGAAGTGTGGTTAAACTAAACGACTTCTTTAGATGCGGTATCAAAATTGGGTCAAGATTATGAACAAACCCCCACATAAAAAACAGGGAGGTTATCATAATAAAAGCAAAGCGGGTGGAAGCAGCTTTATTAGGCATAGCAATAGTTAGTTATGAAAATACATAGTGCCTCTCGGCACTTTTGTAAAGAAATAGAAATTTCCATAAAAGATAGCAAAATATTACAAGTTAGATTTTGAATTCGTTTTAAAGTGTTTTTCTAACTTATTAATGATGGCTTGCAACACATAACTATTATGTAATTCTCCTTCCACTAACTTCCAATCAATTCTCTTCGATTTTAATCCTCGTGCCTTCAAGAGAGGACGATTATTCTGTAATACGATGCACCTATTCTTTCCTGTGATTTTGATTCGCTCAATTTGATCTGAGCTATAAATAATATTAGCATTTAAGTGTATGTATTGTTGATCATACCTTATGATTATTTGCCATTCCATTATTCTAAATTACTAATTTATTTAGCAATTTAGACTATAACTTCGAATTAAACTGATTTTGTTATTACAATTTTGCAGGGGGGCATTTAATTCCATTATTAAATAAATGGTAATTGAGGCCAATGCTTACACTATAGTAAGAATCATTAGCCCGAGGGTTAGCAGATTTACTAAACCCGTCTATATAATCAGAAAAACTATACCTATAATTAAGTTCTGCCGTCATTGACCAATGTGGATTGATTGTATATCTCAAACCTGCACCTATTGGAATAACAGGTAAAATACTGGGCGCTTTATGAAGCGTGTCCTGACCAAGCCCTACCAAGATTGGTGATTTTGAATCTATAGCAGTCACATTAAACTTAGACCAATCACGATGGATATTTAGAAAACTTACTGCTGCACCTGCAAACAAGTAGGGACTTATCCTCCCCGAATTATCGAACGTTTGATCAGCAAAATCAAAAACCAATGCCCCAGAAACTTCAGTTAAAGAGGAGCTGAAATTGAAGGCCCTGATTTTCCGCCAGGAAGGAGAGTCATATACAGACTCATCTGCACTGATTTGCCCGGTGGCAATACTGGCTCTTATAGAAAAATTATTCGCAATTGTTTTATTAACGTGCAAAGAAATCATTGGCTTTGCAGTTCGGAAGGACCCAGCAAAACTAGGAACAAGATCACCCTGGTAAATGAATGTGCCTAATTGTACACCAATACTGATGGGTGCATTGGAATTTTGAGTTCTTCCATTAAAATGCAACAAAAAAGCAGAAATAATTAATACTACTAGTTTTTTCGGAATAGTTAACATGACAGTTGATTTTGATGATCGTTAAAAATGTCAAGTAAAATTCAATCCGATGTTTAGTATATTTATAGTAGAAGAGTGAATAAAACAGAACCTTTACAATTTTGCTGCCGAGTTCTGTGAATGAAATCACAAAGAGCAATAGAAACTCAATTTTTGCTATATGAAAATTTTATTTATCTCTGTTGGCAAATCAAACGAACCTTATGTAGATGAGGGTATCAAAGATTTCACTGGAAGAATAAGTAAATACTTTCCAGTAAACTGGCAGATCATAGCTCCGCCCAAAATTGCAGCGAGTCTTTCAGAATCTGGCCTTAAAAAAGCTGAAGGTCTTCTTATCCTACAACAAATAACGCAGGATGATTACCTTGTTTTATTAGACGAAAGGGGCCAGTTATTCGATTCCCCCGGTATAGCTCAATTGATTCAACAGCGAGCAAATGAAAGTTGTAAGCGCCTAATATTTTTGATAGGGGGAGCATTTGGGGTAGATGACCCTGTTTTTAAAAGAGCAAATACCACCTGGAGTTTGTCGAAACTCGTTTTTCCACATATGCTGGTAAGACTTATTTTATCTGAACAGATTTACAGAGCCTGTAGCATTTTAAGAAACGAAAAATACCATCATTTTTAATCCTACATTAATAATTCTAACATAATATTCATGTATCTTTTTGATATTCCTATATAGAATATATTAAATTGCCTGCATGTTTACTATTACTGTCATCATTCTTGCCATTACTTGCATTGTTTCATTTTCAGCATTTTCCAATGAAAAATTAATGGACGATCTGATCTTCTATCCTCCTGCTGTTACCAATAGGAATCAATGGTACCGATTTATTACAAGTGGCTTTATTCATGCAGACATTATGCATTTGGCATTTAATATGTATTCTTTTTATCTCTTTGGAAGAATGGTGGAAGATGCATTCATCCAAATATTTGGAGTAAAGGGAAAACTAATTTATATATTATTATACATCATCGCGCTTGTTGTTTGTTTATTACCAACTTATTTAAATAATAAAGACAATTACCACTATAAAAGTTTAGGTGCATCAGGTGCTGTATCTGCCGTTATATTTGCTGGCATATTCATCTATCCAACAATGAAAATGGGATTATTTCTAATCCCTGTAATGGTGCCAGGTTTTGTTTTTGGTCCTATCTTTCTATTACTATCTGCGTATTTAGCCAAAAGAGGTCATGGAAATATTAATCACTCGGCACATATCTGGGGTGGCATTTTTGGTATTGTTTTCTTAATAGTATGTAGTCAGTTTTTGAGCGACTACCGTCCAGTTGAAATGTTTGTAAGTCAGGTTTCAGATTATATTAGAAATCTGTAGGCATTAGTTGCAATTGTAAAATATTGTCAGCCTTTATTGGCAATTTGAATCGGTCATCAATTCTATACCCAACCACCCAAACAATTTTTTTATTGCTTTCAATGACCCAGCAATTTTCCTTTTGGGTTTTAGACAATTTAAGATCAATTAGGAATCGACTAATTTTCTTTTTTTTCTGCATCCCTAATGGATAAAAATAATCTCCAGGTTTTGACTTTCTTAACAATAAAGGGAATTGTATTTTACCCAAATCTATCATGGCAATTGCAGGATCTGGATTAATGGAATGATCTCCATTAAATAGTTTTGAAACATGCAAATTACCCAATGAAAAACACATTATTTTTTCGTCTTCTTCAATCAGGTGTATTTGTGCATTCGATTGTTCTTTTTCCGCAATGATTAACCATTTTCTATTTTTAATCACACGATGTGTCGATGATGATACATGGGCAGCATTTTCTGCGTCCATGAGTTTGATGATTTCATGGGTTTGTGCAGCATTAAAACTGAAGTTTTTAACCAATTCCCAGATAATCGTAGTTAATGAATTCTCCTGTTTAAGTTTTAAAATTGGGATGTGGGTCTCAGCTCCTTTTCTCTCACACAAATTTTTCAATTTCACAGCTATAGCTTCCTGATAGATATTTGCCACTTCTTTTATCCGTTCAATATTGTCTAAAATATTTTCTTCAGTCCCAGGATAAATACTCTGAATTTGGGGAATCAATTGATTCCTAAAGAAATTTCTAGTATACTTATCTGAATGATTAGAAACATCTTCTACAAATTGCAAGTGCTGTTCTTTTGCATATTCTATGAGCTGTTGCTTTCTAATTAAAAGTAAAGGCCTAATCAGAGAACCCTCAGACTGAAATGGTAAAATACCACGAAGACCTAATATTCCTGTTCCCCTAAAAAAATTCATGAGCACAGTTTCGATATTATCATCCGCATGATGCGCTGTAACCAATAATATTTGTTTTTTAATTTGAGTTTGCATGATTACCAACAACTCTGCAAACCAATCGTAACGTAATTTCCTAGCAGCTTCTTGAATTGCTATTTTATGTACAGTAGCATAATCTGAAGTTGTAAACTTCTTCACAAAAATATCAGTTGCACCTTCTATAGATGACACAAATAATTCGTCGCGTTCACTATCTGAACCCCGAAGCTGAAAATTACAATGTGCTATACTGAAAGAGAACCCAGCATTTTTTATTACATCTACAAGAACTACACTATCTACCCCACCACTTACTGCCAGCAGTAAATGAACATTATTTTGATTCCAGTTGGGAAATTGTTTTTCCCAATGGCTTATAAATTGATTAGTTAAATTCATGGGATTTGTTAAGCTTTCTTTGCTTCTTTAGCCCATCCGTCTTTTAAGCTGACCGTTCTATTAAAAACTAAATGTTCATTAGTACTGTCCCTGTCTATTACAAAATATCCTTTCCTGATAAATTGAAATGCTACGCTTGGATCATCCGATTGTAAAGCAGGTTCTGCATAGGCGTTTGAAATAACCTGTAAAGAATCCGGATTAATATAATCTTTAAAATCACCCTCGGCATTTGCAACATCTTCTACTTTAAATAAACGATCATACAATCTGATCTCAGCTTTAATGGCAGTTGCTGCATTCACCCATTGTAATGTTCCTTTCACATTAATTCCTGAAGTATCCGAGCCACTTTTACTTTCTGGAATGTAGCTACAATGTAATTCAGTAATATTCCCATCAGAATCTTTAATCGCCTCGTCACACTTGATGATGTAAGCACTTTTTAGACGCACCATTTGACCAGGTGAAAGTCTAAAATATTTTTTTGGTGCCACTTCCATAAAATCATCCTTTTCTACAAAAATCACTTTACTAAAAGGAATTGATCTGGTTCCAGTAGCAAGGTCCTCAGGGTTATTTTCACTCTCTAAATATTCTGTAGTATCAGGATAATTGGTGATCACAATTTTTAATGGATCGAATACCACCATTCTTCTTAGCGCAGTTTTATTGAGTCTTTCACGCACACAAAATTCTAAAAGGCTTAAATCAATCAAATTTTCTCTTTTCGCAACCCCTATTTTGTCGCAAAACTCACGAATACTTTCTGCAGGATATCCTCTCCTTCTCATTGCTGAAATCGTACTCATTCTAGGATCGTCCCATCCATTTACATGATTTTCGTTTACAAGTTGCAATAGCTTTCGCTTACTCATCACCGTATACGTCATGTTCAAGCGGGCAAACTCATATTGTTTGGATGGAAATATTTCAAGCTTTTCGATGCACCAATCGTAAAGTGGACGATGGGGAATAAATTCCAATGTACAAATTGAGTGAGTGATATTCTCTATAGAGTCGCTTTGACCATGGGCAAAATCATACATCGGATAAATACACCAAGCATCCCCTGTTCTATGATGATGGGCGTGCTTGATACGATATATAATAGGGTCGCGCATGTGCATGTTGGGACTAGCCATATCAATTTTTGCACGAACTACTTTTTCACCGTCTTTAAATTTACCCGCACGCATGTCTGCAAACAACTGAAGGTTTTCTGCTACTGTTCTGCTTCTAAACGTATTTTCAATTCCAGGTTGGGTGGGTGTTCCTTTTTCCAATGCGATGGTCTCGCTATTGCTATCATCCACATAGGCTAATCCTTTTTCAATCAGTTGAACAGCAAATTGGTAAATCTGCTCAAAATAATTGGAGGCATATAATTCTTCAGCCCAATCAAAACCTAACCATTTAACATCTTCCTTAATGCTTTCTACATATTCGGTTTCCTCAGTAATTGGATTAGTATCGTCAAAACGAAGGTTAGTGCGACCACCATATTTTTTTGCCAAACCAAAATTCAGGCAAATGCTCTTGGCATGCCCAATATGCAGGTATCCATTAGGTTCAGGAGGAAATCTGGTTAAAATGGAATTGTATTTTCCACTATTCAAATCAGCTTCTACAATCTCTTCAATAAAATTCAGGCTCTTTTCTTCACTCATTTCTATTTCGTTTCTAGATTGCGAATGTACGAAATTGAGGGCTTCTTAGAAAATTGCCACTGACCATATCATAACAAAATTGCCGCTCCACATATTAAAATATGCAAAGCGGCAATAAAAAATTAATGAAAAGTCTTATTTAGAAATTACAACAGATTCAAAGAATGCAGTTGCATCTTCTTTTTTTGCTGCCGGTTCTGAAGAATAATAAAGCACTTGATGAAGAATCGCCCCACTAAAGAACAAATATCCAAAAGCTTTCTTTCCTTTTAATTGGGGAGCTGTAGAACCAGAACCATCAATTTCAAGATATAAAGCACTTTTACCTTTAAATTGAACCACTTCGTCTTTTACAAGAGAAGCTCCGGCCATCTGTCCCATCATGCCTCCTTTAATTTGATCCCATAAGCCGTCTCCTGCAGATGCAATTACATCTTCAGTTAATCCCATTGGGCTTAAATCGAAAGCCATACCCATATATGCAACGGCACTATCCTTTTTAAAAGAAAATACTTTTGGACCATTTGGCAAATCTGTTGCTTCAGGCTTACCAGGGAATACCAATTTAACTTTTTCAGAAAGGTTTTGTTCAGTTGCTTGAGCAAATGATGCTACTGTAATACAAGTAGCGACTAAAAACGATAAGATTTGTTTCATATAGATTATTTACAGCGAAAAAATAATACTTATTCTGTTGAAAATGAGAAAATATAGATGATTTATTTACTAAATACTTGATAGTCGGTCATAAACTCAATTGAGCGTTTCATATCATCGTGAAGCAATCGGTCTACTTCATTAAAACTAACCACTTCCCTGAATCCTTTCATTAGTGCTTCTACTTGTGTTGAACTCTTTAAGGGTCTACGAAAATCAAGGGCCTGAGCGGCACTCATTAGCTCGATAGATAATACTTTCTCCACATTTTTGATAACTCTTAAGCACTTAGTAGCGCCATTAGCACCCATACTTACATGATCTTCCTGATTATTACTGGATGAGATGCTATCAACAGATGAAGGAGTGCAAAGTTGTTTATTTTCGCTTACGATACCCGCCGCAGTATATTGTGGTATCATAAATCCAGAATTCAACCCTGGGTTTTTCACAAGAAATAAAGGCAGGTCGCGTTGACCACTGATCAATTGATACGTTCTTCTCTCTGAAATATTTGCTAGTTCACTCATTGCGATGGCTAAATAATCGAGTACAAGTGCCAATGGTTGACCATGAAAATTACCCCCACTAACAATTAAATCATCTTCTGGGAAAATATTTGGGTTATCAGTTACAGAATTAGCCTCTCGCAAAAAAACAGATTGAACATGTTCGAATGCATCTTTAGTTGCACCATGTACCTGGGGGATACATCTAAATGAATACGGGTCCTGCACCTGTTTTTTTGAAACTTTGGAAATTTCACTATCCTTCAAATAATTTCTCAAAGCACTGGCTGTTGTTACCTGTCCTTTGTGAGCTCTTATCGCATGAATATGTGGGTCAAGTGGTTCTTGTATACAATTAAATGCATCGAAAGACATGGCACTAATTAAATCAGCCATGGCAATCAAATGCTCCGCTTTTTTTAAACAGTACAAACCATAGGCACTCATAAACTGGGTACCATTAATTAAGGCCAAACCCTCTTTACTTTGTAATTGGATGGGTTTCCAATTAAATTTTTCCATCACAGCATTACTTGGTTGTTTTAGCCCTTTATAATAAACCTCACCCAATCCTAATAATGGCAAACTTAAATGACTCAATGGTGCCAAATCACCAGATGCGCCTAAGGATCCCTGTGTATAAATGACTGGTGTAATATCATGATTGAACATATCAATAAGGCGTTTCACAGTATCTATTTGAACGCCACTATTGCCATAACTTAAAGATTTCACTTTAAGCATCAACATTAATTTGACTATTGGAGTTGGCACTTCTTCACCTAAACCACAAGCATGAGAAACCAATAAATTATATTGAAGTTGCTCGATAGATCCAGCATCGATTTTTACATTTTGTAAAAATCCAAATCCTGTATTGATGCCATAATAAAGGTTATCAGCCTCCTCCATTTTCGAATCGAGATAGGTTCTGCAGGCAGTGATTTTCTCATGAGCATCAAAAGTGATGGAAATCTGCTGGTTAAAATCTAGCAGGTCTTTTATTTGTTCAAAGTTCAACCAATTGTGATCGAGCGGTAAATAATTATAACTCATATGGCAACATTAAGGAAAGAAGCGTGAATTCAAATACAAGGTTAGTATACTAATGTCAAAATTGATAGATTATCATAAGAATTTTTATCGCCTGCATGTCTATCAACAAAAAAACCTGAATGGAGACATTCAGGTTTTTTTGTTGATAGTATTTAAGAAATTAGTTTGTAGTAAAACTTCTAGTTGAAGTCCAGGCGCTAGTACCTGCAGCATTAGTGGCATTTACTCTCCAATAATATTTGGTTTTAGTAATCAATCCAGATGATACAATGGTTGAGGTAGTGGTAATTCCAGAAACATTATATACTAAATTACTTGCGGCAGTAAAACTTGTAGTTTTAGAAACCTGCACCGTATAGGAAGTTGCACGTGCAGCTGCAGTCCAAGAAAGCGTAGCAGGTATTGTAACTGCAGTAGCATTATTTGCTGGAGCGCTGAGTGCTGGAGCACTAGGAGCAGTTAAAGGAGTTGCTGTAGTAAAACTAAATGCAGTAGAATAGGCACTGGTTCCTCCTAAATTTGTAGCACTTACCCTCCAATAATATACTTTGTTTCCTGTTAATCCTGAAATGGAAAGGCTTGTGCCGGTAATTCCAGTTGATGTTAATGCGATAGTTGCAAAAGTTGCACTGGTTGAAACTTGCACAGTATAGGTATCGGCTCCAGTAGCAGGATTCCAGGTAAGTGTGGTAGCAGTGGCAACACCCGTTGTAGCATTGGCCGGTGTTGCAAGAGTTGGTAGAGATGGAATGGCCGGAAGAACAGGCACAGTTCCAATCACTGAAGACAATAGTTTATTAACAGTTCCAGTTTTTAAAGCGGTTATTTTACCTGTATTTGAATTGCTGGTAATTGCTGCCTGAATTTGAGCCGGACTTGCAGTGGGATTACTTTGAAGATATAATGCGGCAACACCTGTAACATGTGGGGTAGCCATTGAAGTACCAGATATAGTATTGGTAGATGTTGTAGAAGTAATCCATGCAGAAGTGATATTTACACCTGGAGCAGAAACGTCTACTAATGATCCATAATTCGAAAAAGTAGCAAAAGCATCATTAATATCGGTAGCACCAACTGTTATGGCTTCTGGCACATCTGCTGGTGATGAAGTTGATGCAAGCGCTGCAGAATTTCCAGCTGCAATACAATAAGTAACTCCATCTGCTATAGACCTTTTAACTGCATCATCAAGAGCAGTAGAAACACCACCACCTAAAGACATATTTGCTACGGCCGGATGTGTGGAGTGATCACTTGTTACCCAATCTACTCCAGCAATAACGCCAGAAATTGTTCCTGAACCCGTAGCATCTAATACACGAACAGCAATTAATTTTACATTTTTTGCTATCCCATAAGCCGATCCACCAACTGTACCTGCCACGTGCGTACCATGACCGTTACCATCAATTGCTAATCCACCGGCAGTAACAGCATCAAAACCAGTTACAGCTCTACCTCCAAAATCTGTATGAGAAAGTAGAATTCCACAGTCTATGATATAAGCATCTACTCCAGTTCCATCTTGTGCATAGGAATAAGCATTATCTAAAGGTAAATTGATTTGATCTACTCTATCCAACCCCCAAGAAACAGGGTTTGATTGTGTAGCAACCAGATGTACTATCTGATCTTGTTCCACATATGCCACCCTTGCGTCATTTCTTAAATCAGCAACTGCTGCATCTGATAGCTTTCCAGAAAAACCCTTAATTGCAGACTTAAAACGGTGTTCTGTTCTAAACCCATGCTTTCTGCTAAATTCATCTGCATCAGCATCCACTTCCGTTTTTGAAGTATTTTCTTTTAAAACAACGATATAAGAACCGGGAATATATTCTGGTGCATTAGCTGCAATTGTTCCCATGGCAATTGCTTGTTGCGAATTTGCAACAGATGCTGAAGATGCATCTGCCATCTTTAAATTTTGTTTAGTACAACTGATCATCAAAATAGATAATGAAATTGTAGCTAAGAATACACGACTAAAAACTGATTTCATATTTTGAAAAAATTAAATTTTTAAAAAGTCTAAATTAGATATTAATTGATTACTTAAATCACTAAGAGTTGTAATTAAAACAAATTCCGTTTATAAAAGTCTCCCATTTTAGGTTTTCTATTTCTAAATGATTTTTGTGGTGGGTGTAATAAAAACATAAAAATGGTAAAACCTAAGGTGAAAGAATAGATTTCAATGGTTATCATAAAACAAAATTTGGGTACATCAGTAAAACACGCGAAAGTGAATCATGTATGATGCCCCTTCAATACCTACTTTTTTGTATTTATTAAATTAAAAACCAAAGAAAAAAAATAAAATTTTACTTCCTATAAAAAGCATAAATAATTGCTTATTAACTCATTACATGTTCACCCTTATTTTTTGACGAAATAGTTACACTTATTGAATTGTTACTGAAAAAGAATATTA
>CANBQT010000008.1 GCA_947371755.1 Chitinophagaceae bacterium
AATATTTTCATGGAGATAGTGGGAGAGGACTTGGTGCGAGTCACCAAAGTGGGTGGACTGCACTTGTAGCAGAATTGATCAACGAAGTTTCCCCAAAACATAAAAATCGAAAACCCTTTGTTCCTGAAGAAGAGGAAGAAGACTAGATACAACAAATAATATGTTAAGTCATTTATCAACTGCTGAGATTGTAGCATATTATAAAATGCTGCCACATCCTGAAGGGGGATACTATAAAGAAACCTATCGATCCAAAGAAGAGATTGAAGTAGATGCATTGCCTGCAAGATTTAATGGGAATCGAATTTTTTCTACAGCAATCTATTTTTTATTGGAAAGAGGAAACTTTTCAGCTTTTCATCGAATCCAAAGTGATGAGACCTGGCATTTTTATGCAGGAGGTGTTTTGAATATTTATGTGATCCATGAAAATGGCGAACTGGAGACAATTCGATTAGGACAAAATATTTCAAAGGGTCAAACATTTCAGGCAACGGTTCCTGCAGGAGCATGGTTTGCATCAATTCCAGCTGAAGAAACTGATTTTTCGTTTGTAGGATGTACTGTTTCCCCGGGATTTGAATTTATTGATTTCGAACTTGCATTAGCTGATCAATTAGTAGAATCTTATCCTTTATATGCAGAGTTGATAGGAGGTCTTTGCAGATGTTAGCTTGTTATTTTTTTTGTTCTATTGCTTGTTTTACAGGAGTATGATCTATCGAAAGATGAATCACAAAATACCCAAGTATACATAGAATAATGATGATTATAACAGAAAGCAATGTCCAGTTTTGATCTTCTATATGGCGTTTAAGCTTACCCCTTTTCTTTTTAGCCGTATGCTTCAAAAGATCTTTATTAATCTTATTTACATAATCCTGCATCAACCTTTGGTCTTTAAAGTTTTGCAGGCCTTCAATGGCATCATTTATAAAAGCTTCATCAGTCATCTGATGCTCTATCATAAAGCGTTCTTCCTCAGAAGCATTGCCCTCTAAATATCTTTTAAGGGCTTCTTCGGTTGGTTCAGGACCATGATTTAATATGTTCTTTAGATCTGACATTAGGATTGACTCAATTTTTGAGCAACTAATAATTTTAAATTTCGTTTCCCGTTTTGAATATAGCTCTTTACTTGCATTAAACTATATCCGGTACCCGCTACAATTTCCTGATAGCTTTTTTTCTGAAGATAGAATAAAGTTACACAGGTTTTTTGGGGTGCATTTAGTTCATTCAATGCTTGTTCCAAAAGTATTAAACTTTGCTCTTTATCCCAGGCTGACAAATTACTAAGTGGATCATCTGCTAAATGCATATCTTCTGAAACACTGATTAATTTAGTTTTATCTCTTAATTGCATCAAACAATGATTCCTCGCAATGGTATAGAGCCAGCTTTTGAGATAGTCAACCGGATATTTTTGTAGCTCAGTAATCACTTTCAAAAAAACCTGTTGAACAGCATCTTTAGCTGCTTCTTCATCTTTCAGATATTTCATACAAACTCCTAACAGCATCATGGTATATCGTTGCAATAAAATACCTAACCATAGATTGTCTTGGTCTTTTTTAAACTTATCTAAAAGTTCCTGATCGCTGATATGTGCGTAGATGTCTTTTGGCACGCTGTTAAAATAAGCATTTATTCAAAGATGCATTATTTGTAAAAATCCATAACTTGAATCCAAATTTATGGAATGCCTTTTGTAAGTCCGATTGTACCCGTTGTTCCTATGAGGGCTGAGGCCGCTCATCGGTCTGAAATGATCAGTCAATTTTTATTCGGAGAAGTAGCAGAAATTCTTGAAAAGACACAGGATTTTTTTAAAGTTCGGTTATTGTTTGATGATTATATTGGCTGGTGCCAGAGTAATCAACTTCAGCAAATAACAGAAACCTTTGTTCAAAAAGGAAGTGTTTTATTAAATGGAGATTTATTGGGAACTGTAATGATTAATGGCAGTTCAATGCACATACCATTTGGATTACCTCTTTATTTTTTTGAACAGGGCAAAGCTTTAATAGGGAATTATCAAATGGAGTTTGATGGAAAGAATTGGAACCCTCAAGACGCAAACTTTAATGAAGAAACGATCAAGTGGTTAACTGATCAATATTTAAATACCGCCTATTTGTGGGGCGGTAGAACACTATTCGGAATCGACTGTAGCGGATTTACACAACAGATCTACCGGTTTTTAAATATCCATTTGCCTAGAGATGCCTATCAGCAGGCTGTGTTTGGGGAAATAGTAGGATTCCTGCAAGAAGCAATTTGTGGTGACCTGGCTTTTTTTGACAATGCTGAAGGTAAGATCACTCATGTGGGGATTATGTTAGACTCGGAAACAATTATTCATGCCTCTGGAAAAGTGCGGATAGATGATATTGATAATTTTGGTATTATTAACCGGGATACGGGAGAAAGAACCCATCAACTTCGCATCATCAAAAGATATAAATAAGAAAAGCAGCTCCAGGGCTGCTTTTCTTTATATAAGATGTTCAGGTTCTAAATCAAATCCATTGCTTTAGCAAAATAAGTAACGGTTCCAGGCAATGCCAACCAGAAAAACTCACGGTATACAAATAATAAGGTAATCAATATTGCAAACCATACAAAGAACCATAGCCAATATTTACCAGTTGATTTTGTTGCTTCCATTTGTTACTTTTTTTGCAAAGATAAGGGGCGGAATTGAAATTTTAAACCCTATCACGGTTTGTTTTCAACATTTTGAGTAGGCGTACTCAGGTGGGAGGTACCCGACTTTTGGGCTGGCTTGTCAAAAAAAAGCATTTTCAAAGAAACCAACATCAAAACAATGGCAAAGACTTTCTTCATCTTATCATCGCTAAGAGTGAGTGCCAGTTTACTTCCAAAAAAACCACCTACCACAAATGCAGCAGATATAATAAAGACCGTATTGAAGTTGATATATCCTTGTTTATAATATTGTAAAACTGCAAGGATACCTACTGGAAGTAACATAATTCCCAAAGATGTACCCTGAGCCTGTTTTTGAGTAAAGCCTAGAAAGAGTACTAGGGCAGGCACCATAATAATCCCCCCGCCTACACCTACGAGGCCGCTTAGGATCCCTGCAATTAGACCCACTAAAAGAAGCAATAATATGGTAGCAGTAGTCATACGCAACGGATACTTTTATGGAGTGAAAGTTTCTTTGTAAAAACTGATTGCTTCATTGATAATATTCAAAGCCTGTGCTTTGTCACCAAATTCTTCCACCACAACGGTTTTGTTTTCTAGTTTTTTATATTCTTCAAAGAAGTGGCGTAATTCATCAAAGAAGTGCTTGGGTAATTCTTCAATATTATTGTAATGGTTAACACCAGGGTCATTTGCAGCTACTGCAATGATTTTATCATCAGCTTCGCCACCATCTACCATTTGCATCACGCCTACTACTTTTGCATCCATTAAGGTTAATGGAACAACAGGTAGTGTAGTAATGACCAATATATCTAATGGATCGTGATCTCCTCCATATGTTTGAGGAATAAATCCATAATTACAGGGATAATAAAAGGAAGAAAAAATTACACGATCTAATTTCAATAAACCTGAGTTTTTATCAATCTCATATTTACAACGAGCGCCCATAGGAATCTCTATCACTGCTGTTACAACTCTTGGTGCATTTTCTCCATAAGGAACTCCATGCCAGGGATGTAATACGTATTGGGTTTTCATAGGCCTATTTATTGGTAATTAAAGTAATTATTTATTTTGGAAACTATATTTTAAATCTACTGTCCAATTATTATTTTGTTTGATCACTTTTAGAGAGTGACTAATTTTATCAAAAGAATTATTGTAGTGAATGATGCTTGTAATGCTATCTATATCTTCAACCTGCTCTATATTAATGGATGCGGTGCGAAGTTGCTGACGACCTTCCTTGTCTTTTAATCGAAACTCTTTTTCCTGCATATCTAAAAGTGTTTGGTTTGATGTATCAGACAACATGAAATAGGCTGATTTTTTAAAATCTCCCTTGAGAGTACCATCAATAAATTCTCTTCCTGCATCAAAAGCATTTTCAGCTTTTGAATATTTAACTTGATTATTTGTGCAGGCAAATAAGCAGACTAAAGAAAAGAGAAGGAGTTTCCGCATGAAATAATTTAACGAACTAAAGATACTAATACACAACGAAAATTTATAAGTTATTAAAAACTTGTATATGTCATTTGATATTTATCCTATATTGTGTAACTGCATTAAATCTGTCACTGCAAAAAAACTTTTATGAGAAAGAAAATTTTAATCCTTGCTATTGCAATTATTCATCTATCAGTCACTTTTGCCGCTGTACCTGTTGTTGAGTCAAAAAAAGACAGTGCTACTGCCTACGTTTCGAAAGATGATGAAGCGATGGTTAAAAATGCAGTTGCTGCATTTAAAGGTCTTTCAAAAAAAGAGAGAAAAGCCAGAATTGCAGATGCGAAAGAATTAATGAAAAACTACAAAGCCGAAAAAGCAGCTGGTGATGCAGACACCAATACACTATTGCTTGCTATACTAGCCATATTGTTGCCACCTGTAGCGGTATTTTTGCATGAAAATGAGATCAATTCCAAATTCTGGATCAGCTTGTTATTAACATTACTATTCTGGCTTCCAGGCGTTATTTATGCATTGATCGTTGTTTTAGGTTAGTATTTTACCTATTAGATAATCATAATATTGAATCAGGTTATTTCATAATAATATGGAATAACCTTTTTTTTGACTCTATGCCTAAGATTTATGCAATAATGTGTCTTTTATACACAATAATTAATAAATTTATACCCTAAACGATTGTTATGTCATTCAATAAACTACTTTCTGTAGCCATTCTGGCCTTGGCCATAAGCTCATGTTCAAATCCTTCTGATAAGAATCTTACAAAAACCGATACAGCCACCGTTGATGGTCATCCCGCGTGGATCATGAATAGTAATATTTATGAAGTAAACGTTCGCCAGTATACAGCGGAAGGAACTTTTAATGCTTTTGCAAAACACCTGGATCGTTTAAAGGAAATGGGTGTTACTACACTATGGTTTATGCCAATCAACCCCATCAGTAAAGTAGATCGTAAGGGAACACTGGGTAGTTATTATGCCGTTTCAAGTTATACAGAGATCAATCCTGAATATGGTAACCTTGAAGATTGGAATGCATTAGTTAAGAAAGCTCATGAAATGGGGTTTAAAGTAGTACTTGATTGGGTGCCTAATCATACAGGTGCTGATCATCCCTGGTTGAAAACTCATCCTGATTTTTATGTACAGGATAGTACGGGTAAAGCTATATCGCAATTTGATTGGACCGATACCAGAAAATTGAATTATAAAAACCCTGCCCTAGTAGATACTATGATTGCCTCTATGCAATATTGGTTAAAGACTTCTGATATTGATGGATTCCGTTGCGATGTGGCTCCCGAAGTGGCAGATTCTTTTTGGTTGAAAGCGATACCTATTTTGAAAAAAGAAAAAAATATTTTCATGCTAGCTGAAGGCGATATGGGAAGAATGCATCAAGTAGGATTTGATGCAACGTATACCTGGTCAGATTTTTCTATGATGAAATTGATTGCTGCGGGTAAACGTCCGGCATTTGCTTTAGATAGTGTGATTATAAAAAATGATAGCAGTTTTCCCTCTAATTCTTTAAGGATGTACTTCACCAGCGATCATGATGAAAATAGCTGGAATAAAGCAGATTTCGGTACAATGCCCGGCGAATCACATGCGCCTTTTGCAGTGCTTACACAAACTATGAAGCGTTCTGTTCCTTTGATCTATAGTAGTCAGGAAGAGCCTGTTTTACGAGCTATTCCTTTCTTTGAAAAAGACACCATTCAATTTGTAAAATTAGCTAGGGCGCCATTTTACAAAAAGTTATTGAACCTGCATACTAATACCCCAGCATTAGCTGCAAATGCAGATTTCAAAAAATTAGTTTCAAGTGCCGACAATGCTATTTATGCATTTACCCGTTCTGCTAAAAACAGTAAGGTGCTGGTAGTCTTAAATTTATCTGCAAAAGCTCAAACTGTAACCATCGCAGATGCTACAATTGCCGGGGATGCCACAGAATTGTTTACTGCCTCAAAGTCTAGTATCAAAGCCGGACAATCCTTTCAACTTCCAGCCTGGGGATACCAAGTGTATACTTATTAATCATTCAAATAGATTTAAATCAGCCACCCTGTTTGTCTCAAGGTGGCTGATTTTATTTTTAGACCATTCACTATTACCTTTGAGCCATGAACCGTTCCCAATTAGTGCAGCAGATCAGAAACAAACAGAACTATCTCTGTGTAGGTTTAGATACTGATATTACTAAAATCCCCAGGCATTTATTAGATGCAGCAGATCCCGTATTTGAATTCAATAAAGCAATCATTGATGCTACAAAAGATTTTTGTGTCAGTTACAAAATCAATACTGCATTTTATGAATCTCAGGGAATGAAGGGATGGGAGAGCATGGAAAAAACGCTGTATTATATTCCCGATACACATTTTAAAATTGCCGACGCCAAGAGAGGAGATATTGGTAATACTTCAGCCCAATATGCTAAAACATTTTTTGAAGTATTACCATTTGATGCAGTAACTATTGCGCCATATATGGGCGAAGATAGCGTTCGGCCTTTTCTGGATTATGAAAATAAATGGAGTATTGTATTAGGACTAACTTCTAATGCTGGCGGTAATGATTTTCAACAACTTTTTGTACAAACAAGCGAGCAGGGGAATCCAGAAAAACGCTTATATGAAAAAGTGCTGGAAAAAGTAGCTTCATGGGGAACGCCAGAAAATTTAATGTTTGTGGTCGGAGCAACTCGCGCTGCCGATCTTGAAAATATTCGTTCCATTATTCCGGAACATTTCTTGTTAGTGCCCGGTGTAGGTGCACAGGGTGGAAGTCTGGAAGAAGTTTCGAAATTTGGAATGAACGCCGATTGTGGTTTACTGGTGAATGCCAGCAGAGCAGTTATTTTCGCAAGTTCCGGAACTGATTTTGCTGAACAAGCAACTATTGTTTCTGAAGGTTATCGTAATGAAATGACAGCTTATCTTAAATAAAAGTTTACTTTTTTTGCATGATGCTGACAAGCTTTGAAGCCCATTGGGCGTATGCTTTCGGCGAGTAATGCAATTGGTCTTCTGCTAATAAACTTTTGTCTTTTCCTGCTGCTATAGTATCTGTAGTAATATCAATATAGTGTGTATGGAATTTACTGGCTTGCGATTTACAAATTTCGTTGAACGACTCAATTTCTTTTCCAGTATGCTGCTTTTTCTGGGTTGCTGCAAATGGAGTAACCGTCCAATCTGGAATTGACAGCACAATTACATGATCAGTTTTATTATTTGCTAAATGAATAGCTTTCTTTAATAAAAAATCAAAATCATTGGCAAAATCTGCGATAGGTAATCCTCGATATTGATTGTTTACGCCTATCAATAGAGTTACGTAATCGTAAGTTTCATTTAATTCCCAATTGATCAAATGATCAGCTAATTCAAAACTCGTCCATCCAGTTTGTGCAATAATCTCGGGTGCCTGAAAATATAAACCAGCTTTTCTTAAAATTTGTACAGTTTGATAGGGATAACATTCATGCAGGGCTACTGATTCACCAATGGTATACGAATCACCCAAACACAAAAAACTGTTGATATGCGTGCTCATATATTAAGAACAATTAAAAATGTTCCCTTAAGATACAGTAAAATTGATAAACATCCTGAAAGCTGCAATATAAGGGTGCAGGAGCTACTCTAATTACTCCTGGCTCTCTATAATCAACAATAATTCCCGATTCCATCATTTTATCGTGGATGGCGCGACCATTCTCTTTGAAATACAAAGAAAGCTGAGCACCTCTTTCATCTGCTGATGTTGGAGTGATTATTTCAAAAGATAATTTGGGTAATTGTGTTAATAAATATTCTAAATAACCTGTAAGGCGAATACTTTTATTTCTAATCGCATTTATTCCGGCAAGATCAAAAATTTCTAAAGAAGCTTTTAATCCGATCATATTAAATACAGGAGTGGTACTAATATTCCATCCACTTGCATTTGGTTTTGGATGAAAACCTTTTTCCATTTTAAATCTTGACTTCTCATCATTTCCCCACCAGCCACCCAAACGTTGGGTATCTGTGTTGTTTGCCCATTTTTCGTGCACATAAATGCCACCCACAGCACCAGGACCAGCATTGAGGTATTTATAACTACACCAAATTGCAAAATCAATATTCCATTGATGTAATTGTAGGGGAATATTACCCACTACATGCGCTAAATCGAAACCACAAATGGCACCAATCTCATGTGTGGCGTGGGCGATTTTTTCAAGTTCAAAAAATTGGCCTGTATAATAATTCATACCACCCATCATTACCATGGCAATGGAACTGCCATGTTGATCTATAGTATCTATTATGTCTTTCGTCTCTAATATTTTTTTTCCTTCCTTCGGTGAAATTTCAATGATCGCATCAGCAGGATTTAAACCAAAGTGTTTTACAAGCGTTTCAACAGCATATTGATCAGATGGAAAAGCACCTGTTTCCATCAAAATTTTATAGCGGGTTTTGTCGGGCTTATAAAAACTCAACATCATCAAGTGTAAATTAACCGTAAGCGTATTGGTAATAGTTATTTCATCACTATTCGCACCGATTAATTTTGATATACTGGGGATCATTAATTCGTGATAATACAACCAGGGATTAGGCCCTCCGAAATAGCCTCCTACAGCCAGATCTTTCCAGGAATTTAATTCTATTTGAATAGCTCCCTCAACAGATTTGGGTTGGAGACCTAAAGAATTACCACAAAAATAGATAGCATCTTTTCCTTGATGCTTTGGAAAATGAAATAATGCTTTGTAAGATGCAAGAACATCTGAACTATCTTGTTGAATGGCAAATGATGGATCTGTATTAAACTCAATTGGCATGTATCAGATTTTAGTTAAGGCTTTACATATTCGTTTTCACTTTTTGCAATTACTAATGTAGCAACGCCATTTCCAATTAAGTTGGTAATAGCCCTTGCTTCACTCATGAATTTATCAACCCCTAATAAGAAAGCCAATCCTTCTAAAGGTATGCGATGTAATGCTGCTAACGTTGATGCTAAAACGATGAAGCCACTTCCGGTAACACCAGCAGCTCCTTTTGAAGTAATCATTAATACAAGTAACATCATGCCTAATTCACTGGGGCTTAAGGAAACATTATAAAGTTGTGCTAGAAATATTGCGGCCATAGAAAGGTATATAGAAGTTCCATCCAGGTTGAATGAATATCCTGTAGGAATTACCAATCCAACCACCGATTTACTGCATCCCATTTTTTCCAACTTTCGCATAATAGATGGCAAAGCAGCTTCTGAAGAAGACGTCCCCAGTACAATTAATAATTCTTCTTTGATATCTTTTAAATATTGCCAGATACTTAATTTACTATATCTCATGATTGATCCTAATACCAAAAAAATAAAAAGGAACATGGTTATATAGACGCAACCCATCAACTTAGCTAAAGGGATTAATGTTTTTAAACCAAATTTTCCCATAGTGAATGCCATGCCACCAAAAGCACCAATCGGAGCTAGATACATCACCCATTTTAATGCAGTAAAAACATAATGAGAGATTTTACCTAAAAAATGAATAGCTTTTAATCGATATTTTGAATAGTTAAGTGCTACGCCCACAATGATTGCCAGACATAAAACTTGTAAAGTTGTATTTGATTTAAAAAACTGTATCCAATTAAAAGCGGAACCAGCTTGCCTGGTATATTTAGAAGCATCCTGAATAGAAAGACCTGTCCGATCTATTTTCCCTGGTTCTAACCATACTGCAATAATAATTCCAATGGCCAATGCAAGAGTGGTTACAATTTCAAAATAGAGTAATGATTTAATGCCAATTCGCCCCACTTTCTTCAAATCTCCAATGCTACTAATTCCCAAAACAATAGTCAGAAAAATGATTGGTATGATAAAAAGTTTGATAATGTCTACAAAAGTTTTACCAACCAGTTCCATTTTAACCGCCTCAGTGGGAAAAAAATGACCCAAAAGAATTCCTAAGGCGATGGCTATTAATACATAAAAGCTAAGATTTGTTCTGATCTGATACCAAATGGATTTTTGAATGGGTTGATTCGGATGGCTAGTAGACAAGTATTATTTTTTAGTGGTTCGAAATAAAAATACAACAAAAGCGGTTCAACTGATTTCATCCCTTTAATTTTGTCTATGAATTTGTACTGATTGATCAGTAATTAAGAATATATCAATTTTAAACTATGGCAGCTAGAACCGATCTTTTTCAATCCCCGGATTATTATTTTTTGGATGAACTTTTAACCGAAGAACATAAGTTGATCAGAGAATCTGTACGTAATTATGTAAAAAAAGAAATTTCACCCATTATTGAAGACTATGCTCAACGGGCTGAATTTCCAGTACAGGTTGTGAAACAATTGGGAGATATGGGTTGCTTTGGTCCCACAGTTCCCGAACAATATGGTGGTGGCGGTTTAGATTATATCAGTTACGGTTTGATGATGCAGGAGTTGGAAAGGGGTGATAGTGGTCTCAGAAGTACAGCAAGTGTTCAGGGGTCTTTAGTGATGTATCCTATCCATGCTTATGGTAACGAAGAACAGCGCAATAAATATTTACCCAAATTGGCGAGTGGTGAGTGGTTGGGATGTTTCGGTTTAACAGAGCCCAATCATGGAAGCAATCCCTCCGGAATGCTCACCAATATTAAAGACGCAGGAGATCATGTGATATTGAATGGTGCTAAAATGTGGATCAGTAATGCACCATATGCACAAGTAGCTGTTGTATGGGCAAAAAATGAAGCAGGAGAAATCACAGGTGTAATAGTAGAAAGAGGCATGGAAGGATT
Organism: Chitinophagaceae bacterium; assembly: GCA_947371755.1. Classification (GTDB taxonomy): domain Bacteria; phylum Bacteroidota; class Bacteroidia; order Chitinophagales; family Chitinophagaceae; genus Sediminibacterium. Next base: position 10,975 of record CANBQT010000008.1, read on the forward strand.
TAGCACTCCTACTACCCATGGGAAATGGAGCTTACGTGCTAGTGCTACTGGAGAACTTGTTTTTGATAATGTAAAAGTGCCTAAAGAAAATATTCTTCCAAATGTCAAAGGATTGAAAGGTCCTTTAGGATGTTTATCAAAAGCAAGATATGGCATCGCATGGGGTGCATTAGGAGCAGCCATGGATTGTTATGATACTGCACTTCGATATAGCCAGGAGAGAATTCAATTCGATCGCCCTATTGGAGGATTTCAATTACAACAAAAGAAACTAGCCGAAATGATCACAGAGATCACGAAGGGACAACTATTAGTTTGGCGTTTAGGTGTATTGATGAACGAAGGTCGTGCTACTCCCCAACAAATAAGTATGGCTAAAAGAAACAGCTGTGAAATAGCTACCAATATTGCACGCGATGCAAGGCAGATGTTGGGCGGAATGGGAATTACAGGAGAATATAGTATCATGCGACATATGATGAATTTAGAAAGTGTGATCACCTATGAAGGAACACACGATATTCACTTACTTATAACTGGTATGGATATAACTGGATTTAATGCCTTTAAATAATTTGTTCATTAAGCCCTTTTAAAATGAACCCGAGTAATGATATTAAACCCAAGATTTTTTTAGTTGGGATGATGGGAAGTGGTAAATCTTATTGGACCAAATTCCTTTCTAAAAAACTAAAAACCGGTGGCTATGATTTGGATTATTTAATCGAATCGAATGAAGAAAAATCCATAGCCGAGATTTTTTCAGAAGATGGAGAGGAATATTTTAGAAAGCAGGAATCGAAAATCTTAAAATGGTTCAAAGAGAAAAAATCTTTTGTCCTGGGAACTGGGGGCGGTACTCCTTGTTATCATGATAATATGGAATGGATGAATAAAAACGGGGTAACCATTTTTATAGATCCTCCAATCAGTCAATTAGTGGAAAGGCTTATTCCCGAAAAATCTCATCGTCCTCTGATCTGTGATTTAACCGATGAAGCGTTAGTGAAATTTCTTATCCAAAAAAGAGCTGATCGATTAGTCTATTACGAACAGGCAAAAATCAAGCTTTCTGATGATGCAATCAATGAAAAGCAGTTTTTAAAAATCATCAAAGAATATGCATAGAAAATTTTTGATTACCGCATTTTTATTAGGCGCAATTACTGTGGCTATGGGAGCATTTGGTGCACATGCATTAAAAGCAATGATTGATGAGCATGCATTATCTGTGTATGAAACAGCAATCAGATATCAATTCTACCATGTTTTTGCACTTGCCATTGCAGCTATCTTGTATGAAAAATTTCCTACTCAATCCATGATCAATGCTGCCGCTTGTTTTATAGTGGGTATGATTTTCTTTTGTGGATCTCTTTATATCTTAACCCTTAGAGCGGCTACTGGAATTGAATGGCTCAGATTCGCTGGTCCTGTAACCCCAGTTGGAGGCCTTTTCTTTATCGCTGGTTGGATACAACTAGCTTGGGGAATCAAAAAGGGTTGATTTGGTGGAAAACTACAATCTTTTGAATCAGTTTTGCACATCCTAGGGTGCTTTATCTTTCTGCTTTAAGGCATAGCTTATATTTGTTTTTATGGCTAATAGCTTAAAAAAGAAAACGCCTCCACCTCCCGATCCCGAAGTACTGAATGCCGATAAGGAAACAGATATCTCGGTGAAGGAAGTTGTTAAAGACGAACGCACTGGAAAAATTGCTGGGGCTATTAGTTTGTTGACGGCTATATTCTTGTTTATTGCTTTTACTTCTTATCTATTTACCTGGCAAGAAGATCAGGATATTGTACATCAATTTGGGGTAAGAATTTTTGCTACCACAGATGTACGCGTTACAAATTTATTGGGTGTATTAGGCGCCTATATCGCACACTTATTTATTTATAGAGGTTTTGGAATGGCATCTTATCTGCTTTGTACTTTCTTCTTTGTGATTGGGATCAATTTACTTTTCGATAAGAAAATTTATCGCATTAGCAGAAATATAAAATATGTAGTGGTTGGGTTACTGGTATTAAGCATGACTTTTGCATTTGCAACACCCAATACTGAATTTTCCTGGGGTGGTGCAGTAGGAGAGATATTAAACGAATGGTTTGTAAAATGGATGGGTAAATTAGGAACAGGTGCTTTGTTATTAATGTCTGTCTTCTCTTATATTATCTGGCGCTTCAATCCAACTTTTAAATTACCAGAGTTTAATAAGAAACAAAGCGATGATACTATATCTGAAGGGGCAGCCTTCACCGTACCTGAAGATGATGAGTTACCTGTGTTTAAAGAATGGGATGAGAATAATACGGAAGCCAAATTGTTTATACATGATCATGCAGAACCGGGCAGTTCCAATAAATTGAAGAATGAAGGTGCTGGTATGGTTTTCAATGAAAATGAACCAGAAGAACCTAATCCGATGAATCAATTTGGATTAGCAGAAAAAGATCTTCCAATGGAAGAAAATGAAGAAGAGGAAATTCCTGTTACACCAACCATTCCGCTGCATACTATTCCAATTCATATTTCTAGTCAGAAAACCTCGGATGAAGCGGATCTTGAATTAGAAATAAAAGCGGTACCTGAACCAGAGAAAGAAGATATTCCAACAAAAGTAGTTCCGGGAAGCCTGCAATCTAAATATGACGCTACCTTAGATCTGAAAGATTATAAGTATCCAACGCTCGACTTATTAGAAACGCATGGTAGTGAAAAAATTGTTCATGATCCTGCAGAATTAGAGACCCATAAGAATCAGATCATTGCCACATTAAAGAATTATGATATTGCAATTCAACGAATAGCTGCAACTGTAGGGCCAACTGTTACATTATATGAAATTGTTCCGGCTCCTGGTGTGAGAATCAGCCGGATCAAAAATTTGGAAGATGATATTGCACTTAGTTTAGCTGCATTGGGCATTCGTATTATCGCACCCATTCCTGGTAAAGGAACTATCGGTATTGAGGTACCAAATGTTCGCAAAAGTGTTGTGAGCATGAAGACATTACTGGCTTCTGATAAATTCCTAAACAATCATTTTTCTTTACCTATCGCCATTGGTAAAAAAATTGATAATGAGAATTTTATTGTAGACCTGGCCTCCATGCCACACTTATTAATGGCAGGTGCAACTGGTCAGGGAAAATCAGTGGGTATCAATACTATCCTTGTTTCATTGTTGTATAAAAAACATCCATCACAATTAAAATTTGTGTTGGTTGATCCGAAGAAAGTAGAGTTGAGTTTGTATCGAGTGATTGAAAAGCACTTTCTGGCAAAACTTCCTGGCGAAGAAGAAGCCATTATTACAGATACCAAAAAAGTAGTGCACACCCTCAATGCCTTATGTATTGAAATGGATACCCGTTATGATCTCTTGAAAGAAGCGGGTTGCAGAAATATTAAAGAGTACAATGAAAAATTCACTGCAAGAAAATTAAATCCTGAAAAAGGACATCAATACCTTCCATTTATAGTACTTGTAGTGGATGAGTTTGCCGATTTGATCATGACAGCTGGTAAAGAAGTTGAAATGCCTATTGCCCGTTTAGCTCAGCTTGCCAGAGCTATAGGTATTCATTTAATCATTGCTACACAAAGGCCTTCAGTCAATATTATTACGGGTACTATCAAAGCAAACTTCCCGGCTCGTATCGCTTTCAAAGTGTCTTCTAAAATAGATAGTCGCACTATTCTGGATGCTGGTGGTGCAGAGCAATTGATTGGTAAAGGAGATATGCTTGTTAGCTATAATGGTGAGATTACCCGATTACAATGTGCTTTTGTGGATACCCCTGAAGTAGAAAAAGTTTGTGCTTTTATAGGAAATCAAAAAGGCTATCCGCAGGCATTTTTATTACCTGAATATGTGGATGAAAAAGATTTGGAAGGAAGAGATTTTGATAGCAATGACCGTGATCCGTTATTCGAAGATGCAGCCAGACTCATTGTTCAAAGTGGGGTTGGTTCCACTTCCCTCATCCAAAGAAGGATGAAATTGGGTTACAATAGAGCTGGTAGACTCATGGATCAGTTAGAAGCAGCAGGTATTGTTGGACCCAATCAAGGAAGTAAGGCTCGGGAAGTGCGGTTTAAAACAGAAATGGAATTAGAGCAATACCTTGATTCCTTGAGTTAAATTTCATTGTTATTAAACTAGTGCTGAGATGCAAAGTCTTAATAATGAATGTTGATAAGCGAATAAATAATTGTATTCGTATATTTGACCCTTCAAATTCTAGTATGAAAAAAATCTACTTGCCATTTTTTACCCTGTTAATTTTTGCCAATTTAGTATTCTCTCAGAACGATCCAAATGCTAAAAAAGTCTTGGATGCAGTAAGTGCTAAAGTAAAAAGCTTCAAGGGCGTATCAGCAAATTTTACCATCAAATCTGTGAGCAGCAAAGGGAAAGACAATGGTGTAAAAACAGGAACCATTTCTATCAAAGGTCAGAAATACCTCTTAAAACAAGGCAAGAACGAGATCATTTGCGACGGAGCTAATATCTATAATTTCGATGGCAACAAAACAATCACAAAATCTGTTTTGGAAGAGTCTAATCAAACACTTAGTCCTCAAAATTTATTATCCAATTTTTATGATAAAGACTTTAACTATAAATTGATTTCTTCAGCGGGAAATTTGAATGAGATAGAATTAACTCCAATTGATAAAAGAAAGAGCTTTTCGAAAGTGAATATATTTATAGACAAGTCGAAAAGTATGATCACCAAAGCAAAGGTCCTGGATAAAAGCAATAACACGATTGAATTTATGCTAACCAATTTGAACACCGCAGCCAATTTGCCGGATGCCAATTTTCAATTTGTACGATCAAAATACCCGAAAGACGCAGAGATACTAGATTAATCGATAGACCATTTTTTTTAAGAACCATTTGTGAAAATCAAATGGTTTTTTTTATGTCTTCTGTGTAATTTCATTGCATGAAAAAAATAGCTGTATTTCTAAGCATCATTTTCATTGGCCTTATTGCCAATGCACAGTTCTCTGTGCGACTAGTTGTTTCATCTGTGGCAACTCGCGCTCAGGATGATATCTATGTATCAGGCAACTTTAATGGATGGAATCCTAAGGATGAAAAGTATAAATTAAAAGTGTTTGGGAACGGCAGAAAATCTATTGTTATCAATGATCTTGCGGCCGGAGTATATGCATTTAAGTTTACAAGAGGGGGATTTGAAAAAGTAGAAACCACTAATGATGGAAGGGATATCAGTGACCGGATCGTGGAAGTAAATGCTGATGTGTCATTGGATCTCTCCATAGCTGGTTGGAAGGATGATTATCCCGATAAACCCAAAAGGTATACAGCCAGTCCACAGGTAAAAATAATAGACACTGCCTTTAAAATGCCGCAACTTGCTCGTAATCGAAGAGTTTGGATCTATTTCCCCAAAAGTTATTCGCAGTCATCTAAGACTTACCCGGTTATTTATTTAAATGACGGACAAAATTTGTTCAATGAGCAAACAGCTGCTTTTGGAGAATGGGGAGTAGATGAGTGTTTAGATAGTTTGCAAAATCAAATAGGCAAAGAAGCCATCATCGTTGGCATCGATCATGGAGGTGCTAAAAGAATGACGGAATACAATCCCTATGATGATCAAAAATTTGGGAAAGGGGAGGGGAAGGAATACGCCGACTTTTTGATCAATACCTTAAAGCCCTATATCGACAATACATACAGAACAAAGAAAAGTGCAGCATATACCCTGGTGGGGGGCAGTAGCATGGGAGCGGTGATCAGTCTGTATGCTGTTTTAGAATACCCCCAGGTTTTTGGAGGGGCCTTGTTATTTTCACCGGCATTCTGGGTAACACCTGCTTTATATGAAGCAGCTTCGAAATTTACAACCAGTAATATGCCCAGATTTTATTTCTATGCGGGAGGTAAAGAGAGCACAACGATGTTGTCTGATATGGAAAAGATGATTGGGATATTACAATTAAAAAATCGTGTTCAAATTAGGAAAACTGTAAACCCTTTGGGGCAACATCATGAACCTAGTTGGCGTGCAGAATTTCCTGAAGCCTATCGCTGGCTCATGAAAGATTACTAATAAATAGATAATAACTAAATAAAAATAGTTTTAAACTAATTAATTCGGTAAGAAACCCCTTCAATGGCTAAATCGGTGTTGGGAAACACGGATCTGGTTTCTAATAAAAACTCATCCAGTTTTTCATATTTACTACTAAAATGGCCAATCAATAATTTTTTGGCGTTTGCCTTTATGGCAAAATTTGCGGCCTGTACGGTGGTAGAATGGAATCTCGTAATGGCCCTTTCTTCCAATTCTTTTAGATAGGTTGTTTCGTGATACAGAAGATTTGCATTCATAACATGCTCTGCCAGCGACTCTGTATATTTTGTATCAGCACAATAGGCGTAAGAACTGTCTGGTACATTAGCATGAGTAACTAGCTCATTTGAAATAGTCTCGCCTGCTTTGTTGATATAATCATCCCCCTTTTTCAGGAAATCGTAAAATGCAGCCGGGATTTCGTATTCGATTACTTTTTCTCGAATGATTTTCCTTGGGTTTCTTTTTTCAGTGATAAAAAAGCCCCAACAAGGAATCCTATGCCTAGTTTCAAAACAAGCCACACTAAATTTCGGATGATCCAAGATCATTCCATCTTTCTCTAAAGGATGAAACAATAAAGCAAAAGGCAAATTAGTATTGGCTACTTTAAGCTGTAATTCAACAATCTCGATCAATGGAGCGGGCCCATATAGATTTAAAGGATGTTCTCTTCCCAGTAATCCCATACTTGTGATAAGGCCGATAAGGCCAAAATAATGGTCACCATGTAAATGAGAAATAAAAATATGCCCAATTTTACTATGCCTTATTCTGTATCGGGCAATTTGCATTTGTGTTCCTTCTCCACAATCAATTAGAAACAGCTGTTCATTTAAAGTAACCAACTGTGCCGTAGGGTGACGGTCATAAGCAGGTAATGCTGAGTTATTTCCTAAGATGGTTACTCCAAACATGGGTTACAATTGTATAATACTCACTAACTATTAGTTGTACTCATTTATTGTTGCTGAATGACTAATTATTTATAACTGATAATGAATGTATGAAAAGCTTAATTTTACCGACTCGGCTAATGGTCTAAAAAATCAATTGAAAAATTCGATTATTCGTTGATTTATTACTACTTTTGCAGCCGATAAAAAATTAGAAGTAAATTTCCGGAGTCTTTTTAAAAAATTTGAGATGCCTTATTTAACAACAGAAAAGAGAGCAAGTATTTTTGCTGAATTTGGTGGAAAAGCCACTAACACTGGTTCAATTGAAGCACAGGTTGCTATATTGACTGAGCGTATTGTTCAGATTTCCAAGCACTTACAAGCCAACAAGAAAGATTTTTCAACCCAACGCGGATTGATGAAAATGGTTGGTCAACGTAAGCGTTTGCTAAGCTATATGCAAAAGCACAACCTTACAGGTTACCGTGCACTAATCGAGAAACTAGGTCTGAGAAAATAATTTTTTCTATGATACTTTTAACTATTCCCAACTGACAAATTTGATACAGTTGGGAATAGTTGTTTGTGTCTGTACCTTATTTTCAATCGATTCTTCCATTCACAAGGGCTGCTTTTAGGTGGCCTACTACACAAAAAACATGTTATCACAACCGAAATCAGTAAAGTTTGACCAGGGTGGTGGCCGCGAGGTTACTATCGGAACAGGCAAATTGGCTCGTCAGGCCGATGGTGCTGTTACCGTTTCTCAAGGGAACTGCGTTATACTGGCAACTGTAGTTGCCAATAAAGACCCTAAAGAAGGGCAAGATTTTTTCCCACTAAGTGTGGATTATCAAGAAAAATTTGCTTCTGCAGGTCGTATCCCGGGTTCTTTCTTCAAAAGAGAAGCTCGCTTAAATGATTATGAGATTTTAACCAGCCGTTTAATTGATCGTGCCTTACGTCCTCTGTTTCCAGAGGATTATTTGTGCGATGTGCAGGTTTTAGTGAGCCTTATTTCCAGTGATGCTGAAGTAATGCCTGATTCATTAGCATGTTTGGCTGCATCAGCTGCTCTAGCTGTTTCAGATATTCCTATTAAAGAAATGTTGAGTGAAGTGCGTATTGCACGTTTAAACGGTCAGTTCATCGTTAACCCAACCCGTTCTGAATTAGCGGCATCTGATCTAGAATTTTTGATTGCTGCTACTGAAAAGAACTTGATGATGGTGGAAGGTGAAGCTAAAGAGTGTTCTGAAGCAGATCTGATCAAAGCATTAGAATTAGCACATGATGCAATCCGTATTCAAATTAAAGCGCAAGCTGAATTGCGAGCTTTAGTGGGTGTTACTGGAAAGCGTGATTATAAAAAACCTGCATCTGATGAAGCAGTAAACGAAAAAGTAATCGCCTTTGCAAAACAAAGAGTGTATGAAATTTCTAGAAAAGGTTCTGCTAAACACGAACGCACAGACGCTTATGCTTTGTTGAAAGACGAGTTGATAGCAAGCCTGGGTGAAGAAGTAACAGACTTAGAAAAGAAATTAGCTAAGAAATACTACGAAGACCTTAAATGGGAAGTAGTGCGCGATATGATGTTGGAAGACCGTATCCGTTTAGATGGTCGCCAGTTGGATCAAGTTCGTCCATTAGCGATGGAAGTTGAACCACTACCAGCACCACACGGTTCTGCATTATTTACAAGAGGTGAAACCCAATCTTTAACTACAGTTACATTCGGAACTAAATTAGATCAGTTATTAGCAGAAACTGCTGCTAGCTCTGACTTTAGTAGTTTCTTCCTGCATTATAATTTCCCTCCATTCTCAACCGGTGAAGTGAAAATGATTCGTGGTGTAGGTAGAAGAGAAGTAGGACATGGTAACCTGGCTATGAGAAGCTTGAAGCAAATGATGCCAGGAAATGAATATCCTTATACGGTTCGTGTGGTGAGTGATATTTTAGAAAGTAATGGATCATCTTCAATGGCTACTGTTTGTGCTGGATCTTTAGCATTAATGGATGCTGGTGTGCCAATACCAAAACACGTGAGTGGTGTGGCTATGGGCTTAATTACCAGAGCTGATGGAAAGTATGCGATTCTTACAGATATCTTAGGTGATGAAGATCATTTAGGTGATATGGACTTTAAAGTAACCGGAACACGTGATGGAATCTGTGGCGTGCAAATGGATATCAAAGTAGATGGTTTAAGCATGGCAGTTATGATGGAAGCATTAGAACAAGCTCGCAAAGGCCGTTTACATATTTTGGATGCGATGTACGAATGTATTCCCGAAGCTAGAGCTGATGTAAAAGCTCATGCTCCTAGAATGGTTAAATTAATCATCGAGAAAGAATTTATCGGTGCTGTAATCGGACCAGGTGGTAAAGTAATTCAGGAGATCCAACGCGAAACTGGTACTACTATCAATATTGAAGAGGTGGGTAATACAGGTGAAGTAAGTATCTTCTCAGCAAACAAAGAAGCTGTTGATAAAGCAGTAGCTTGGGTTCGCGGAATTACTGCAGTTCCTCAGGTGGGAGATGTGTACGAAGGTCCAGTAAAAGGAATCAAAGAATTCGGAGCATTCGTAGAGTTCATGCCAGGTAAACAAGGTTTGTTACATATCAGTGAAATTAGCTGGAAGCGTCTTGAAACCATGGATGGCTTGTTTAACGAAGGCGATATGGTAAAAGTAAAACTAGTTGGGTTAGATCCTAAAACTGGTAAGTTCAAATTAAGTCGCAAAGCATTGATGCCAAGACCAGAATCTAGTCCAAGAGAAGAGGGCAGACAAGGTCAATCTGAAAATGCTTAATCAATATTTTAAATGCCCTCGAAAATTCGGGGGCATTTTTTTTATTTTAATGACCATACAAAATCTTCTAGTATGAAAGATGCTAACATACAAATTACTATTGCAGTTACAGATGAAACCCAGAAAGATACATTGATCGCTCAATTGGCTAACATTGGATTTGATGCATTTGAAGAAATGCCAGAAACATTAAATGCGTTCATTCCTTCTGAACAATACAACAAAGATATCTTGACCTCTGTTTTAGGTGATATACATTTTCAGGAATCGGAGATTGAAAAACAAAATTGGAATGAATTGTGGGAGTCTAATTTTGAACCTGTTCAGGTAGAAGATTTTGTAGGAATCAGAGCATCTTTCCATGAACCTATCCAAGGGGTTGAGCATGAAATTGTGATCACACCTAAAATGAGTTTCGGAACTGGACACCATGCAACTACCTATTTGGTGATGCAAGCCATGCGCAACCTGCAGTGGAATGGTAAAACGGTTTTCGATTTTGGAACAGGTACAGGCATTTTAGCAATACTGGCTGAAAAGCTCGGGGCTAAAGAAATATTTGCTATCGATAATGATGATTGGTGTATTGAAAATGCGACTGAAAATATTCAAATCAATCAAGCTGCATTCATTGAAGTATCTAAGGGAGATTCAGCTGAAATTAAAAACCGATTCGACATCATTCTGGCAAATATTAACAAGCATATCATCTTAGCCAATATCCCCTATTTAGATCAGGCTTTGGAAAAAGATGGTACGATTTTATTAAGCGGACTTTTATTAGAAGACGAAGCAGATATCCTAAAAGCTTGTGCATCTGTTGGTTGGAAGCATCAGAAAACCAATACAAGAAATGGATGGATTGTTTGTCAATTTCAAGGCAATTAATGTAATTTCTAGGTTGTATTAAGGAATTGTTAACCAAGAGTTCCCTATATTTGAAATTCATAAAACTTCAAACCAAATTTCAATGACCGAATTTCTGCTCATTGTTCTGGCTTACTTAATTGGTTCTATTCCCACAGCAATTTGGGTAAGTAGAAAGTTTTTTCATATCGACATTCGAGATTATGGAAGTGGAAATGCAGGAGCAACTAACACTTTCCGCGTATTAGGTCCTAAATGGGGCTCATTTGTAATGATGGTTGATGTTCTCAAAGGAGTGGTTGCTACCTCACTTTATATACTGTTACCTTATTATTTGACTGATGAGTGGGATCGTACCAATTTCATGATTGGACTGGGATTAGCTTCAGTTCTTGGTCATATTTTTCCAATCTGGGCTAATTTCAAGGGGGGAAAAGGTGTGGCCACTTTATTGGGGATGGCAGTAGCTATTCAACCAGTTGTGGCAGTCTGTTGTATCGGTGTATTTTTAATCGTACTCTATCTAACCCGCTTCGTATCTCTCAGCTCTATTTTGGCGGGAGTTTCTTTTATGGTTTTTATCCTTTTTATCTTCAATGAAAAAGAAACCCTCTATCGCATATTTGCAGTTCTAGTGGCTTTGATGGTGGTATTAACCCATCAGAAAAATATCGGCCGCATTTTAAAAGGAACTGAAAGTAAAGTTCCTATCTTCAAAAGCAGGGATCGGAGAAGGCAAAAACGGAAAGATGAGGCTTAATGCCCTCGGTTAACGCTGAAATGTACCAGTATCCATTTATTGCTTTTATTCTTGTTTTGTTCTTAGTAATCATTGATATTATTTATTAGTTTAATGTGACAAGATTATCAGGGTAGATAGCCCCCATAAAGTCCTGTTATTTCAAATTTTATAGCGCACAAATGCTGTTTTACGGCTGAATATTTCGTAACTTTGCCGTCCCTATTGATCACCTAAAAATTTTTTTAGGCATGTCCAATCAAAATGTATTTGAGAAGTTACAGTTAAAAGATGAGAAAAACCTGTTGATTCAGGGAATTCCTTCTTCTATTGAAAAGCAATTTGCAAAGTTGACCTACGCTAAAAACGTTACTCCTTTGTTGAAGAGTAAGAAAGTAGATTTTGCATTAATCTTCGCTTTGAGTCAGCAACAGTTGAATCAAATTCTGCGTGAAGTATTTCCCGCATTACGAGAAGACAGTAAGTTGTGGGTGGCTTATCCGAAAGCTACCAGTAAAATCGTGAGTGATCTAAACCGTGATTGCAGCTGGGAATTGCTGACCAAAAACGAATATGAATCTGTTCGCCAGGTTGCTATCGATAATGTTTGGAGTGCTATCCGTTTCAAGAAATTGGACCAAATTCCCAATCGCGACCGCAGTTTTTCTGAGATTAAAAACCCGGAATTGAATGGGATTGATTTTGAGAAAAGATTAGTGGTGCCCCCAGCCGAATTGGGAAGCATGTTTTTGAAGCATAAAGAGGCGCAACAGTTCTTTACTTCCCTATCTTTTAGCAATCAAAAAGAATATGTGAGTTGGATAGAAGCCGCAAAAAAAGAAGATACCCGTCAGCGCAGATTAGAAACTGCTCTTGAGAAATTATTGGCAGGCAAGAAAAACCCGAGTGAGAAATGAATTCAAAATTCAAAATTAAAAATTCAAAAAATAATAAAGCCTCTGATATTTCAGAGGCTTTGGTTTTATATTTTCGAAATAACACTTTAATATACTTAAAATATAAGGCTTCATCTCAGGATTGAGCCTTTCTTTTCTTTTTAATTTTGAATTTTTAATTTTGATTTTTTATTTTATAATAACCGTCCCTAATTGTTTCGTAATTGCTCTCTCAATAGATTTTAAGTGCTGGTGCAATTCAATTAAACGCATCTGTTCTTCAATAGGAGCATTCTCCATATCCCGTTGATTTTCTTCGAACATTTTTTTGAGTTTGCGTAATTTATAATAATTGATACTCATGCTAACATCCTGCCTGCTAACATCTCTGTTTAGGATATTCATGCCTTCCATTTTCTTATCCCACTGTGTACTTAATTCATGTGCTTGCATGCTCAGTTGTATCACCAGATTCCGGATAGATTCATTGGTATGATACAACATGGTTTTTGTATTTGGTTGTAATCCTTCTACAAACATCTTTTTGTAAGTGTCAAATAACTCTTCTAACTGAGGATTGTCAAAATGAAATTGATCTAATTCCTGAAAAATATATTCAGCCATGGTGGTTTGTTCATCCCAGGGCAATAACCCATATTCCAATAAAGCTCTTAAGACATTCTTTTCGTGTGCCTCATCTTTATTAAACAATAATTGCGAATCATCTAAAACATCTTCGGGTTGTTCTGCCGCGGATCTTTGCTCAGCCATCAGATCATCAGACGCTTGTTTCTTTTCGTCTTTAGCAACCTTATCTCTCTTTAATTTATTTACAAGATGCGTTAATCCTGTTTCATCAATTTTAAGTAATTGTGCAGATTGACGTATATAATCTTGTTGTCTGGTAAAGTCCTCTGCCTTATTTAATTTACTAATGGTTTCAGCAACCTGATTCACCACTGTACTTTTCTTTGCTACATCATTTCCAGCTTCTTTCAGCATCACTTCCAACTGAAAAAGAATAAAATCTTTTTTATTGAGGGCAATGAATTCATTGAAGGCAGTAACGCCAACTTTATTTACATAACTATCCGGGTCCTCTTTGTCAGGAATCAATACCAGCTTCACATTCAGCCCTTCTTCAAGCGCCATATCCAATCCCCTTAATGCTGCTTTAATGCCCGCACTATCACCATCATATATGATTGTTAGATTGGAAGTGTATTTTTTTATCAGTCTTAACTGGTCGGAGGTTAATGATGTTCCACCACTTGCTACCACATTTTCAATCCCTGCCTGATGTAAACTTACCACGTCGGTATATCCTTCTACTAATAAGCATTCATTTGCTTTGTCGATTGCCTGTCTCGCAAAATAAGATCCATATAAAATTTTACTTTTAGAATAGATCTCGTTTTCAGGAGTGTTGATATATTTTGGGGCACGATCTGCTTTGCCGATTACCCTTGCGCCGAAGCCAATTACTTTTCCTGAATTGTTATGAATTGGAAAAATGATGCGACCTCTATAATTATCTGCTAATTCATTATTACTGCGTATGGCAACCAATCCTGTTTTGGGAAGGATCTCAGGGTTGAATTGATTTTCCAGTAAGGCTTTGGTTAATGCATCTTTACTATCCGGACTATAACCAATCTGAAATTTCTGAATGATGCTTTCTCTGAATCCTCTTTCCTGCAAATAGGAGAGTGCTACATTTTTTCCTTCTTCGGTTTCAGTTAATTGAGAAGAAAAAAACTTTTGAGAGAAATGATTGATAGCATATAAACTATCCGCCGTTTGATTTAAAAGTTTTTGCTCAGGACTGGATTCGGTTTCTTCAATTTCAATATTATATCTCGCGGCCAGCCACTTTAATGCTTCTACATAACTGTACTTCTCATGTTCCATGATGAAGCCAATACTATTACCACTCTTGCCGCATCCAAAACACTTGTAAATTTCTTTTGCAGGGGATACAGTAAAGGAAGGACTCTTCTCATTATGAAAAGGACATAGGCCCAGATAATTGGTACCTCTTTTTTTCAATTTCACAAACTCACCCACCACATCCAGGATGTCGATATGATTGGTAATTTGTTGTATGGTATTGGGCGAAATCATTTGGGTGAAATTAAACCATTAGTAAGCATTCGGCAATTTAATTCGCATCAAATTCCATATCATCCCCATCTAATAATTCGCGTTCTATTTCTTCCATTTGAACGATGTCCCAGGCTTCGCTTTCAGTGGGGGTAGAATTCAAAAAGTCGAGTAGCTCCATTTTTTCAAAAGTAGCTTCTACTTTTTCTGATATAGAACAGATTACAAAAGAAGCGCTTTTCTCATAAAATTGTTGCTGCAATTCTGCAATTCGAACAGCAGCCTGTTCTTCTATTTGAATGACCTGCTCCATTTGTAACACTACATTTCTGACGGGTGTTTCTAACTGTTTTAGACAGGTTTTCTCTATTTCTGCTGCTATATTGACAGTTAAATCTGTTAATATCGGGGTTACAACAGTAAATTTCTCCTTGGTATCAATTTTGACTTCCATAATAAATAATTCATTAACAAACTGTGCATAAATGGCACACAACTTCACTCAAAAATAATCGTTATACTTGTATTAAATGCAATCGTAAATGGACAATAATTTTTCAGCACAAGTAAAAGAGATCATTTCCTTTAGCAGGGAAGAGGCATTGCGTTTGGGGAACGACTTTATAGGAACAGAACATCTCTTATTGGGTTTGATACGCGATGGCGATAATACCGCCATTAAAGTACTCAAGCAACTCAATATAGACTTGTATGAACTTAGAAAAGAGGTAGAACTCGCAGTAAAGGATAAAACAGGTAAGAATATTGCCAATATTAATAGTCTTCCACTCACAAAACAAGCAGAGAAGGTAATTCGGGTTACTGTTTTAGAAGCCAAAGCCTTAAAAAGCCCTTTGGTGGAAACAGAGCACCTGATGCTAAGCATTCTTAAAAACAAAGAAAATATTGCTACTCAAATTTTAAATCAGTTTGATGTAGACTACGATTTGTTTCGGAATGAATTAGGCATGGTTGGATCAACCAACCCTAATCCCAGAAGCGAATTTTCTGATGAGAACGAAGATGAATTTGATGAGGAGAAAAGAGGCGCAGGTTATCAGCAACAAAAAGGTGGTAAAACTGTTCCAGGTGCGAAAAGTAAAACTCCGGTTCTGGATAATTTCGGAAGAGATATTACCAAACTGGCGGAAAGTGGTACACTTGATCCCATCGTTGGAAGAGAAGCTGAAATAGAACGCGTAAGTCAGATTTTAAGTCGCCGTAAAAAGAATAATCCCATTTTAATCGGAGAACCTGGTGTGGGTAAGACAGCCATCGTGGAAGGTCTTGCATTACGCATCGTTCAACGTAAAGTGAGTCGCGTATTGTTCGATAAGAGAGTGATCAGTTTAGACCTTGCAGCATTGGTAGCGGGTACAAAATATCGTGGTCAGTTTGAAGAACGCATGAAAGCCATCATGAATGAATTAGAGAAAAACAGAGATGTGATTCTTTTCATTGATGAGATCCATACCATTGTTGGTGCGGGTGGTGCAAGCGGTTCTTTAGATGCTTCCAACATTTTTAAGCCAGCTCTTGCTAGAGGAGAACTCCAATGTATTGGTGCTTCAACTTTAGACGAATACCGTATGCACATTGAAAAAGATGGTGCATTGGATCGTCGATTCCAGAAAGTGCTGATCGAGCCACCAAGTGTGGATGAGACCATTATGATCTTGAATAATATCAAATCGAAATACGAAGACTTCCATAATGTTACTTATAACGACGAAGCCATTGAAGCTTGTGTGAAATTGAGCGACCGTTATATGACTGATCGTTTATTGCCAGACAAGGCAATTGATGTATTAGACGAAGTGGGAGCCAGGGTTCACTTGAAAAATATCAATGTTCCTGAAGAAATCGTAGAGCTCGAAAAGAAAATTGAAGACGTTAAGAACGAAAAGAATAAAGTAGTGAAGAGTCAGCGCTTTGAAGAAGCTGCTGCACTTCGTGATACAGAAAAGAAATTGGGAGAAGAGCTGGAAAAAGCAAAAGGAATCTGGGAAGAAGAAAGTAAGAACAAACGCTATCCGATTATTGAAGAACATATTGCCGAAGTGGTGAGTATGATGACGGGGATTCCTGTAAAACGTATGGTTCAGGCGGAAACTGAAAAGCTACGCAAGATGAGCGAAGACATGCGTGATATGGTAATTGGTCAGGACGAAGCAATTGTGAAAGTGGTGAAAGCCATTCAAAGGAATCGCGTGGGTTTAAAAGATCCCAAGAAACCAATTGGTACTTTTATTTTCCTTGGTCCAACAGGAGTTGGTAAAACTGAATTAGCACGTTCACTTGCCCGTTATATGTTCGATTCAGAAGATGCGTTGATTCGTATTGATATGAGCGAATACATGGAGAAATTTACAGTGAGTCGCTTAATAGGTGCACCTCCCGGATATGTGGGATATGAAGAAGGTGGTCAGCTTACAGAAAAAGTACGCCGCAAACCATACTGTGTGATCTTATTGGATGAGATTGAGAAAGCCCATCCGGATATTTATAATATTCTTTTACAGGTATTGGATGATGGTCAGTTAACAGATGGACTAGGAAGGAAAATCGATTTCAAAAACACTTTGATTATCATGACTTCCAATATAGGTGTACGCCAGTTAAAAGAGTTCGGTGATGGTGTTGGATTTGCTACTGCAACGAGGGTTCAGAATGCGGAAGAAAATAATAAAGCGGTGATTGAAAAAGCACTGAAGCGTACTTTCTCTCCTGAGTTTTTGAATCGTATATATGATGTGATCATCTTCAATGCATTAACAAAAGAAAACATCTTCAATATCATCGATATTTTGATGAAGGGTGTTACCAAGCGTTTACAAAACTTAGGATTCTCTATGGAATTAACTCTAGAAGCAAAAGAGTTCATTGCAGATAAAGGGTATGATGCGCAATTTGGTGCAAGGCCTTTGCATAGGGCGTTACAGAAATATCTGGAAGATCCTTTAGCGGAAGAAATCCTGAACCTAAGTGTAAAAGCAGGTGATAAATTGATTGCTGATCTGGATAAAGAAAACGGCAAAATAAAATTCATTTATCAACCCAATGCGGAAGAACCAAAAACTTCGGAAGCCTAGGAAAAATTAAAAATTAAAAAGTAAAAAGTAAAAAGGTTGTCTGTTTAAAGACAACCTTTTCTTTTATACCTACTACTTCTTCTTTTTACTTTTTACTTTTTACTTTTTACTTTTTACATTTTATTGTATGTCCCAGGCAAGCGCCGATGCTCCTAAGATGGCAGCGTCTGATTCTTTTAAATGACTAATCAAGATCTTCACTTTGTTTTGGAATACTTGTATCAGGTTTGCTTCCATACTTTCTCTGGTAGGCTTTAAAATAAGGTCACCAGCTTTTGTAAGTCCGCCAAATAATACAATAGCAGAGGGGCTGGAGAACATTACAAAGTTTGCTAAAGCCAAGCCAAGAATTTTACCAGTGAAATCAAATATGTCTTTTGCTAGCTGATCGCCTGCCATAGCAGCATCGTATACCTTTTTAGAATCGAGCTGGTCTTTTGGAACATCACGAAGTAAACTCGGGGTATCAGAATTGGCTAATAATTCAATAGCAGTATTGCGAACTCCTGTTGCAGATGCATAACTTTCTAAGGAACCTTTTTTTCCAGTGCCTTCGTGGTAACGTCCATCAGGTATCACAATCACATGACCTAATTCACCAGCAAATCCATCATGACCATAGATCAGATTACCGTTTGCAACAATGCCACTACCAACCCCAGTACCCAAAGTGATCATAATGAAATCATTCAGATCTTTTGCGGCACCATATTTCATTTCACCCAATGCCGCGGCATTGGCATCATTTGTAACAACAACCGGTAATTTGAATTCATCCTGAATTAAACGAGCTAATGGAATGATTCCTTTCCAGGGAAGATTAGGAGCATATTCAATAGTGCCAGTGTAAAAATTCCCATTAGGAGCTCCTACGCCAATTCCACGAATTCTACCAATTCCCCCAACATTATCAATTAAAGGTTGTACGTTTTTGTGCAATTCTGCAATGAACCCCTCAATGGTGTCATATCCTCTGGTAGACATATCACTTGAAAAAAGCACATTGCCTTCTCTGTCAACAATTCCAAATTTAGTTCCTGTGCCTCCGATATCGATTCCTATCGCTAATTGTTCCATGCTTACGTTACTGAGTGCCATCTTTATAAATAATTAATTGAAAAATTAGTGACCACCACCTACTTGTTCGTCGAAATCTAAACCTTGTGATTTTAAAACACTTTTCAATTTTAAAGCTAATAAAACAAGAATAAAGAATCCTGCTGCCGCTAATAAATATGAATGATGCATTCCAATGGAAGGATTATCTCCAAATGCACCCTGTAATGGTGGTATGATTGCTCCTCCTAAAATCATCATAATTAAAAATGCAGAACCCTGACTGGTATACTTTCCTAGCCCACCTACGCTTAACGAGAAAAAGCAAGGCCACATAACAGAACAAAATAAACCGCCAGCCATAAAAGAGTATACAGATAAGATACCTGTTGTAAATACTCCAGTCAACATGGAGATACCTGCAAGCGAAGACACTATTACTAATGTCTTGACTGGCTTTTGTTGGCCGAAGAAAAATGCAATAACAGCAATAAGGATGAAAACTGCATATCCGTATAAATCGGTAATGTCATTTCCATAAATTTTACTAACCCCTAATACAACACCGAAAGCAATAAATGGTACGATAACCATCATGATTTTGTTAACGATACCTTTTAAGTTGAAAACGCTAATTGCACCGGTCCATCTTCCAATCATCAAACTTCCCCAATAAAGAGAAACATATTTGGATATTTTGCTTTCATCTAATCCTAATTCACTTAAATAACCTGGAGTTTTTAAAAGAGCTCCAAAATTGTTGTCAATTGTAACCTCAATTCCAACATAAACAAATATTCCAATCATGCCATAAATCAATTGCTGATACTTCATGGCACCCCAACCCTCACTATTTTTTACTGCTTGATTATTGGAATAGAATAAAACTCCTAAAACAGAAACAATTGTCATTAATAAAAGTGTCAATTTTGGAATTTCAGTTAATTGACCAATCACAATAACTCCTCCAATTAACAAAGTCATTATTAAAAGCGAAGAGGAAGCTTTGTTTGCTTTTTCAAACTTCTCATCATTTTTTCCATCAGGAAGGTTTGATATAGAAAAAATAATAGCAACAGCAGCAAAAACACCAGCTACAATTAAATAAAGGACATTAATATTCGTAACAGTTACAACTGCATTTTTAGCATCTGCAGAACCGAATAAGAAAAAGCTAACAATTAATGGCCCTAAGGTGGTACCTAAAGAGTTAACGCTGCCTCCTAAATTAAGTCTGTGTGACCCGGTTGAAGGGTCCCCTAAAACAATTGCAAAAGGTTGAGCAGATGTTTGTTGTAAGGAAAATCCAAGTGCTACAACAAAAAACGAAGCAAGAATAGCAGGGAATGAATTTGCATTTGCAGAAGGAATAATTAATAAAGCGCCTACTACTGAGATCAATAAACCGTAAATAATACCTTTTTTGTATCCAATCTTATTAAGAATATCATATCCAATAATATTGGATGTAATAAATAAAATTAACGAGCCAATAAAATATGCCCCGTAAAATGCTGATCCGATCAATTGGGATTGGAATTGGTTCAGGTTAAAATGTGTTTTACAAAATGGAATGAATATACTGTTAGATGCAGCAATAAATCCCCAGAAAAAGAATACGATTACTAAAGTTGCAAGAGCACCAGAATTGGTGGGTTGTTTTTGTTGAGTCATGGCAAGCAATATATTGGTTGGTAAATTGAATAGGCTGTAAAATAAATATATTTTATCAAGCAGAAAACTTTAAATGTTTTTTGCCCTTATGCCAATTCATTCATAAATTGAATGCAAATCAAGGAATTAAATAGATCCGATGGAGATTGTTCATATAAGTGCAGAATGCTATCCAATGGCTAAAGCCGGAGGCTTAGGTGATGTGGTTGGGGCCCTGCCCAAATACCAATGTCAGGCTGGTCATATTGCCAAAGTGGTCATGCCTATGTACCGCACCAAATTTTTATATGCTAACGAATGGGTGGTGGATTTTAAAGGAACCGCCAATCTGGGCGATTGGTTCTTCGATTATACCATCATTAGGGAGAAAAAGAATTCACTTGGCTTTGATCTTTATTTAGTGGATATCAACGGACTTCTCGATCGCGAAAAAATTTATGGATATGATGACGATACCGAGCGTTTTACAGGTTTTCAGATTGCCGTAGTGAATTGGTTAGCAAGTTGGGAACATAGGCCTGATGTGGTGCATTGCCACGATCATCAGTCTGCGCTGGTTCCCTTTATGATGAAACACTGTTTTAATTATCGTCATCTTAGTCGAATCCCCACTGTATTTACCATTCATAACGGACAATATCAGGGTTGGATGGATTGGAGTCAAAGTACCCTGATTCCAGATTGGGATGAATGGAAAACGGGTTTATTGGAATGGGGTGGTCGCATCAATCCAATGGCCTCAGCTATCAAATGTGCAGATAAGGTAACTACCGTTAGTCAAAGCTATATGGAAGAACTGTTTTGGGATGCAAATGGGTTGGAAGCTTTATTTGAATATGAAAAAGGCAAGTGTTGCGGAATCTTAAATGGTATCGACAATGAGATTTGGAACCCAGGATCTGATACCTATATTGAAGATCATTTTTCTGTGAAGACTGTCACAGAAGGAAAACAGAAGAATAAGGAATTATTGTGCAGCAAATTTGGATTAGACGCCCAACACCCACTATTTGTATTTATTGGGCGATTAGTAGGCGAAAAAGCTGCGGATATTTTACATGATGCCATTGCCACTGCCATTTCTCAAACAAAGGGAGCTGCAAGTTTTTTCATTTTAGGTAGCGGACAAACTGATGTAGAGTGGGCTTTGCAGCAATTATCCTATCAACACCCAGGTGTATATAACGCCTACATTGGGTATAACGAAGCATTGAGTCATCTGATCTATGCCGGTGCAGATTTCTTATTAATGCCAAGCAGAGTAGAACCTTGTGGACTTAATCAGATGTATGCCATGCGCTATGGAACGGTGCCAGTTGTGAGAAGTACTGGTGGATTAAAAGATACCGTTGTAGACATGGGCGATCCTGACGGATATGGTATTCGTTTTAATCATGCATCAGTTGATGATTTAGTGTATTCGATACATAGAGGTGTATCAGTTTATCAGGACGAAGTGCAGATGGAAAAAATGCGAAGTACAATGATGCAAATCGATAATAGTTGGGAAGCAACTGTTCAAAAATATATTAACCTATATCAATCAATTATTTAAACCCTATAATCAATACATATGGATAATTTTTCGAAATCAGTGGTGGCCGTAATCCTAGGCGGAGGGGCAGGAAGCAGACTATCTCCCTTAACTGCTACCAGGTCAAAACCCGCAGTACCAATTGCTGGTAAGTATCGTTTAGTGGATATTCCTATTAGTAACTGTATTAATAGCAGTATCAATAGGATGTTTGTATTGACTCAGTTTAATTCTGCTTCACTTAATAAACATATCAAGAATACCTACCACTTTAGTGCTTTTAGTTCTGGATTCGTAGACATTCTTGCAGCAGAGCAAACACCTGATAATCCAGGATGGTTTCAGGGAACTGCAGATGCTGTGAAGCAATCACTGCGCCATATTGGAAATTTTGATTACGAATATATTTTGATCCTAAGTGGGGATCAATTGTATCAAATGGACTTCAGTGAAATGATTGCTAATCATAAAGCTCAGGGTGCAGACATTACCATTGCTACTATTCCAGTAGGTGATCGTGAGGCTCCAGAATTTGGAATTTTAAAAACCAATGAGGAACATTTTATTACTTCATTTATTGAAAAACCTAGTAAAGATCTTTTACCAGAATGGACAAGTGATACAGGGGAAGAAATGCATAAAGAAGGTAGAAACTATCTGGCATCAATGGGTATTTATATTTTCAATAAGAAAATTCTGGATCATCTTTTATATGAAAAGAATCCAAAAGCAACTGATTTTGGAAAAGAGATCATCCCGGAATCCATCGACAATCATAAAGTAATCAGTTATCAATACGATGGTTACTGGACTGATATCGGAAACATTTATTCATTCTTTGAAGCAAACCTTGCTTTAACCGATGATGTACCGGCTTTTAATCTTTTTGATAATAATAAAACTGTTTATAGTCGTGCAAGAATGTTGCCTCCTGCAAAAATTAGCGGCACTACTTTAGAGAAAACAATTATAGCAGAAGGATCTATCATCAACGCCAGCAGAATAGAACAAAGCGTGGTAGGTATCAGATCAAGAATTGGTCATGGCACTACGGTGGTAAGTACTTATATCATGGGTAACGATTACTACGAAACACTTTCTGAAATGGAGTCGAACAAGGCTAAAGGTTTGCCTTTAATTGGAATCGGAGAGCGTTGTTATATTAAAGACGCCATCATCGATAAGAACTGCCGGATTGGGAATGATGTGAAGATCATTGGCGGTAAGCATTTACCGAATAGTGATCATCCACTTTATGCAGTGAAAGACGGTATCGTGGTAGTTAAAAAAACTGCCATCCTTCCGAACGGTTTCGTAATTTAACTCATTAAAAAAACATCCCTTTTTGGGATGTTTTTTTATTTACTTTTACCTTCATGTAATTATTACACATTACACCTTCAATTGATTGCTATGGCCCTTGCTAACAGTTTTTCGTCTAATTCAAACAGCTCAAAACCTGTTTTAAGTTTCTGGAAAATCTGGAATATCAGTTTTGGATTCTTAGGAGTACAAATTGGATATTCTTTACAAAATGCCAATACCAGTAGAATACTATCTGCTATTGGTGCTGATCCCCATAATTTGAGTTTATTCTGGTTGGCAGCACCTGTGGCTGGTTTAATTGTTCAACCAATCGTGGGTATGTCTAGTGATAAAACCTGGACGAGATTAGGAAGAAGAATTCCTTTTATTCTAGGTGGCTGTATTGTTTCTGCATTGGCGATGTTCTTTATGCCAAATTCAGAACACTTTGCAGCATTATTGCCAGCATTAATTTTCGGGGCTACGATGTTATTGTTGATGGACACTTCCTTCAATGTAACCATGCAACCTTTCAGAGCCCTGGTAAGCGACATGCTTCCTGAAAGTCAGCGTAATAAAGGGTATGCCATTCAAAGTTTCTTAATCAATACAGGTGCATTCGTAGGCTCCATGCTACCTTATTTATTGACCAATGTTTTTAATGTATCTAATGAACCAAACCCTGGTGATAAAGTAGCACCTACCGTGATCTATGCCTTTTATTTTGGAGGAGCTGCTTTGTTATTAAGTGTTTTATGGACATCATTCAGAACAAAAGAATATCCTCCTGAAGAATATGCGAAGTACAACAATATCGACACAACTGAAACTGAAAAAGTTCCTTTTAGTGCATTATTGAAAAATATTCCTGCTACTATGTGGCAGCTTTCTATCACACAATTTTTTTCCTGGTTTTCACTATTTCTCATGTGGGTGTATACTACACAAGCAATTGCTCAAAATATATGGGGCACCACAGATCCTCATTCAAAATTATTTAATGAAGCGGGAGATTGGACAGGTGTAATCTTTGCAGCATATAGTTTGTTTGCCGCATTATATTCTTTGGTCCTGACATCTATCACTGACAAATTAGGCAGAAAAAATACCTACATGCTTTCGCTACTATGCGGTGGGATAGGATTGATGTCAATGATGTTTATTACAGATAAAAATCTTTTGTTTATACCGATGATTGGTGTGGGTATTGCCTGGGCTGCTATACTTGCTTTACCTTATGCCATTCTTTCTTCTTCATTGCCACCAAAACAGACAGGTGTTTATATGGGAATCTTCAATGCTACCATTACCATCCCACAAATTGCTGCCGGACTATTAGGCGGACTTGCTTTAACACTTGTTGGTGAAAAAGCAGTGAATGTAGTAGGTCTGGCAGGGGCTTCGATGATCATTGCAGGTGTTTGTGCAAAGCTGGTGATCAAATCGAAAGATTGATTTAGGTGGGTTTAAATTAAATTTATATGAAACGTAAATTATTTTTTTTAGCGATCGCTTTCTTAAGCGTGACGAGTTATTCTTTTGCCCAATACGCAAAATTGTATCCCACTAATTGGTGGGTTGGAATGAAGTGGAATAAGGTTCAGGTTTTAGTGTATGGTGAGTATGATGGATTTAATAAAGAAACTGTCAGGATCAATTATCCAGGTGTGAAATTATTAAAGACAACTGCCTTAGAAAATGGGAAATATATGGCTTTGGATCTTGAAATAGCAGCCACTACGCTACCCGGTGATGTTGTGATTGAGTTTCTACAGAATGCTAAAGGACATGCCGTAAAATGGCCTTTAGAAAAAAGAAGAACGGGTAATGGAAAAACATTTGCGCAAGGTGTTAACTCATCTGATCTGGTTTATTTATTAATGCCGGATCGTTTTAGTAATGGAGATGAATCAAATGATCATATTGCAGGTATGCGTGATCAAAGCCTGAATAGAAAAGAAATTTATGACCGACATGGTGGTGATCTTCAAGGAGTAATTAATCATCTGGATTATTTACAAAAATTGGGAATTACAACTGTATGGATGACGCCAGTACTTGAAAATGACCAACCCAATAGAACCGAACATGGGTATGCATTTACAGATCATTATGCGATTGAAAGAAGAATTGGTGGAGCTGAAAAATATTTGGCATTAAGCGACGCACTGCATAAACGCGGCATGAAATTAATGCAGGATGCTGTGTATAATCATGTGGGAAGCAAGCATATTACTTTTCTGGATCAACCCATGAAAGACTGGTACCATCAATGGCCTAAATACACAGGTACTTCCTACAAGGATCAACCTCTTTTCGATCCGTATGCATCAAAATCTGATGCGAAAAGAACTGTTGATGGTTGGTTCACACCTGAAATGCCCGACCTCAATCAATCTAATCCATATGTTGCGAATTATCTAATTCAACATGCTATCTGGAGCGTGGAAAAATTTGGAGTGGATGGCTGGAGAATCGATACCTATATCTATAACGATTTGCCATTTATGAATCGCTGTAATAAAGCATTAACTGATGAGTATCCGAAGATGACGATGTTTGGTGAAACCTGGGTACATGGAACCGCCGCACAAGCCTATTTTGTAGAGAATAAAATGGATGTGCCTTTTAAAAGCAATTTACAAGGAGCTACAGATTTTCAGGCGTTGATGTATGGCATACAACCTGCTCTGAAACAGGATTTCGGATGGACTGAAGGGGTTAATAAATTATACACCACATTGAGTAACGACTTCTTATATAAAGATGCTAATCGCAATTGCATCTTCCTTGATAACCATGACCTGACTCGTATCCTTTCAGATGTTGGAGGTGATATTGAAAAAGTAAAAACAGGTATCGCCTGGTTGCTTACTACCAGAGGTATTCCGCAATTGTATTATGGTACTGAAGTATTAATGAAAGGGGAGAAGAACCCTGCTGATGGTAACGTACGTTTAGATTTTCCCGGTGGATGGAAAGGTGATACCAAAAATGCATTTACAGGAGAGGGTATGACAGCGGAAGAAAAAGATATGCAACAGTATGTTACAACACTTGCCAACTTTCGTAAGAATAGTTCTGCTATTACAAAAGGGTCTATGATGCAATATGTACCTGATGACGGATTATACGTGTATTTCAGATACGATGAAAAACAAACCATTATGTGTGTAATGAATACCAGTGATAAAAATAAAGAAGTAGCGCTTTCAAATTATACTGAAAGAACCAATGGATTTAAATCAGGAAAAAATGTGGTTTCCGGAGTTACTGTAGAAAACAAATTTACTGTTCCTGCTAAAAGAATGTGGGTGATAGAATTAGCAAAATAAATTCTTCGCTTGAATAAAAAAGCTTCCCATGTCGGGAAGCTTTTTTTATAACTCTACAGAACAAATATGGTCTTTTGCAATTCCGATTTTGTGTAACATTTTTTTCCAGTCGTCCTGTAAATTCCTTTCTGAATCATCACTGCCTAATACCCATATCACAGAAGTGTTTCTGAATACCTCTCTGTTTGCTTCATTCTCACTGGAATAGGTATCCATTAATTGTAAGAAATATTCAGCTGGTATGATCACTTCCTTCACAGGATCTCCGGGATTAATATCATCTATCACCAAATAAGAACTATTATGCCAATTCCAGGGATAGGCATCCTGTTGGTTGGGTTGTGTTGGAGTGAAAAACAAACTGATTAATTTAGTAGCAGTGGTATATGTCACAGATTGATGGTTGATCGCTTTTTCATTCGCGATTCCCACACTGATACTCGTTTTGCCACAATTAACCCCGCCAAAAATCAACAGATGTTTTGCTTTATGATTATCTGCAAGCCAATATAAAATGGATTCTTTAGCTGTTTCCGAAATTGGTAAATCAAATTGACTGAGCCTATATTGAAAAGGAAATTGAGCTGACTGTTCGTACATTTTTGTGAGGAACCAATAGCGACCGTTAATAATCAAACCTATACTTAATGGAATCAGAACTTTTGCAAAGCCTGTATTCCCATTATTAAAATAAACCAATATCACAGCACTTAAAAAAGCCCCGAAAGCAAAAAAGTTAAGATCTGTGAATGTGTCATAAGCAATATTCCACCAGGCAGGTTGAAATTGATAGGATGATCCAGACACATATACCAATTTCGATTGCGACTTTTTATTCAATAATAGGGGTCCCAGAAAATTATATAATTCAAAACAGATCCAGAATATGGATACATAGGTTGCTGCATTGATTCCAGCATTCTCCACTTCCTGATTATTTTTTAAAAGAAAGAATACAATCACAGTAGGTATAAATCCTAAAGATATATGTCCAAACTGATTA
The DNA here is from genome assembly GCA_947371755.1 of Chitinophagaceae bacterium. Taxonomy (GTDB): domain Bacteria; phylum Bacteroidota; class Bacteroidia; order Chitinophagales; family Chitinophagaceae; genus Sediminibacterium. The sequence goes on from CANBQT010000008.1 coordinate 38,426, forward strand.
GCAAGCCATGAATAGGTAAGAGTAACTCCCCTATAAGAATCTTTGCCTATTAGATCTGCTTTCAATTGTTTTAAAACATCTTTTAGCGTAATTCTTCCCATGCTTTTCGATTGATTTGAATTAAGAGGTAGTGGTATTGAAGTTATTTATTATTTTAGTAATTCATCGAAGAATTAAGCACGTTATATGAAAAAAATAATCCTCTCTTTACTCCTGATTTCAAGCATTATGAAAATCAAAGCTCAAACCGAAATTCCATTATATCCTATTACAATACCCAATAGTAAGCCAGCAGAAAATTTAGAAAAGCATTCAACAGAACCTGGTATTTTAATCATCAGTGATATTAGTATTCCTACGTACACAGTATATCAACCCAAAGTACAAAACGATAAAAAATCAGCTGTGATCGTAATTCCTGGCGGCGGATATTTTATAACAGCTTCTGGTCATGAAGGTGCAGATATTGCCAAATCATTTAACGAAGTGGGTGTAACAGCCATCGTCATTAAATATCGTATACCTAGTGATCGTACCATGATCAATAAAGAAATCGGACCCCTGCAGGATGCACAACAAGCGATGCTGCTCACCAGAGAAAATGCAGACAAATGGGGTATTGATCCCAATAAAATAGGCATCATCGGATTTTCTGCAGGCGGACATTTAGTGTCTACACTAGGAACTCATTTTACGGAGTCATTAATTCCCAATCCCAAGAACACTAGTCTTCGTCCGGATTTCTTAATACTTGGCTATCCAGTCATTAGTTTTCAGGATAGTTTAACGCATATGGGCTCCAGAGATAATTTACTTGGAAAGAATCCTACCATAGAGAAAAAGGATTTTTATTCCAATGAATTGCAGGTAACAAAAAAGACCCCACCAAGCTTTCTGTTTCATGCCACAGACGACGATGCAGTAAAAGTGAATAATAGTGTCTTATTTTATCAGGCCCTCATCTCACATGGTGTAAATGCTGAATTACATATTTATCAAAACGGCGGTCATGGATTTGGCTTAATCAATAAAACCACCAACGACAGATGGATGGAAAGCTGCCGCAATTGGATGAGACATAATGGATGGTTGTAAAATTAAAAAGTAAAAATTAAAAAGTAAAAAGAAGAAAGAAAGGTGAAAAGATGATGGAGTGTGCGAATTATAGAAATGAGTTAAGAAGAAATTGCTTGTAATTTTTTTTAAAAAAAACCCCTCCTGTTCGCTTGCGAATAGGAGGGGATGCTGATGCCGGACGCGGCATGCAGCTGGGGAGGTTGCTAAGTGATGAATATTTTACTTCTTAGGCACTCTCTTAGCCAGTTCAGTAACCGGAATATTAATCTGCTTTCCAATTTGTTTACCATCGCGATAGGTAACAATTTTCATGGTTACCGCATCTTTAGGCACTAACACCGGCTTGCTATATTTCGGATAGTAATTATCAGGATTTGATTCATCAAATGAATAATAAATATTCATGCCAGAAACTTCCGTACTTAAGTTAGCATAGAGATTGCCCTTATCATCTTTTGATGCTTCTACAATCGCATCATACATCGCTTTTGAATATTTATCATCAGAAATATCCCAACGATCAAATTGCTTTTCAACCCTTGAAGCAAAACTGTTCCAGTCTTTCTTTTCTTTTGGCGACCAGGTAGCTTCTGCAATAGCTAAAGCACGAGGCCATGTCATGTATTGCAGATTTCTATAATTGGCTATTTGTTCGGTCCACTGATTTCCTTGTCCGCCCAATACATATTTAGCATCCATTCCTTCCTGAACAGGCTCGAATGAATAGGCTTTATTTAAACGTAAGCTGGCATAAACTGGAGCTTCCAATAATGGCTCTCCCTGCACATAATCTAGATAGGCAAATGTTGTTGGAGACATTACCACATTATGTTTTGATTTTGCAGCTTCAATACCACCTTTCACACCGCGCCAGCTCATTACGTGGGCAGTGGGAGAGATGCCTCCTTCCAAAATCTCATCCCAACCCATTAACTTTTTGCCTTTTGAATTCACAATTTTTTCAACTCTTCTAACAAAATAACTTTCTACCTCAGGCATTGTTTTTAATCCTTCTCTTTTCATCAGAGCCTGAACTGCAGGACTCTTTGCCCAAAAGTTTTTCGCACACTCATCACCACCCATATGGATATATTCAAATGGAAATAGTGGTGCTACTTCGGTAAATACTTTGTCTAAGAATTCATATACTTTTTCATTGGCAGGACAAAGTCCGTTTTCAACAATTGCTTCAAATCCACCAGCAAACCAATTCATAATTGGAATCCCCTGGAAAACTTTGTGCTCACCACCTGTACAAGCAAGTTCAGGATAGGCTGCTAATGCAGCCAGACTATGTCCTGGCACATCAATTTCAGGTAAGATGGTAACAAATCTATCCTGACCGTATTTAACTAATTCCTTAATGTCTTCCTGAGTATAAAATCCACCATAGGTTTTTGGTTCAGAATCGTCAGCAGCTTTTGGGGAGTTGGCCCATTTACCATTACGTTCAACTCTCCAAGCACCTACAGAGGTAAGTTTAGGTAAACTCTTGATTTCAATTCTCCAACCTTCATCATCCGTTAAATGGAGGTGTAATAAATTGAATTTGAATTTCACCATATCATCCATGAATTTCTTCACTTCTTCTTTTGTGAAAAAATGTCGGCTCACATCCAGCATTAAGCCTCTCCATCCAAATCTAGGTTGATCATCGATGGTAACGCAGGGGACAGTCCATGAAATATTATTCACCAGAGTTTTACTTTCAATCTCTTTAGGTAATAATTGCATGAAGGATTGGATACCATAAAAAATGCCAGCGGGCTTATTAGCACTAATAATAACGCCAGTTGGGGTTACTTGTAAACGATATCCTTCATTACCTAATGAAGCGTAGGGTGTAGCAAGAAGCTCTAATTTGATTCCTGCGTCAGGTGCGTCATGACCGGTCTTTAAATTAAAGCCAGTGGCAGTTTGCAAAACTTTTGATAACTGATTACTCATGTTATCGAGTTCACTACTAGATCCAGATGATACAGAAATGACGGTATTACTTGTTAAAGTAAATGTTCCACTGTTTGCGATTAAAGATGCAGGAACAGGGATAACAGATGCATTTGGCTTGGATTGAGCATGGGCAGCCGTAATTCCCAATACCAGTATTAGTGGCAGCAACGTTTTTTTCATTTGAGCAATTTGAGGGCAAAAGTTACGGAGGATTTTTACATGAAAATCATGTACCAAAAAAAAGCGTTCCTAAGAACGCAAATATTATAAGGAAGAAGCCCAGATTCTTCGATGACCATCCTTACCCCAGTCTTTCATACCTTTTTTAAGTTCCGTATTGAGCTGTGCCCAGTTAACTTTTTTACCCTTTTGAACTGGGTTTAATTGTTGAGTAGAGGGTTCAATCAATTCTAATTTTGTAGCAAACCAGGTGGTGTACATTCTTGGTATAGCTAAGCCCAAGATCATGCCAGGCAAACCACCCATACTTTCGGGTCCTGCACTAACTGGAATCTGATCCGAATAAAATGCTACCACTACTACTGAATCACAGATTTTTGTTACGGCTTTCTTACATTCAAATCCTGCAATTTCTCTGGTTTCCTGCGTTATTCTCCATTCCAGATTTCGGAGAGTATCCTTTATTAAATAAGTGTTTTCAAAGATCTCTCTTTGAATGGTGGTGGTCTGGTTGGAAAGATCGTTAATTACATTATCTGTTTCACTGGGTTTAGAACCCCACATATATTTGTTATCCGTATTCTCTTTCTCCAGTTTATATACAGATCTGGTTTCATTGAACTTAAGTTCATACTGATCCTTTACAAGTTTCGGAAAGGTTTTCATCATTTCTTTCCACCATTCATTTTCGCCACCTTCTTCCTCAAAGGGTTTGTGCTGATTCACCGTTCTTTCAAAAACAATTCTACCCTTTGTGATAAATTGAGTCTGTGCAAAGCTGTGGATATATGTGACAGCAAATATTAGTATGAATACTCTTTTCATGATTCTCTGATTAAAATTGGTTAGCTGTTTTTAAAAGCCCATATTCGATGGCTTACCGTTTTTATTGAAATTATAGATCAATGATAGCATGAAATAGCGTTTTATGTTCTGAGAAGTTGTTTCAGATATAAAGTTGCTACTGATGTTTCGGTTAATTCCAAGGTTCTGATTCAGTATATCATTCACATAAAATTTCACTTCCCACTTATCATCCTTAGAAATAGTTTTTCTGATAGCGCTATTTAAAATATAGGCGTTTCTCTGATTTGCAAATGCTACTGTTTTCTGATAAAAATTAAATTCACCATTTATATCAATGTATAATTTTGGTTTCTTGAATTTGAATTGCAAATTGCTCCATGCAGTATAGGACCAATATTCTGTTGCCACATCTGGACGTATAGATGAAACTGATCGATTGTAATTTGCGTCGAAATTGATCCAGAAATTGATCCATTTGTCACTCCAGTATCCCGAATTGATGGAGAAAGATGACGCTGTTGTCTTTGTCTCATTTCGAAGGCCATTCACATAATTTACATAACGATTGGTTGTGGGTCCAACATCAATACCAAAATTCAATGATGGGATAATTTCAAAACCATATTCTGCTCTAAGTCTTAAGGTATAATTACCATTTACATTGATAGCTTGATTGATTCTTCTACCTAAACTATCTACAAAAGAGTTATTTGAAATGGCATTGTCGGTAGAATTATAGCCAAAACTGATTCCCATACTTCTACTTTTTAAAACCTTATAATCCGAAGCTCTAAAATTGAAATTATGCAGGAATGCCTGTTTCAGATTTGGATTGCCCACTGTGATATTTAACGGATCGATATTGTCGATCAAAGGTTGTATCTGATTTAAAGTTGGGTTTTGAGTGGTTCCATTATATATAAATTCTACTCTCCTTTGTTGCTTAGGTGTGAATTTAAAGTTTACCGCTGGAGTAAAATTGGTATAACTAACATCTCTATCCGTATTTTTTCTCAGATCATTCATATGGTAGTTTACTGTTCCTAATCCAGTTCCTACAGCAAAATTGAATTTCTTCACATTATAACGAATATTAAATCCTCCTGTATTCCCTAGTGTATTAAAAATAAAATGGTTACTCAGTGTATCACTCAGTTCATTGTATTTTCCATTCACATCTTTATTAAAAGTATTTCGCTCTGCATCGTTTCTATTAACATTCAGTCGGTACGATAAAACCAGAAAAGTGTTTTTCCAAAGAGGTTCGGTGTAAGTAATATTTGTATTGATACTTGAACCTGTTTGTAAATTTTCTTTACGCTGATCTACATTGTCTAATCGAATCAGTGTTCCGTTTTTATCAAAGAACTGATTCTTAGCTAATAAGAAGCCATCTTCGTTTTTATCATTATAAGTAAAGTCGGTATTCACTGAAATGGTTCTACCCTTCTTTGCAAATTTCTTTCGCCAGAGTAGGGTAGTATTAAAGTTTTTGCTGTCGTCGTTATTATTCGTGGTTCTATCTGTTTCGTTGATTAACTTGTTATCAGAACTGATCGATTTGCCTAAATAGTTTAATAAGCTGGAGCTCTTGGTATCAGATGCTTTTACAGTTACTTTCAGGGAGTTCGAAGAATCGATCTGCACTTCATACATGCTTGTTAATTTGTGCCTGGTTCTCTCATTCGCTTGTGTCTGATCGGTGGTATTGGTAAATGTGGTGTCTGGCAGAATGTTCTGTGTAATGGAAGTTGTTTTGCCTGTAACATTCAGCTTATTGTATTGATAGGTATTATTGGTATTATTTTTATCCTGATCCCATTTATTGCTAAAGTGTAAACCAGCAGTAGTAGAAGTTGGCAATCCTTGTCCCCAACTAAAATCATCCCCATTCCAGTTGATATTTACACCGCCATCATCATTAACAGTAGTAGTAGTATTCGGGTCTCCTGCATAGTTTCTATTCTCATCCCAGTTTAAGGATTCAAATTTTGTATTGTCATGCGTTATATATCCGGCTATTTTTCGTTTTCCCTTAAAGGCGTTGGCCATCAATTTACCGTAGCGGTATTGATCAAAATCAGTTCCTGCTTCAGCTTTGCCAAAAAAGCCCTTCTTCTTTTCTTCTTTTAATTGAAGGTTGATTGTTTTTTGCTTCTGCCCATCATCAATTCCTGTGAACACTGCCTGATCACTTTTCTTATCAAAAACCTGTACTTTATCAACGGCATCCGCTCTCAGATTTTTTGTTACAACGGCAGGATCATCACTAAAGAATTCTTCTCCATCCACGAGTACCTTATTTACTTTTTCGCCCTGAGTGGTGATTTCGCCTTTACTGTTTACCTGAATGCCCGGCATTTTTTTCAATAGTTCCTGTACATCTGCATTAGCAGATACATGAAAGCTATCTGCTCTATATTCAGTAGTGTCTCCTTTAACCCGGATGGCAGAAATGCGTTGCTTAACGATAACTTCTTCCAATAATTTAGCACGGGTGATTAATGGAACAATACCTAAGTTCTTTTCTGATACGCCGTCGTAATTGATGTTGTCTGTATACTCTGCATAATTTGGATAGGAGACCATTAAGATATAATTGCCTGGCATCACTTTCTTTAGATCAAAGTTTCCTTGCTGATCTGTGCGGACAAATTTTACCAAAACAGAATCCTTCTGTCTGAGAATAGACACTACAGCGTTGCCAAGATTTTGTTTGTTGAGCGTGTCGTTTACTGATCCCTTGATGGAAGAGTTCTGGGCGGAAACAGTAGCAACACTGGTGAACACAATTATAATAAGCAGTAATAATTTATTCATGCAGTTAGGTCGTTGAGGTATTGGATGTAATTGATTGCAAAAAACATCAATTATTAATCATAAACTAAATTCTTAGTTGTAATGTTATGTTAAACAATTTTTATATCTAATGGTTAGTACTGATTAATAGTTGTATGAAAATTTCTTCATCAGCTAGTAATATAGTTTTGTTATCTTCCCTTACACAAGAGTGATTATTGCAATTAAAGTTGGAATTAGAAATATGAAAAAATACGAGGAGATTCATTTTGTCGATAGTAATCAGCCTGTTTGGAACTACTCTCTATTTTCAGATGAGGACATCAAAAATTTCCAAAATGGTACCCATTATAGTTTGTATAAGTTGATGGGGAATAAGCAAATCTCCGTAAATGGCACTTCAGGTACCTATTTTGCAGTATGGGCACCTAACGCAACCTATTTAAGCGTGACAGGCGATTTTAACCAGTGGGATAAAGAAAGCCATCCATTAAAAGTACGACTCGATAATTCTGGCATCTGGGAGGGTTTTATCCCCAATGTTGGTGCAGGCGAAGCTTATAAATACCATATTCACGGATTCAGAGGAATCAGGCTTGATAAGGGCGATCCTTATGCTAATTATTGGGAAACCAGACCCCAGACTGCCTCTATTACCTGGCAAACTTCTTATGATTGGCAGGATGCCGAATGGATGAAAACAAGGAAAAAACACAATTCTTTGAATGCACCTTATTCAGTGTATGAAGTGCACCTGGCTAGTTGGATGCGACCCGATAAAAATGATGAAGAGCGATATAACACGTATGCCCAGATTACAGAAAGACTGGTTCCATATGTAAAGGAAATGGGCTTCACCCATGTGGAATTCATGCCGGTGATGGAACATCCTTTCGATGGAAGTTGGGGCTATCAGGGTACAGGTTATTTTGCTCCCACCTCAAGATTTGGAACACCACAGGATTATGCTGCCATGGTAGACGCATTTCACCAGGCTGGTATTGGTGTGATTCTGGATTGGGTGCCTTCGCATTTTCCTTATGATGCACATGGATTATTCATGTTCGATGGAACGCATACCTACGAATATGCGGATATGCGTAAGGGATTTCATCCCGATTGGAACTCTTACATTTTCAATTATAAAAGGGGAGAAGTAAAATCATTTTTGATCAGTTCCGCCCGTTTCTGGTGTGATCAATTTCATACTGATGGTATTCGTGTAGATGCTGTGAGTTCGATGCTAAGACTGGATTATAGCCGAAATGCAGGTCAGTGGGAACCCAATGAATATGGTGGAAATGGAAATATTGAAGCTATTGCCTTTATTACCGATTTAAATGAAACATTATACCGCGATTTCCCCGATATTCAAACCATCGCAGAGGAAGCAACCGATTGGCCAAAGATCAGTAAACCCACTTTTGAAGGGGGGTTAGGATTTGGTATGAGGTGGATGATGGGTTGGATGCACGATACTCTGGACTACTTCAATTTAGATCCCATCTATCGACAATTTCAACAGGATAAATTTTCATTTAGTATGATGTATTTCTACGATGAAAACTTCATGCTTCCATTATCCCATGATGAAGTAGTGCACGGTAAAAGTCCGATGCTGTATAAAATGCCCGGTGATGAATGGCAAAAATTTGCAAACCTCCGTATCTTATACACCTACATGTTTACCCACCCTGGTTCTAAGTTATTGTTTATGGGTAATGAATTTGGTGCTACCAATGAATGGAATTATAAAAGTGAACTGCAGTGGGATTTATTAAAGCACCAAAGTCATGGTGGCATGAAATATTGTGTGCAGAAATTAAATGAACTATATCGTTCAGAACCTGCGTTATATGAAAAACAATTTGAGCCTGGTGGATTTGAATGGGTAGATCTGAATCATAGGAGCGAATCTGTGTTAGTTTATATGCGAAAAGGGAAAAAACCTAAAGACAACATATTGATCATATTAAATGTTACTCCTTTAGTAAGGCATGATTGGGAAATTTATGTGCATGGCAAGGGAAAATGGAAGGAAATTTTCAATTCTAACAATGAAGAATTCTGGGGAACAGGAGATGTATTTAATCCTTCTATTTCATCAGAATTAGTAGATAAACCTTCTGAATGTTATAAAATAAAAGTGCAGTTGCCGGCTCTAGGCGCTGTAGTATTGAAATAGTTCATGCATTGAAAAGGGGGATAGTACATGTGCTATCCCCAAATTATGCACCTTTTTAAGTCTTAACAATTTGGTAAACAGCGTTGCATTCATAATAGTTGTCACTTTGTAGTGTAATCAAGTTCGAGTGTTTATTCGTTAATCCTTAAAATCCCCACTCATGAAAACGAATTCTTCAGAATTGTTGGTGAATGCAACCGGGCAATTAATGCAACAGCACATTTTCGATCACTTGTCAGATGAAAAATTAGCAAAGATGAATTCTTGCCTTCAAAAATTGGGCAATCATAATTCAGCGCTTGTTACAGATCATCTGGAACAAGAATTGGTTGATTTGTTTGGAGAAGCAGATCTGTATGCCGAAACAACTACTCCTCAGTCATTGCACCAATGGCAGGCAGTAATGAGTTGTTACGGTAAATAGTTTATTAGCTTATTTGATCGTTTGTTGATAAAGGAAGTACAATTCTAAAGCTAGTTCCTTTACCAGGTTCACTCCAACGCACAAAGAGTTTTCCTTTGTGGTACTGCTCAACAATCCGCCTGCTGAGAGAGAGACCTAAACCCCATCCACGTTTTTTAGTGGTAAATCCTGGCCTGAATACTTTTTTAATATTGGCTGCAGCAATTCCTTTCCCACTATCTGTAACATCAACGAATACTTCGTGTGCAGACATGTGTGCATGTATAGTAATCAATCCTTTCCCATCAATGGCATCCAGGGCATTTTTAATTAAGTTTTCCATCACCCAATCGAATAGTGGTGCAGAAAGTAACACTTGAACATTCTCAATTTTACTGGTATCGCATTCGAATTCTACAGATCCACCAGCACGTTTTTTCATATAGTTTAAAATGTGAAGGATGTGTTCTGCGATATGGGAGCTTTCTAATTTAGGCTGACTACCAATTTTTCCAAATCGGTCGGTAATCAATTGTAATCTTTTCACATCTTTCGCAATTTCAGGAACGAAAGTTTCATTTCCTTTTGTTGATTTGAGTATTTCCAGCCAACCTTCTAAACTACTTACCGGAGTACCTAATTGATGTGCTGTTTCTTTAGCGAGTGATGCCCATAATTGATTCTGTTCGCTTTTGTAATTGATCCTTTGTAAGGCAATGGCCACAAAAATAAATAGTGCCACTATGAACAGTTGAATGATTGGATAGAGTTTAGTTTCCTTTAATAATTTGCTTTCACCATAATAATATTTATTGGCAGCATAAGGCTTTTCCGAAAGAATACTGATGATGGGGTTTCTATTGAAACGTTTGAACTGATTGAGTTTCTTTGATAAATAAGTTGGGTCTGCTTTAACCTGATCTGCTTCCAGATTTAAGTAATTTCCTGTGATTTGATCTTTCTCGTTGGTTTCTATAATTGGAATCTGATCATTTTCTGTGATGATCTTTGCAGCAAGATTGATACTCACTGTGTCGGACGAAAATAAAATCGTTCTTTGTGCTTCTACCCAGGCAGCTACGTTTTTTCTTTCTTCTGTTGCAATTTTTCCTGCTAGGTATTGAGAATATACAATTGTACCGCTTACTATTAGTACAGCAATAATCACCATCAGTGTTCGCCAATTCATCCAGGAACTTATCATAAATCTAATGTACGTGAAATTGTGAAACAGGAGTTCAGCCCTTTCTAAAACAAAAATGGCCGTCTAATTAGACGGCCATTTTTAAAGTATGTTTAGATTAACTAAATAATCCACCCTTCTTTAAAGTCTTTACACTTTCTCCAATTTTGAAACCATTGTTATAAATCTCAATTTTGTAATTACCTTCTGCGTATTTATCATTCTTTTTCCAATTGAAACTTACTGGAGGTAATGGTTTGCCTTGCTCGTAAGCAACTGAAACTTTATTAGTAAAACCTCTTTCACCTTCTTCACGTGTGGTAAAGTTGCCACCTTCGTTAAATGTTTTTCCATCAGGTCCAGTTATTACTACAAAGAAATCTTTAGAACCAGAAGGAGTAACTCGATTTGCATCTACTGTAAATACTACGCGCATGAAATCAGCTCTTTTTGCTGTATTGGTTTCTTTTTCTTTACCGCTGCTTTTTAAATCAATTGCGATGATTCCAATATGTGAAGCTTGCAATGTTGACGCAACATCTACTTTATCGGCTAATTGTTGCTTCTCTGTATTTGTTTTTGTTAGGTTTTGCTCCAAATTCTGCTTGTCAGAAGTTAACTGAGTTTTTTCTGTATTCAATTGCTGATTGGTATTTGTCAAAGTTTGGTTCTCACCTTTTAGCTTTTCAATTTCCTCAAACAATCCACTGATCTTACCATTCAAGTCGTTGATCATACTTTTTGCTTCAGCTAATTCTGCAGCAGTGGCATCTTTCTTACGAAGAATACTTCCAATATTCACTTTCAGTTTTTGTATCTCAGTACCTTTTTCTGCTAAAGAACCATGTAATTGTAGGTTATTTTGAGTTAATGAATCTGCTTTAGCTGATACCAAAGTATATTCAGCTTGAATTGCGTTTCTGGCGCTATCCACATTACTGATCTTTGTTTCAAGCAAAGTAACTGTTTCTTTAGTCTTGCTTTTGTCGTAAAAAATATATCCCCAAGTCAATACTAATGCGGTGATCAAAATGCCGTAGATCAATTTACGGTTGTCTTTACCCTGTGGGGTTTGGGTACTGCTTTCTGAGGTGTAGGTCATAAAATAAAATTTAATGTTCTGATAGTTTTTTTTAATATTTATCGGGCTGTGCATATTAAAACCAAAACCGTGCCAAAAAATAAATTGACCTTTTATTGGTATTAAACCCACTTGCCGCATCTTTGCAACCATGTCTGCAGAAAAGATCATTTCAGAATGGAAAAAGGGCCAGTTCAAGCCAGTTTATTGGTTAGAGGGGGAGGAGTCTTATTTTATTGATCAGGTGGTTTATTATGCAGAAAAAAAGATTCTCTCAGAGGCCGAAGCAGGATTTAACCTTTCCGTTTTTTATGGTAAAGATGCAGATTGGGCCGCAGTAGTAAATGCCTGTATGCGTTACCCCATGTTTGCCGAACGTCAGGTGGTTTTACTCAAAGAAGCGCAACACATGCGCGACATTGATAAACTCGAATCTTATATAGAGAATCCGCTTAAAACAACCGTCTTTGTAGTTAGTTATAAAGAGAAAAAAGTGGATGGCCGTTCTAAACTTGCGAAAACCCTCAAAACAAAAGGTGAGCTGCTCAGTACGAAAAAAATGTACGATAGCCAGTTGCCAGAATGGACCAATCAAATGATCCAGCATCACGGACTAACCATTAGTCCGAAAGGCTTGAACCTATTGGTAGATCATATAGGTAATGACCTGAGTAGAATTGAAAATGAAATTGAAAAACTGGCAGTAAATCTGGGTGCCAGAAAGGGCATAACAGAAGACGATATTGAAAAATATATTGGGGTAAGTAAAGAGTTCAATGTATTTGAATTACAAGATGCCATTGGTAAAAGAGACCAGGCAAAAGCCATTCGGATCATCCATTATTTCGAAGCCAATCCGAAAGCAGCGCCTATTCAAATGGTTTTACCTGCGATTTATAATTTCTTCAGTAAAGTATTAATGATACATGCCATGCCAGGTGGGGATGAGAAATCAATTGCAGCTGCTATTGGAGTGAACCCCTATTTTGCAAAAGATTATTTCGCGGCGGCTAAGAAATACAATTACGCAGGAGTAGAGAAAATATTATTATTGCTGCACCACTATAACTTACGTTCTGTGGGGGTTCATGATGGCGGAAGTTCTGATGCAGGACTGATGAAAGAATTAATTGTTAAAATGATGCAATAGTTTTAAGATAACATCAAAGCTTCTTTCGCCATCAGTTTATCCTTTCCCAATTGTTCTGTGAGTGCTTCCAGTCCCGCAAATTTCTGCTCAGGTCTAAGATAACTATGAATGGAAATTTTAAGTGTTTTCCCATAAATATCCTGATCAAAATCAAATAAGTGTACTTCAATTACACGATGAATACCATCAATAGTTGGACGAACACCAATATTCATCATGCCATTCAATGGCTCAGTTGGATTGTCATCCTCTAGAATTATAGCATGAACAGCATATACACCATTACTAGGAATAAGTTTGTCTTCTGAAGCGATTTTTAAATTAGCGGTTGGATAGCCAATAGTTCTGCCCAGTTGATTTCCTTTGATCACTTCACCTTCAAAGAAGTATTCGTAGCCCAGGAATTTATTCGCCGAACTAATATCATAATCAAGCAAAGCTTTTCTGATTTTTGTGGAGCTAATGACTACTCCATTCAGAATATGTTCGGGAATCTCTTTCACTGCAAATCCCAATTTCTTTCCATAATCCACAAGCAAATGGTAATCTCCCACACGGTTTTTCCCAAAACGATGATCATACCCAATGATAATGGTATGTGGATGGAATAGTTTAACCAGAAACTCACTGATATATTCCTCTGCATTTTGATTAGCAAAGGCCTGATTGAAAGGAATGATTACCAAATGATCGATACCGGCATTCGATAGCAGTGCTATCTTTTCTTCTAAACTGCCTAATAACTTAACATTGGAATGCGAACCAGCAATCACTGATCTAGGGTGGGGATAAAAACTGATGATTACTGTTTCCCCCTGTACAGCTCTGGCTTCTTCTATCAATTGCTTGATGATTTGGCGATGTCCCAAATGAACTCCATCAAATGTGCCAATGGTAATGACCGCATTTTTAAAAGATGGGAGCGCCCCCGATTCCTGATAGTGTACCTGCATAATTGGGTGCAAATCTAAGGCATAGTGTTGTACATTTGCAGCATTCAGGTATCTTTAAAAATCAAAATTCCATCATGTCTTTATACGCACAGCGCGGTGTTTCAGCTCAAAAAGAAGAAGTACATGCAGCTATTCAAAAATTGGATCAGGGATTATTTCCCGAGGCTTTCTGCAAAATTTATCCTGATTTTCTATGTGGTGATCCAGATTGGGTAAATATTATGCACGCAGACGGGGCTGGCACTAAGAGTATACTTGCTTATATCTATTGGAAAGAAACAGGCGACGCGTCTGTTTGGAAAGGAATTGCGCAGGATGCTATTGCCATGAATTTAGACGATTTATTATGTGTGGGTATTACCGATAATATTTTATTCTCATCTACCATCGATCGGAATAAATTACAAATTCCTGGTGCTGTACTGGAACAGATTATTAATGGAACACAGGATTTTTTTGACCAGCTTGCAAAGTTTGGGGTACACATTCATTATTTAGGTGGTGAAACTGCTGATGTAGGCGATGTGGTAAGAACCATTGCTGTGAACGGAACTATGACAGCCCGTTGGCCTAAGAACAAATTAATTACGAATGAAAAGATTGCTGCAGGAAATGTGATTGTAGGATTCGCAAGTTTTGGTAAAGCAAACTATGAATCGGAATACAATAGTGGTTTAGGCAGTAATGGTTTAACCAGTGCGCGTCATGATGTACTAACTAAACGTTATGCTACTTCGTTTCCAGAAACTTTTGAACCTTCTTTAGCAGAATCTGTGATCTATTTAGGAAAAAATGGAATGACAGATCAAATTACCATTGATGGACATGAAACTTCCATAGGAAAATTATTGTTGTCGCCTACAAGAACATATGCTCCATTGATGAAAAGAGTATTAGACCAATATTTCGACGCAGTTGCTGGAGTGATCCATTGCAGCGGTGGGGGACAAACTAAGTGCATGAAATATTTACCTGGTCCGATGAAAATTGTAAAAGATAATTTATTTGATACGCCACCTATTTTCAAACTCATCCAATCTAACTCTGGTGCTGATGATCGGGAAATGTATCAGGTATTTAATATGGGGCATCGATTAGAAATATTTACTGATGCAACTACAGCAGAAAAAATGATTCAGGAAGCTGCAGAACTAGGGATCGAAGCCAGAATTATCGGAAGAGTAGAAGCATCTGATAAAAAAGAGTTACTGATCAAAACCGGTTCTACTGAACTTGTTTATGAATATTAGTATTGATTCTTTTTACATTTTAATTTTTACTTTTTAATTTTAAAAAATGTCTGAACCAATCGTTTCTATACAAAATGCCAATATCTATCAAGGCGGCAATCTGATTTTACAAAACGTAAACTTTGAAGTGCACAAAGGCGAGTTTGTTTACTTGGTGGGTAAAACCGGAACCGGTAAAAGTAGCCTACTCAAAACTTTGTATGGAGAATTGAATTTAACAGAGGGCAATGGAACAGTGGTTGGTTATAATCTTCGTGAGATGGACTGGAAGAAGGTTCCCTTTCTCAGAAGAAATCTCGGTGTGATTTTTCAGGATTTCCATTTGCTTACGGATAGAAATGTACATGAGAATTTAAAATTCGTTTTAAAAGCCACTGGCTGGAAAGATGAAGTGTTGATTGAAGAAAAGATCAATGATGTACTGGATAAAGTAGGTTTAAAAAGCAAAGGATTTAAAATGCCTTTTGAAATGAGTGGCGGAGAACAACAACGTGTTGATATCGCGAGAGCCTTATTGAATTCTCCCAAATTGATTCTGGCTGATGAACCCACCGGAAACCTCGATCCAGAAACCAGCGATGAGATCATGCAACTATTGATTCAAATTGCTAAAGATTACGGTACAGCTGTTATCATGGCAACCCACGATTTTATAGTCATCAATCGTTATCCATCCAGAATGCTTAAAACTGAATTGGGTAAAGTAATTGATAGCGCAGCAATCTAATCCCCTCCTGGGAGGGGCGCCGAGTGCAACGAGAGCGGGGTGGGTAAAATCATTCACTTAGAAGTTATTACCCACCCCATGATTCTGCTCACGCAAAATCATTTCCCCTCCCAAGAGGGGATAAAAAAAGAAATCCCCTCCTGGGAGGGGCGCTGAGTGCAACGAGAGCGGGGTGGGTAAAATCATTCACTTTGAGCATTTTACTCCCCCCAGATCCACTCGACTTGTTGTTGTGCATTTCTATCATTATTAAAAGTATTCATCAAAATAGTTTCTCTGAATTGCTTTTCCTTAATAGTAAAAGGAATATCGAATAATTCAATAATTGCTTTTTTAAATTCCTCTTTAGTATTGGCGTGGTGACATAAACTTTCTAAGTTAGTGCCCTCTATAGTGGCATCATTTGCCACACAATGTTTTCCATTACTTAATGCGTTTAACAACTTTATTTTCATGCCGGTAGTTGTATAGGAGGGAATCAGATTCATATGTGCCTTGGCAATCATGTCCTGCATTTCTTTGTCTGTTGGATTTTCTACGATACAGGTATGGCTTTGTCTATGTGCAACCTCAATCAATTCATCTGATGGATTTTTCCCGGCAATTACTAAGGGAAGTTTGATATCCTGGAATACTTCTTCAAGTAACCAGATTGCAGCTTTTTCATTTGCATCAATACTCAGGTCGCCATGGTATAAACAATAACTGCCCATACCTTCTGTGCAGCTCATATCCCAACTGGGCACAAATAAGGGCAATAGATCGATTTGTTGGCATCCGAATTCCTTTCGGTACACTTCATTATCCTTTTCTGTAACACCCCAGAATTGTACCTTTTTAGCTACCATCGATTCGTACTTTCTCAACAACCTGCTTTCATTCCAGTAATACAGTTTACGGAAAAACGAAAGAGTGCTTTTGCTCAGATCCCTGTAATACTGATATTCTACATTGTGTAAACGCACAAAGAGTTTTCTATACCTGAACCTTTCATCCATAATAGGATAAGTACAATGAATACCCTCCATTAAAATGGGGTAATCGTCTTTCAAAAGGTTAGTCAGTAAGTCTTCGTTTTTTCTGCTTGCAACTATATAAGGGAGACTTTGTGAAATGGCTTTATGTCCCTTTTCTCTGGAATAGTAGTTAACCGATTCGCAGTATTTGTTCAATTCTTCTTGTTTGCCTCTTCCATAGTCGAAACAATGCAAGTGAATTTTTACACCCAGCTCATGCAAAGCCACCAATTTATAGAATACATCCACTGCGCCTCCGTAATTGGCGGGAAAGGGAACATTGAAGGAAATGATATGTAATACTTTGTTCAATTAGTTGATTGAAAGATGCGTTCGTAAAATGCGATCAATTGTTTTTCCTCGGAATCCCAGTTAAGATGTTTTCTGGCTTCCCAACAATTTAATCTGAGCTTATTGTATAAAACAGAATCATCCAATAATTTGTTCAATGCAGCAGCAATTGTTTTGGGATCCGTATCAGGAATCAGGTACGCTACCTCCCATTCTTGATTCATGATTCGATATTCAGGAAAATCGATACAAAGCTGTGGGATGCCTGCCATGATATAGTCAAAGAAACGGTTCGCCAGACTATGAACCTGACTGAGGCCCAAATCATCAAATAAAGTGATACCTATATATGCTTGTCCGGTTTTTTCTTTTAAAATAGAAGGTAAAAGCGGCTCATTTAATTCAATTTTATATTCAAGTAAATTATTATAAATAATTGATTTAGTTTGGTTTATAAAATTTCCATTTCCGTAAATTTTTAACGGAACAGGAACTTCCAGCATAGCTGGAATCAATTGTTCAAAGCAGCGACCTTCATTTACTGCGCCCTGATAGAGGATATATCTTTCTTCCGATTGTTTGCCCTCATAAGGCCTGTTTAAGGGCATATTTCTAATGGTTTCATAGGAAACGTCATAATGGGTCCTAAATGCGTCTGCAATCCATTGGTTTACGGTATAGCCCCATTGAAACCTGGGAACAGCAAATCTTTCTATCGCTAGCCAGATTTTTTTAATGAGTGGGCGGGTGGCTACTTCCTTTTGCTCGGTAAAGTATTCATGGGCATCATAAACCCTTTTGCTGCCCTTTAAAGCACTCGCAAAATAACAAGCCAATATAGTGTCCAGGTCAATAGCACAGATCAGATCTGCCTTCTGAAACAGTAAGTATAGGAATAAACGACAATTAAATTCCAGGTAGAATAAGGGGCCCTTGGCGCTGAAACAGTTCAGTCGAACCTGCTTAAAAGGAAGTTTGGGCAGACTGGAACTGCCCTTCATATTCCTTCCAATTAACCTCACCTCATAGCCAGCTCGATGCAAGGATCCGCAGATTCTTTGCATTCGCTGATCAAAGCTTAATTCATTGGTGACTGTGAATACTAGAGTGGGCAAAATAGAAGAATTTTTAGATGCTCAAATATAGCTTCTTGTAACAAATTTTAGGCATAGAAAATCAACTAAAATTATTTTTAGTTAAAGGCTGCATAATATTGTAAATCAATTATTTAAATGAATTTTTATAGATTAAAATTTAATTTCAAGTCTTTTTCTCCACTTATTATGCACAGCATATATTTTTGAATCGTTTTTCTTCGTCTTTTCTTGTATGTTCGTATACATAAATAGGAAAATTGTGAGATTAAAATCGCTAGAAATTAAAGGATTCAAAAGCTTTGCCGATAAGACTGTAGTTAGTTTTGACGAAGGAATTACCGGTATTATTGGGCCAAATGGTTGTGGGAAAAGCAATATCATTGATAGTATTCGTTGGGTAATTGGGGAACAAAAGATCTCTGCTTTGAGAAGTGAAAACTTGGAGGCATTGGTTTTTAACGGTAGCAAAACAAGAAGCGCCAGCGGATTGGCAGAAGTAAGTTTAACCTTCGAGAATACCAAGAATCTCCTTCCAACTGAATTTAGTACCGTTACTGTTACCCGTAGATTTTATAAAAATGGGGAGAGTGAATATCGTTTGAATGATGTTACCTGCCGCCTGAAAGATATTCATAACCTGTTCTTAGATACTGGTGTTAGCACCGATAGTTATGCCATTATCGAATTAGGAATGGTTGATGATATCATCAAGGATAAAGAGAATAGCCGCCGCAGAATGCTCGAACAAGCTGCAGGGATTACGATTTACAAAACCCGGAAAAAAGAAGCTAAGTCAAAGCTGGATGCTACCGAACAGGATCTGGCTCGTATCGAAGACTTGTTATTTGAAATCAATAATCAGCTCAAAACCCTTGAAAATCAAGCGAAAAAGGCAGAAAAGTATTTCGAGATCAAAAAAGACTACAAAGAACTTTCCATTGAGCTTGCCAAAGCCTCTCTAGAAGGATTCAATATTACATACCACGATCTGAACGAGCAACAAAATCTGGAAACAGATAAAAAGTTTCAATTAGAAGCTGAGATTGCTACCGATGAAGCCGCTATTGAACAGGAGAAACTGGGCTTCATTGAAAAAGAAAAATCATTACAAAGCATGCAACATGCTTTCAATGATTTGTTGCAAAATCTTCGGAGTAAGGAAAACGATAAGAACCTGGCTACCCAGAAATTGCATTATCTAAAAGAGAAAGAAACGGGACTTAAAGAATTTTTAGATAAAGCAACTGGTCAGTTAAAAACCATTGGCGATTCTATCGAGTATACACAATTACAGGTAGGTGAGGAAGAAGCCAAATTGCAGGATTTGCAAGACCGTGCTGAAACCTACAAAATGGATGTAGAAGACAAGCGTCGCATTTTTGATGAACGCAGAACTGGGGTTGACGCTTTAAGGGGACAGTTTCAACAAATTCAACGCGGTCAGTTTGATGCCGAGAAAAAAGTAGCAGTTGCCGATACCAGTATCCAAAACTTACTGCGTGCCCAAACCCAGCAATTAGACGAAAAGCAAAACAGACAATTTCAATTTGAACAGCTAACAGTTGAATTAGAAGAAAAGGAATCAAACCTGGAAGCAAAGCGGTCTGATTTGCAAAACTTGCAGGAGGAGCAGGAAAAAACAAAGGGCTTGATTTTTGAAACGCAGGCTCAGATGGAAGCATTGCGTAATGAGTTAGCTGAAGAAAGCCGCAAGCTTGATTCAAAGCGGAACGAATTGGCCTTATTGAAAAGTTTGATCGACTCCATGGAAGGTTATCCTGAAAGTATCAAATTCCTGCATAAAAATCCTGAGTGGAACCATTCGGCACCTATTTTATCTGACATCATTTATGTACAGGAAGAATTCCGTGCTGCTGTTGAAAATGTATTAGAACCCTATTTGAACTACTATGTGGTAAAAGATTTGCAGGAGGGTTTGCAAGCGGTTCATTTATTAGACGATCATAAAAAGGGGAAAGCCAATTTCTTCTTGTTGGATAAATTCAAAGACAGTCATGTTGAAACACATCAGCCTGCAAATACGATCAAGGCTTTGGATGTGATTGAAGTGGATGATCAATACCAGCATTTGGCCAACTATTTATTGGGTAATGTTTATATCGCAGAAAACGAAGAAGCATTAACGAATAGTAACGGTGCTGTTGTTTTAGAAAAAACAGGTAAGTACGTAAAGGGTAAATACACTTTAACCGGTGGAAGTGTTGGCTTATTTGAAGGTAAAAAAATCGGTCGGGCTAAGAACCTCGAGAAATTACAAGACGAGATTATCTTGCAGGATGCGGTGGTGAATGCGTTAAAAAACGAGATCAAAATAAAGCATAACGATGTGATGCTTTATAACGAGCGTTTAAAAGATACTGCCATCAAACAAACCGAAAACGAGATCAATCAGCTGACCAATCAGTTGTTTGCTGCCCGTAATAAATTCGAAAACCTGCAAATGGCTCAGACTGCTGGCCAACAGCGTTTGGAAGATATCGAACAACGATTGATGGATGAGCAGGAAGCAATCGCAGAAACCAGAGAAGCATTGATTGGTTTGAATGATCAATTATTTGCCACTACGGAAGAAATGAAATCCGTAGAACAAGATTACCAATTAGCTGAACAAGAATACAATTTTGCTTCTGTTCAGTTTAATGATATCAATCTGCAATTAACGCGTCAGCAAAGTAAAATCACTAGCCTGAAGCAGGAATTGGTATTCAAAGAAAATCAATTAAACGATTTACACAATCAGATTGCTGAAAACACCAAACAGTTATCTGAGGCTTCTGGAAATATTGAAGAGAGTGAAAATGCAAAACTAGCAGCCGAACAGGAATTGGTTGAATTACTCAGAAATAAGGAAGTAGAAGAAAAAGTATTAGGTGAAGCAGATCAGGCATACTACAACTTGCGTAATATTTTACAAGAGAAGGAAAGTGCATTGAGAATGAAAGTGAAGAGCAAAGAGATGATCGATCATTTGGTTACTGAAATCAAAGACCGATTGAATGAATTGAAATTGCAGCTGGCCGGTATGAAAGAGCGTTTGAGTGTGGAGTTTAAAGTAGAGCTCGACGATATTTTAGACCAACCAAGAGCTACTGAAACTGCGGTAGAAGAATTACAGGCAAGTTCAGATAGAATGCGCAAGCGTCTGGAAAATATTGGAGAAGTTAACCCAACTGCCATTGAAGCTTATACCGAAATGAAAAAGCGTTATGAGTTTATCTTGGAACAGAAGAACGACTTAGTATCTGCCAAAGAAAGCTTGTTGCAAACTATTCAGGAAGTAGAAGCAACTGCTAATCAGCAATTCCTCGATACATTCAATAAGGTTCGTGAGAACTTCCAGAAAGTGTTCAAGGCATTGTTTACAGAAGAAGATACAGCTGATATGATTCTGGTAGATCCAACCAACCTAGCAGAAACAGGCATTGATATTGTGGCAAAACCAAAAGGTAAACGTCCTTCATCTATCACTCAATTGAGTGGGGGAGAAAAGACCTTAACTGCAACAGCTTTGTTGTTTGCTATCTATTTAATTAAGCCTGCACCATTCTGTATTTTGGATGAGGTGGATGCTCCTTTGGATGATGCCAACGTAGGAAAGTTCACGCAGATGATCAAGAAGTTCAGTGATAATTCACAGTTCATTATTGTAACACACAATAAACAAACCATGAGTTGTGTGGATGTGATTTATGGAGTTACCATGCAAGAACCTGGTGTTAGTAAATTAGTGCCAGTTGACTTTAGAAGTTTAGCAAATTAGTAAATAATAAAACCCATAAAAGGACTTATCGAGGCAACTTGATAAGTCCTTTTGTATAAATACTTCGATTTGTACAAAGGCATTTTCATATTATATTTAGTTTGTTTTGGGACCTATGTTTTATTCACCAGGCAACCCGATTATTTTGATGGAGAGAAGGTGCCTGCAAAAATTTTGTTTGTAAAAGATAGTGCTACATCCAAGCAAATTGCATTCGCAGAATTTTCGAATGGATATCAGAATTTTCAAGTGAAGGCTGATTACTATTTGAGGTCATGGAAAAACGGAGAAAAAACAGAAGTAATCTATGAAACGGAGCATCCTGAAAAGGGTGCTATATATGGGTTCTGGGGATATTGGATTGGATTGGGTGAGTTAATAGCCTCGATTGTTTTCATCGTACTCTGTTACCAGATAGCAGTTTCCATCACAAAAAATCCAACCCCCGAAGCCTTGCTCGAACAGTTGGAATATAAGGAACCTAATAAGCCAAGGTATGATTAGCGTTATCTTTTTAGTAATCGCTTGATTTCTTTTTCTACGTCTCTGCCCTTGATGGTTTCTCTTTTGTCGTAATTCTTTTTACCGCGACCAATTCCTATTTCAACCTTCACCAGATTCTTATCAGTAAAAAAAACTTTCAAAGGAACAATGGTATAACCCTTGTCCTTCATCCGGTTTTGCAATTTTTTTAATTCCCTTTTATTGAGTAGGAGTTTGCGATCGTGTACTTCGATATGATTGTTGTCGCTACCATGGGTATAGGAAGCAATGAATAAAGCTCTCACCCATAGTTCACCCTTATCGAATAAGCAGAATGAATCATTGAAACTCACTTTTCCCTCACGAATGGATTTTACCTCGGTGCCCATCAATACAATACCTGCTACGAATTTTTCTTCAATAGCATAATTGAAATAAGCCTGCCGATTATTCATTTCCTTCGTCATGTCTCGCCAACTGGGCAGATTTAATGGGTTGATTATTTCCTAAGAAGACTCACCACCTGGGCTAACTTTTCAGCTAGTACTTTTCTATCAACGATAAAATCAAGGAAGCCATGCTCTAATAAAAATTCACTGCGTTGAAATCCTTCCGGCAAATCGCGTTTGATGGTTTCTTTAATAACCCTTGGTCCCGCAAAACCAATCAGAGCGCCTGGTTCAGCAATATTCATATCACCCAGCATACCAAAGCTGGCAGAGATACCACCAAATGTAGGGTCGGTTAATAAAGATATAAAAGGCAATTTGGCATCGCTTAATTGCGAAAGTTTACCACTGGTTTTTGCTAACTGCATTAAACTAAAGGCACTCTCCATCATCCTTGCACCACCACTCTTGCTGATTACCAGATAGGGTAGTCTGTGTTCGATACAATAATCAATAGCGCGACTAAATTTCTCACCCATCACAGATCCCAGCGATCCACCAATGAATTCAAAATCCATACAGGCAATTACCATACCTTCTCCGCCCACAGTACCTACAGCCACACGCATACTGTCTTTTAAATCAGTCTTGGCATGAATATCGTCTAAGCGTTTTTGATAGGGTTTGAGATCTGTAAATCCTAGTGCATCCTTACTTCTGATATTCGAATACAATTCTTTGTATTCTTTATTATCAAAGAGAATATCGTAATACTCTTCACTACCAATACGATGATGGTAATTACACTTTGGACATACGTATAAATTCTCTTTTAATTCGGTAGTGGTACATATGAAATTACATTCAGGACATTTATTCCAAAGTCCTTCAGGCGTTTCCTTCTTATCGGCTGTAGATGTAAGAATACCCTTTCGGATTCTCTTGAACCATCTAGGCCTATTCCCTTCTCCTCCCTGTGCTTCATCGCCTGTTAAATTCGATTCAAGGTCTTCTTCACGTTCTTTTTTCATAATAGCTTGATACAATTGGGGCGGAAAGATAATAATTTTTTAACCAAGGGCACAAAAAAACCGCCCCGAATTAGTTCAGGGCGGTTCAGTCTGTTTAAGTCTTATGCGTTCCTATTCAGACAGTTAAGGTCGTTAAAGGCAACTTCTAAACGCTTAATGAAATTCTCTTCACCCTTGCGTAACCATACGCGTGGATCGTAGTATTTCTTATTTGGTTTTTCAGCACCCTCAGGATTACCTAACTGACTTTGTAAGTATGCTTCGTTCTTTTTATAAAATTCTAGAATTCCTTCCCAGAAAGCCCACTGCATATCAGTATCGATATTCATTTTGATCGCACCATAACTGATAGCTTCGCGAATCTGGTTTTGAGGAGAACCGCTTCCACCGTGGAATACGAAGTAAACTGGTTTTTCAGCAGTACCATATTCTTTTTGAATGTAAAGCTGACTATTGTGTAAAATCTCAGGGCGTAATTGAACGTTACCTGGGCTATATACGCCGTGTACATTACCAAATGCAGCAGCTACAGTAAATAATTTACCAACCTTGCCTAATTCTTCATACGCATATGCTACGTGCTGAGGTTGTGTATATAGTTTGTCGTTCTCAACATCGCTATTGTCAACTCCATCTTCTTCACCACCTGTAACACCTAATTCAATTTCTATGCTCATGCCAAGCGGTGCCATTCTTTTATAGAATTCAACCGATGTTTGAATATTTTCTTCAATTGGCTCTTCAGATAAATCCAACATATGTGAACTGAATAAAGGCTGACCTTTTTCTTTGTAGAATTGTTCACCGGCATCGATCAATGCACTAATCCATGGCAACCATTTTTTAGCAGCATGGTCAGTGTGTAATACAACAGGAACACCATAATATTTCGCTAGGGTATGCACGTGTAAAGCACCTGAAATTGCACCTTGGATATTCGCTTGTAATTCGTCGTTTTTCATTCCCTTACCAGCGATGAATTGTGCACCACCGTTAGAGAATTGAATCATCACTGGAGAATTAACTTTTGCTGCGGTTTCTAATACAGCATTGATGGTATCAGTACCTATCGTATTTACTGCAGGAATTGCAAAATTATTTTCCTTAGCATCGTTATAAAGGGCTTCTAGTTCTGCACCGAATAATACCCCGGCTCTGTATTTACTCATGATTAGTAAGTTGTTTTATTTGATTATTTTATTAAGCTAATAAGGTTTTGTAAATATACGTTTAATAGCCCAAACGCTTGTTAGCTTTGGCATCTTATAGACCTGATAACTTCTCTAAATCGATGTTTATGGTTACTTGGCAAGGCTTTGAATTACGTCGTATTTAGTTACAATGTGAAAGTCTCCTTTCTCATCTTTAGCTAAAACGGCTCCGTTTTCTTTGGTGATTAAACTGCCTAATCGTTCTACAGGTGTATCGAATGCAACAATGGGATAAGCTGCTTCCAATACTGAAGCCACCGATTCATTTTTAATTTCAGGGTTACTAAAAACTTTCATGAACAAACCTGTTTCACTCACAGCACCAATCAATTCAGTTTTTGAAATCACGGGAATATGTTCAATATCGTATCTCTTCATTAATTCTACTGCTTGTGCAACGGTATCAGTTGGTTCTATAGTAACAAGTCTTTTGCTGGATCTGCCACTCACGATATCCTTGAATGTTTTTACATCTAAAAATCCTCTTTCCATCATCCACTCGTCGTTATAAATTTTGGCTACATATCTGCTGCCATGATCGTGAAATATACAAACCACTACATCGTCTTTTTTCAATTGATCTTTCAATTGTATCACGCCCTGTAAACAGCTACCAGCGCTGTACCCACAGAATAGACCTTCTTCTTTGGCAATGCGGCGGGCCATCACGGCTCCATCTTTATCGGTTACTTTTTCGAACAGATCAATCACACTCATATCGTAATTGGCGGGCACAAAATCTTCTCCAAAACCTTCAGAGATATAAGGGTAAACTTCCTTCTGATCTTCTTCGCCGGTTTCGAAATATTTTTTGAGTAGGGAGCCATAACTATCGATGGCCCAGATCTGTATGTTTGGATTTTTTTCTTTGAGGTATTTTGCAGTACCCACAATGGTGCCGCCGGTGCCAGTTGCCACCACTAAATGCGTGATCTTGCCTTCGGTTTGTTCCCATATTTCTGGTCCAGTTTGCTCATAGTGAGCCTGGCGATTAGCGAGGTTATCGTATTGGTTCACATACCAGGAGTTCGGCACTTCGGTGGATAGTCTTTTCGATACAGAATAATAGGAGCGTGGATCGGAGGGTTCCACATTGGTAGGACAAACGATTACTTCAGCACCCACTGCTTTTAGTATATCCGCCTTTTCTTTCGATTGTTTATCGGTGGTAGTAAAAATGCACTTATATCCCTTTACAACTGCGGCCAGGGCTAAGCCCATTCCAGTATTGCCACTGGTGCCTTCAATTATGGTTCCACCAGGTTTAATCCTGCCTTCCTGTTCGGCCACTTCCAGCATTTTCAAAGCCATACGGTCTTTGATGCTGTTGCCAGGGTTGAAATATTCCACTTTGGCTAAAACCGTTGCGGGTATTTCCTTGGTGATCTTATTGATCTTTATTAATGGGGTATTGCCAATCGTTTCCAGAATATTATTGAGCCACATAAACTAACACTTGTTTGCGACAAAGATATAGTTTTGAACAGACTCATGATATGCTATAACGAATAATTCACTTTCGAAAATTATAAACCGTTGATCAGGCGAATTACGCCAGTTGTTTGGTGCTGACCACTCATATCGTTGGTATTTTCAACTTTTACTACGTTACTTTCTTTAGGTGTATCGGTATGTAGGTAAGCATAAGTAACTGCTGGAACAAAAGCGATGATGGCCATGAATTGTAGGTTAAAAAGGAACTTTCTCATAAAATTGTTTTTAATTGTGATTGTTTTTTTACTTTGATAGAACAAAGATAATAGCTTTCTTAGAACTATGCAATACATAATACCGTAGAAAGGATAGTAATAGTCTAACTAAAATAATGTGTTTTGCTTTGGAATACAGTAAACACAGGCATTTCAGCCCAGCAGCCATTTAAAAAACAACTGTTAGCTTTGTGATGAGTGGTAAAATTTCGTTATGAAATGACGGAATAATGGTATGTGTTACAGGACAAACAGGTGAAAAGAAAAGAAAATCACTTAATCCCCTCCTGGGAGGGGCGCCGAGTGAAACGAGTGCGGGGTGGGTAAAAACTTGAAATTAAAAAGTAAAAATTAAAAAGTAAAAATTAAAAAGTAAAAATTAAAAAGTAAAAAGAAGAAAGAAGTGATAGAATAAAAATATCTTATTTCCCTGTCCTTTGTAAGGCGGGCTGGGTAAAAAATTCTAAATAAAAGGAATTAGTTGATTGCCTGGAAGCTTTCCGCCATTTTAGAACAAATGTCCGATTCAACCATTTGAACAGCCAGGCTGATCATATTGGTGAAAGCCTTAGTGCTACTGATACCATGGCCAATGATGACTGGTTTAGCAACACCTAATACGGGTGATCCACCATAGTTCTCGTAGTGAAAACGATTAAAGTAAGTATCCTGATCAAAATTGCGCAAAGCCGCTAGATCATAAACACTTTCAGCCATTTTTAGGATAATATTTCCTGTAAAACCGTCGCAGACAATCACATCGCATTTTTCGGTGAAAATATCGCGGCCTTCCATATTGCCGATAAAATTGATCTGTGTATTTTCTTTTAATAGGGGAAAAGTAGCTTGCGCCAGTAGATTTCCTTTTCCTTCTTCTTCACCTACATTTAATAAGCCAACTTTTGGGTTGTTGACTTTTAGTATATGCTGAGCATATAAACTGCCCAATAAAGCAAACTGATTTAACTGCTCAGGTTTGCAATCGGCATTTAAACCTACATCCAGAATAACTCCGGTTTCTCCATTTGATTTTGGAACAACTCCTGACACACATGGACGAAGAATCCCTGCAATGGGCTTGATACTGAACATCGCTCCAACCAGCATGGCACCTGTATTTCCGGCACTTATAAAAGCATCAATTTTTCCGGTAGCCAGCATATAATAGCCGATGCTGATAGAAGATTTTTGTTTTTCCTTTAATGCTTTGGTAGGATGTTCGTGGTAGCCTATTACTTCAGGGGCATGTACTAAATGCAGTAAAGGTGATGCAACCTGGAGTTCATCCAATAATGGTTGAACCACGGCTTCATCACCTATACAAAATATGTTAGCTGCACTGGTATTGACAGACAAGAACTGCTTCAGGCCTTTCACCGCCTCAAGCGGTGCAAAATCTCCACCCATCATGTCTAAGCCAATATTCATGTGCGGTAAGCTAAGGATTAAATCGGAACTAAAAGGTTATGCTTTAAGAGGAGCTTTTTCAGCTACTAACTTTCCTTTGTAGAACAATTTTCCTTCGCTCACGTGCGCACGATGGCGTACATGTAATTCTCCAGTAGTTGTGTCCTTGCTTAAGGTCACTTCCTGAGCCTTATAGTGTGTTCTTCTCTTAGCACTACGTTGCTGAGAATGTCTGCGTTTAGGATTTGGCATAATTCGAAATTTATAATATCAAAAAAAATTAATCTAAGTTTTTAAACTGATCTAACCCCTTCCACACCGTTTTAGTCGTATCTCTGGTTGCTTCCTCTTCCATTTTCCGCAACTTTTCTAATACTTCCAGATTGCATTTTGGACCACCTATTTCATTTTCCTTACACATTTTCTGTAATGGAAAACTCAGGTTGATAAACTCGAAAATCCAATCTGCTAAATGCAAGTGACTTTCACCTCTGCTGATATAATAAATATCAGGATCTTCTTCCGACTCATTCATCTGATCCGGCTCTTCCACCAACTTTACGATGATGTTGAACTCGTCCCAAAGCTGCATGGGTAAAGGATTTCCACAACGATCACAATTTACATTAGCCGCTCCGTCAATGTCAAATTTCAATTGCATGAAACCTGAATTTTTTTCTAAACTCAGTTTAACATTGGCATCGAGATTAATAAAATCCTGTTCGCCATAGGGTGCAAAGAACTTATCGTCTATCCGATATTCGAATACATGAATCCCCGGTTTCAAACCCACAAATGCTATTTCAAATTCCCTCCGATGACTCATATCCTCTTTTTAAAGGCTCGCAAAGGTAGTTCAATTACACAAAACTGCCAAAGGAAAATCGCTTCAAAACGAGATTCAATTATCAACAGTGTTGAATAACAGATATAATCCGCAAATTTGTACCTATGAAAACCGAGGCAAAGATACCAATAAAGGCACTGATTTCAGTAGGATTGTTGCTGATTCCTGCCATTTTGATCTTTATTTTCTCCTTTTTTAGTCTGCAGGTGGAAGCTTATTATAGTAATTCCTGGTATCCAGCCATCGGTAATACCCTGCGCATGGTTACCCGAACCCTTCCCTTCAGTGTAGGAGACATACTATATATAATTGTTGGTTTCTCATGGTTCATAGGACTGATTAAATGGATAAGCATTGGGTTTCGGAACGGTTTTGGTCAGCAATATTGGGGTGCCGGGCTCTTAACCCTTGTTCGCAAATTACTTTGGTTATATATCATATTTAAACTGATCTGGGGTTTGAACTACAATCGGATGGGAATCGCTTATCAACTCAACCTCGACACAGAACCCTACCAAAAAGAGGCCGTGGTGCAGCTCACCAAAGACCTGATGGATAGTTTAAATGCCTGTCGCCGTCAAATAAAGGATACAATAATACCCGAGCAGGACTTTGCCCAGATCAATCGCGAAGCCTACCGAACTTATCAGCAACAATCGATGGAATGCCATTTCCTCAACTATCGCAACCGCTCTGTGAAGAAAAGTTTGTACAGTCCTATCGGCGATTTTATGGGGTTCACGGGTTATTTTAATCCCTTCTCAGGTGAGGCTCAGGTAAGGTCAGACATTCCCCGCATCATGGTGCCATTTATAACCTGTCACGAAATGGCTCATCAAATGGGTTACGCCAGCGAATCGGAAGCCAATTTTGTAGGCTACCTAACAGCCGCCAATTCAAAAGACGTTTATTTCCGATATTCAGTGTACCTGGAACTATTTAGTTATGCGCAGGGAGCAGAAATCTTACTCTATGGAAAAGAAAAGGATTTTCCCGCTTTCGAACAGATGATTAAATACAATAAAACCTATTTAGATAGTCTGGTACGAAAAGACCGCAAAGAGATCAGGCAGTTCTTTCAGAAACGGAAGAACAATATCAGTCCGGCTTTCAATAGTATGTACGATCAATACCTCAAACTCAACAAACAGGCTGCAGGAATCGACAGCTACGACGACGTCATCGCATGGCTGATCGCTTACAAGAAAAAAATCGGAAAAATTTAATTAGAATTTGTTCTTCCACATCATGCTCTCAACAGGTCTGTTGGGCTGACCACTATATTTTGCATTGCCTTTCTGATTGTACTTCACTTCAATTTCACCATCCACAGGGAAATAAATCAGCTGACCAATGGGCATGCCATAATACACGCGCACGGGTTGTTTGACAGAGATTTCTAAAGTCCAGTTACCGCAGAATCCTACATCGCCTTTACCTGCAGTAGCATGAATGTCGATGCCTAAGCGACCAGTCGAAGACTTGCCTTCTAAGAAGGGAACGTGTGCATGTGTTTCTGTATATTCTTCTGTAACGCCCAGGTATAAAACATTTGGTTGCAATACAAAACCTTCTTCCGGAATATCAAAGTGTGAAATGGTATTGTGT
Source organism: Chitinophagaceae bacterium (assembly GCA_947371755.1). Taxonomy (GTDB): domain Bacteria; phylum Bacteroidota; class Bacteroidia; order Chitinophagales; family Chitinophagaceae; genus Sediminibacterium. Next base: position 69,041 of record CANBQT010000008.1, read on the forward strand.
TTTTTGGCATCTAATTCCTCACTATCGTAAGTAGCTAAGTTTTTACCTAAATGAACATCGTAGCTATTACTACCCAGATCCGCTCTGTTATAGGGTTCAATTTTAATGGTACCTTTTTCTATTTCTTCTAAAATGCGCTTGTCAGAGAGAATCATGTTATTTTTGTTTGAATTGCAGGCTTTAAAACTAGTGCTGCAAGCTAATTTCTAAATTGTAGCTGTGGCATTGTTTTATCAACAAAATATCAACGAACAAACAAAACTGGCCATCTGGGAACTAACAGAACAAGAAGATTTTTTTGCTGGAGTAGTCACGCTACAAAATAATATCACACACCCGTACAAAAGGCTACAACACTTGGCAGGCCGCTATTTGCTACCTTATTTATTTCCCGATTTTCCATCCAGTTCAATCGCGATAGCCGACACACGTAAACCCTATTTGCCCGATGAACAATACCATTTCTCCATCTCTCATTGTGGAAATTATGCTGCTGCCATTGTAAGCAGTGAAGAAAGGGTAGGAGTAGATCTTGAATTATATACGGAACGTGTTCAAAGAATCAAACACAAATTCCTGCATCCATCAGAACTTGAATTTGTAAACAACATTGTAGAAGAAAAACACACCCAATTACTCACCTTATTATGGAGCGCCAAAGAAGCCATGTTCAAATGGTGGGGCAATGGTGAAGTAGACTTCAGCGAAGTATTACGTATCCATCCATTCCTTATGCAACAAGAAGGAATTATTCATGCCAGATTCGAAAAAGGGAAAACAAATATTCCTTTGGAATTGAATTATAGAATGATGGAAAAAATGTGTCTGGTCTGGGTAAATAATGAAAGTAAAAAGTAAAAAGTAAAAATTAAAAAGAAAAAAGCGATTTGTGAATATTAGAATTTTAAACGTGTAGCGTGTAAAAAAAAGTACCCCTCCTGTTCGCTTGCGAATAGGAGGGGCAGCCCGAGCGGCTTAGCAATGGGCGGGGAGGTTGCTCACTAAAACCTACTCCCTTCTTTTTCCATTTTAATTTTAAAATTTCAATCCGCCACACGAATATTATTTTTAGGAATCAACTTCAAACTCTTCAGCAAAGTCTGTTTCATCTGCGTACGCACAATCTGCCCCATGGTAGTAGCTCTTAAATATTTCGGTTGATCATAAAACTCTGCCAGTTCCATTTTTAATTGATTAATCTTACTCTCCACAGAAATATCATCCCCCGTCATAATATCTAACAACTCTTTTACGCGGTACTTAGCAGAAGTTAAACGAAATGCCATTTGGGTTTTTTCTTCAGCTTGATATTGCTCAATCGATTCTCTATTTAAATGTTTGGAAACAATATCTACAAAGGGTTTATTCTCTTTAAAAAATTGAGGTAAGTATAAATTCTTTCTGCCCTCGTATGACTGCTGATCAAAATCAATAGGCCTGATGCGGTATTGAAAGTCAACAATATCAGGAGTGATGTTCACTACAAAATTATAACTCCGCATATCGCCCAGTAAATGTGCAAAGCAGCGTTCATTGAATTTCACAAATTCTTTCGCTAGTCTAATCTGATTAGTACTCGGATGATTCAAATAATCCTGAATAAAAATGTCACCTGGAATTCCGGGAATATGTTCTTCAATTAATGTTTCTCCCTTGGTAAAGTATACAATCCTATTAGGGGATAATAAATGCTCTAATTCCAATCCATAGATCCTGCTGGCATCCGCTTTTTTAATATAGTAGTGATCGTAGTTGTCGTTGTATTTATTGATGATACGGATCCGAATCGGCTGACTATTTCCAAAAAAACAAAAATCTATTCCAGCTACATCCAGGTGATTCACAAAACTCAAGTCGCCCTTGGTTTTGAGGTAAGCATAATTCATCACCAATGCTTCGCGCAAATACTCCCACTGGTGCATGTCGTATGATGCTTTCTCCCAAGCCGTATCTTTGCCATTCTTGTCTTTGATAGGAATGGTATAGGTGAAACTCCGAAGGTCATTATAGCTCGCAGGAAGGTTCACTTCTCTGCCATACTTGATCAGGTAATCGCGCAAGGGTTTTTGTACCGGAAAGATGGGTTTCTTTCTGGACGGACGATCGGGTTGATCGCTGGTCTTCTGATTTTCGAATAAATTAATCAAGTAATAAAGTTTCGTTATCGTCTGTGAGGTTCAAATTTACGGCATCTGCGCCAGCAATACCTTCAATCGAGCCTTTAATATGGGCAGCATTCAATAAAACTTTTTCTAATTGTTTTTCTCTGGCCTTCCATAATTTTTCCATGGCGTCTCTTTCGCGTTGAATACTCAGCTTCATACTCATAAAACCTTCACGAATAGCTTTCCATTGTTCGCTGAATTCAGAACCGATTAAGTAATCATATAGCATCACCATTTTATCGCCCTTGTTATCCTGACTTTTCTTGGCATCATGTACTTTTAAAATAGCATTTCTTAAAACCAGTGCCACGCTTTTTACTTCGCTGAAAGTGCAGATGTACACGCCATCTCTTTCACCAAATCGATCCATATCTTTTGGGAAAGCCTGCGTCACAATCACAGCCACATCTGCGCCGAGGCTGCGCATATCGTTTTTAAGTTTCTCGATCCAGTCGTTCGAGAAATCTTTGGTCCGCTTGCTTTCGTAAATAATTTTTCCGGTTTCATTGCCAAATTGGTTGCGAACAATTTGAATGCAGTCAGCTCCACGAACGCCCTTGCCCACCTCTTCAATTTTGTCGAAGGGGAAGGTGGCTGTTAATAATTCTTCCAGCATCAGTTCCTGTACTTCGCCCTGTAATTGCATGCTACCTTGTTCTGATTTGCGGCGCATTTCGTCGGCCAGTTTTTTCTGGTCGTCGAGTTGTTTTTCCAGTTCTTTCACACGGAGCTGGTATTCCTGATCTTTTAAATTGATTTTCTCAGCTTCATCTTTTAATAGTTGTTCTTTTAGTTTTTCTCTTTCTTCCATTAGTTGGCGTTGGAGATTAATTTGCAGTTCAGCTTCTTTAGTTTGAAGGGCTTGTTCTTTTTGCAGGTATTCCAGTTCTTTTTTGCGAGATTCTTTTAGTTTCTCTGCATTCTCAGCAGCGGCATCTTCCAGGAGTTTCAATTTATTCTCAAAATCAGAGCTCATCGATTTCTTGATGGATTCCTGTAATTCAGCCTGTATTTTTTTCTTTTCGGCATCCAGTGTAGCAGCGTTTTCTTTTTCTTTATCGGAAAGTAATTGTTGAAAAGCCAGTTCCTTGGTTTTGAATTCCTGGTCTTTTTTGTTCTGCCAATCGAGCATTTGCACACGTAATTCCTTTTGAATTTCGTCGCGCATACTTTCGCCGGGTTCGAATTGGTGGTGACAACTAGGACAATTTATAATAAATGCAGCCATCTCTATTTTTTTTACAAAGTAAGCGATTGCCGCGAAATAGGAAAACTCCCTACATTTGCAGCTCTTAAAGCGGAGGTGGCGAAATTGGTAGACGCACTACTTTGAGGTGGTAGCGGGGTAACAGCCGTGGGAGTTCGAATCTCCTCTTCCGCACAAAAACTGCCCCGATTTTCGGGGCGGTTTTGTTATTTCACGACCGTCCCAAGCTCGCTTGGGTAAGGGAGTGAAACAACAAAACCCGCGGGCGAAGCCCGCGAAGGTTTTTGGGTACGCGCCCCACTCTGAGATCACGGAACGTAATCTCCTTTCATCCCTATTATTTCCTCACGCCATATTTTTCTCTTAACTTAAAATTCAATTAAACTTACCATATGCCATTAACCAAAATAAAACTAATACTGCTTGCAATATTAATCTCAGGCCATCTCTTTTCCCAAGAAGTGGGCCAAATGGAACGCATCATTTCTCCAGAAATCAGTGCCAATAACGAAGTAACCTTCCGCATCAAAGCTCCGGGAGCTAGTACTGTGAAATTATCTGGGAACTGGATGCCCAGTAATCCGCAGGGCCAGCGGCAATTGGTGGATCTGATAAAAGGAGAGAAGGGCATCTGGTCGGTAAAAGTGCCTGCACTGGCACCTGAATTATATGGATATAATTTTGTTGTAGATAGTGTAACCACACTCGATCCTGCTAATTTAAAAGTGGCCCGCGATGGAACTTTCAGAACTGAAAATATGCTCTATATCCCTGGTGCAGCATCTGATTTATATTGGGCTAAAGAAGGACCGAAGGGTACAGTGCAAACGATCTGGTATCAATCACCCACTTTAAATTTAACCAGAAGAATGTTCGTTTATACACCTCCTGGTTATAACGCATCCAAAGACAATTATCCTGTGCTCTATTTATTACACGGCGGCGGGG
>CANBQT010000009.1 GCA_947371755.1 Chitinophagaceae bacterium
ATTGAAGCCATTGGAGAATTTGTGGAGTATTACAATCATCAGCGATACCATGAATCTCTTCAAAACGTAACACCAGCTGATGTGTACTATGGAAGACAGGAGGAGATCCTCAAACAAAGGGAATTAATCAAAAAGCAAACGCTAAAACGGAGGCGAAGTTTATATCTGCAGTACAAACTTCAAACCTGATTTTAAAATCCAAATCCTATAAAAACTAAAAAAATCATTACATTTAAAAACAGAGAAACACTAACTAACAATTAGTACACTTTCTTTTGACGTTATACAATTTTACTTTTCTCAGTTCGATCAGCTCCCTGACCGCTTAATAAACAGAAACTTGCATTTGGCGCTATAGTTATGAGAGGGTTAGCCAATGCCATCGGATATTCTAGGGTAATCATTCTAAATTTTTCAATAAATGCAATCCTTCTACCCAATTTGAGTGCCCTGAAGCTACATTGATATGTCCTGCATTTCCAAGATTGATCAACTTACTTCCCCAGCATTCTGCAAAATAGGTAGCTCTTTCTAATGATACCCAGATATCATCCGAACTTGTAACAACAATGGTTTTAAAATTTAATCTTTCAAGGGGTATAGGAGCAAACCCTGTAGCTGGAAAAGTATATTGCGACGCTTCAGGATCGCTGGGTGCAACTAGCGATGCTCCCTTGATTTTCCGTTGATATTTTTTTGCCCAGTGTGCAATGGTGGAACAACCTAAACTATGTGCTACTAAAACAACAGTTGAAAGATCAAATTCCAATACTTTTTTATCCATGTTTTTGATCCATTCTTCACAAACAGGTGCATCCCATTCTTCCTGCTCAATTCTATAAAAGTTGTCAGCAGAATTTTGAAAATATGTTTGCCAATGTTCTGGACCAGAATTTCCTAGTCCGGGTACGATCAAGTAGTTGGTCATTGATTAAAATTAAATCACGTTATTTAGGAAGTTGTAGTTTCATCATGATATCAGTCTGCACATCATCACCTAATTTAAAAAGGTGCTTATCGAATGCTACAAAACCATTCTTCGTATAGAAACTTAAAGCTCTTTTATTTTCTTCCCATACTCCTAACCATACATAATCTACTTGCATTTGTGTAGCTATTTGAATGGCTTTATCATAAAGTAGTTGTCCCACTTTTTTACCGTGATACTCATTTAACACATAGATCCTTTCTATCTCCAGGGCTTTATAATCTTTTAATTCAGTTTGTGAATCGCCGAAATTTAATTTCAAGTATCCAATCACACGCCCTTTGTCTAAGGCGAAGAAAAATTTCGAATCAACATTATTTAATTCTCCTGTAAGCTTCTCTAGAGAGAATCCTTCCTTCAAATAATTAGACATATTCTCCTCAGTATTGGATGCCGAGAATGTTTCTGAAAAAGTTTGAATGCCTATTTCTTGTAATGGAAGAATTTCATTAATTGTAACTTCCTGAATTTCTATCATCATCTAGCTAAAATAGCACTTTATAGCATTTAGTTCTTAATAAATCAATACCAATAAGGCGCTTTATTCTGTGCTCCTGTAAATTTCATTACCAACTGTTTCATCACATTCTTATCAAGGATTTTCTTTTGAAAGTTATTTCTCGCATAAGGATTATATTTGGTTAGCTAGATTTGAAAAAACGATTTTCTTTTAAAATAACCCCCGATTTATGAAACCCAACAATTGCTTGCTTTACTTTAAAAATGTCCATCCAAAAATCCTTTTTACTTTTTTTTTCCTGGCTTTTTCATTCTATTGTTTAGCAACACCAGCATCAGATACAACTAGCTATATCCAAACTTTGGATATAAGTACTTGTAAGATTGATACGGTCTTAGCCATAAAATCTCATATAGAAGCCCCTAACTGGCATCCAGAAAATTACCTGATTGTAAATAGCTATGGCAAAATTTATACACTCGATTTAAAAACAAAACAATTGAGTCTGCTCAAAACTGGTTTTGCTACAGAATGTAATAACGACCATGGTATTTCTCCTGATAAAAAATGGCTGGCAGTAAGTCATAACGACAGAAATGATCCATCCCCTAAACTCAATAAATCAGCAATCTATATTATCCCAATCAAAGGAGGCGAGCCAAGGCGCATAACAAAAGAGGTTGTTTCCTATTGGCATGGATGGAGTAGAGATGGGAAAACTTTAGCCTATTGCGCAGAGCGTAATGGCAATTTTGATATTTATAGTATACCTGTTGAAGGTGGAGAAGAAAAAAGGTTAACCAGTACTGAAGGTTTAGATGATGGTCCAGACTATTCCAATGATGGTAAATACATTTATTTCAATTCTTATCGCACAGGACATATGCAGATCTGGAGAATGAAAACTGATGGTACTAATCCTGAGCAATTAACTTTTGATGATAATTCCAATTGGTTCGCCCACCCGTCTCCAGATAACAAGTGGATAGTTTATATTGCTTATACTTCAGATGAAAAACAAAATCATCTTTTTGGCAAGAATGTAAAACTTCGATTAATGAATACCACTACAAAAGAAATAAAAGATCTTACGTCGGTATTTTATGGCGGACAAGGAACCATCAATGTGCCATCCTGGAGTGCCGACAGTAAAAAAATTGCTTTTGTAAGTTATTCAGTTAAATAAATTATTCAAACTTTTAAAATTGATGTATGCAAAATAATAGCAACAACTCAAGAAGAAAATTTTTACAACAAATTGGAGCTACCAGTTTATTGGCAGCAGCTAATCCCTTGTCTTCCTTAGCCGCCAGCAGTAAAGCAGAAGAAAGGATGTTAACCTACGACCGAAAAATTTCTTCTAACGACAAAATCCGCATTGGTGTTATCGGATATGGTGTGCAAGGCCACTTTGATTTGACTACTGCGCTAAAAGTGCCAGGTGTTGAATTAGCTGGCATTTGTGATTTATATACTGGAAGAATAGAAAATGCCAAAGAAACTTTTGGCAAAGAACTGTTCACAACCAGAAACTATCATGATCTTTTAGATAGAAAAGATATAGATGCGGTTTTCATCTGCACTACCGATATCTGGCATGCAAGAATTACATTAGATGCTTTAGCAAAAGGCAAGCACGTGTACTGCGAAAAGCCAATGGTGTATAAAATCAGCGAAGGTTATCCAGTGATGGAAGCCGCTAAAAAATCGGGCAAGGTTTTACAGGTAGGTAGTCAGCGTGTGAGCAGTATTGGGTATGCAAAAGCAAAAGAATTAGTTGCTGCCGGAGAGATTGGCAAACTCAATATGGTGAACGCAGTATATGATAGACAGAGTTCTATAGGTGCCTGGGAATATACAATCCCTAAAGACGCAAGCGCGCTAACAACCAATTGGGATAAATTCATCGAAGCCACAGAGAAAATGGCTTTTGATGCCAAGAAGTTCTTCTGGTGGCGCGCATATAAAGAATTTGGTACTGGGGTAGCGGGCGATTTATTTATTCATCTTTTAAGCGGCACACATTTCATGACCAATTCAAAGGGTCCTGAAAGTATTTTTAGTACTGGTCAGTTTAGCTATTGGAAAGATGGGAGAAACCTGCCAGATGTAATGTCAGGTGTATTGCAATATCCCGAAACAAAGGAACATGCTGCTTTCTTAATGACACTTCAGGTAAATTTTATCAGTGGAACTGGTGGTCAGGAAATTATTCGTTTAATAGGCTCAGAAGGAGTGATAGAAGTAAATGGCAATAATATTACACTAAAACATAGTTTGATGCCCGAAGCTCCTGGTTTTGGCGGATATGATTCTCTCTTTACTTTTTCGAAAGCCATGCAAGATGAGATGCAGAAAGAGTATGATGCCAAATGGACTGCAGAACAAAGAAAAAGAAAAACCAAAGCAGATATTCTGTTTAAAGCACCAACGGGATATAGCGACCACTTGGATCATATCACAAACTTCTTCGATTCTATCAGAACAGGCAAGCCAGTTGTAGAAGATGCAGCATTTGGTTTTAGAGCAGCAGCACCTGCATTATCCTGTAACGAAAGTTTCTTATCTAAAAAGATTGTGCATTGGGACCCCGAGCAAATGAAATTGAAACCTATTAAATAATTTGTGACACATTTTTGAGTACTCTAATTCCCTATTCATAATTTTATAACTTAATATAATAAAACATGAATAGGGAATTATTGGAAAAAATGCAATCAGGAAAACCATTTCGCTTAGATGATCCTGCATTTCAAGAAATAGTTGCATTTAAAGACAGAACATTAAGTCTATCTCCTCAACTAAATGCCTCTACTACATCTGATGAGTTTAGAGATCGTTTAAGTGATATTATAGGAAGTAAAATTGATGAGAGCACTACCATTTTTGCTCCTTTCTTCACCAATTTTGGCCGTTATATCAGCATCGGTAAAAATGTATTTATCAATCATGCCTGCTCGTTTTTAGACATGGGGGGGATCACTATTGGCGATAACGTTTTAATAGGACCAAAAGCGAATTTAGTTTCTGAAAACCATCCAATTGATCCTTCGCAAAGAAATTGTTTAATAGGGAAACCCATCACCATAAAGAACAATGTCTGGATAGGTGCTGGTGCGACAATTTTACCGGGTATCACTGTTGGTGAAAATTCGATTGTAGCAGCAGGAGCAATAGTTACAAAAGATGTACCCGATAATATTATTGTTGCTGGTAATCCTGCAAAACAAATAAAATCTTTATAGTCAATTCAAAGACCTCTACACTGCTTTGTCTCAGATTCATTTAACTGGTTTTCATTATGTAAAAAACCCAGTAACTTGGATATATAAATCAACCCCACATGCTTAAGTCTATACTAGTTTTATTTGCGAGCATTTATTGTCTTCAATCGAGTGCTCAAAGTAAAGATCCAGAACAAAAAGAAATGAATGCCACAGCAAGGAAAGGTGTTTCAGGTAGTTTTATTCAACTATCCGACGGTATTACACATTATGAAATGGCAGGTTCACCCAAACAAGGGGTTGTTGTATTGGTTCATGGATTTAGCGTGCCTTATTTTATTTGGAATGGTTTCTTTGAAACCCTTGTATCACAGGGATTTCAAGTAATTAGATATGACGAATTTGGCAGAGGATACTCCGACAGGTTGAAAAAGAATTATACTTCAGCAGTATATACATTACAACTGAAAGACCTCTTAAAAGGATTGAAAATAAACACAGCAGTGAATATTATTGGGGTTTCTTTTGGGGGAATTGTTAGTACCAATTTTACACTAGCTTATCCTCAACTAGTAAAAAAAGTAATTCTCATTGACCCAGCTTCTGAACGGAATAATAATAAAGGCACAGTACAGGAATTAGAAAAATGGATGGGATTAAACTCCGATAAACGCGCAGAAAGTCAGTTAGAAGATTTTAAATACCCAAACAAGTTCCCAAATTGGATAGCTGATTATAAAGTTCAAATGCAATACAAAGGCACTAGAATGGCTTTAGCTTCTACCAGATTCCATTATGATAGTCTAACTTATCTGGAACGATATAAAAATTTGAACAGTTTAAAAAAACCTGTTCTATTAATCTGGGGAACAGAAGATCGAACTGTACCACTAAAATATAGTGATTCTATAAAAGCAATTCTTAATGTTCGTTTTCTTGAAGTCAAAGATGCAGGTCACTTGCCTTATCTTGAGAAACCAGAAATTGTGAACAAAGAAGTAGTACAATTTTTACGTCAATAACCAATATTCAAGAAAAGAGTTGCCTTAATAATACTGGATATTTTCAATTGTGTAGCTGTCGCATTTTGCTGTTGAATATTAAGATAGCCAAATACAAAATTATCGTGTTTATTTACCGCATAACTCAAACCTACAAAAATGCGGTTCTGATCAAAGACATGATTAGATAAAGTTGGGCTGTAATACAAATAAAGCTCATCGCCTAAAGCAAAAGATAAAGACTTTGGGATAAAGCCTCTTTTACTTAAGGGCAGCGTGTAAAAAACATTGTATCGGATTTTAAAAGTATTGGTAAAGTCATCCGCAATGGTAGAATCATTCAATTGATTTTCTTTCCACTTTTCTTCTGTCCTAATCCATTGCATTAATTTGTGCTTAGATGTATTATTGTACCACTGAAATTGTTGCCAGATAAAATGTTCTGGAATTGAAAAGCTTTCATGCCCTCCACCAGGTAAAAAATCAGTATAACCATAACCTGCAGTGAACTTATTATTGTTTTTTAAAAAATAAGTACCCGCAAAACGTAATGTAAACTGTGAAAAATGATGAAAATAATGATCATTGGTATGGATTTCACCATCTACCCAAATACCCCATCTACTGTTGAATTTGATATTTGCATTATAGCCCGGCCAGATTTGCTGCTCATAAACAACAGTCTTTTGAGCTAAAAGAGCCATGGGGAACAGGAAAAAAGCCGCACAAATAATATAAAACTTCAAGACTATACTTTTCAATTTGGGGGCAATTTACTAACGATTCATGTTTATATACCTTTTTTTGCCTGCAAAAGGAAAATTAGCTTTTACAAACTTGAATAGCAGATTCATAAAGTGCTTGCCCGGAACTAACACATATTAATTAGTTTTAAATCGTCTATAAGTACCAATAAATGAGCGTCACTCCCCCTTCTCATTTATCAAGCAACCAAACCATTTATTAAAAGCTAACTAACATGTCCCCTGAACATATTAAACTTTTTGCGGTTTACGAAAAGCCCTATTCTTCTTTAATTGAACTTCTTGAAAAAGATACAAGTATCAGAATATCTTCCGATGTAACGATCATGCGTTTATTCAGTAAGGATAGTAAACAGGAAAATTATGCAGTGATTAGTTTAAATGAAAATGCTTCAAAAATTATTGAATCATATAGTAACGAAGAGTTAAGTGCAGATGATAGTATCATATATTATCTACTTAAAAATAGGGAAGCTTTACATGGTGATCCTAAAAATGTAGAATACTTATGTAAAAGTGATTTATAAAATCAACTTGTTATTGAAGATTCCAATTTAATTAAAGATTTTATGAATTCAAATCTTCAAAGAGATGCGCATTTTTTGATTTTTGAGAAATCTCACGAATAATAACATCCAATTCATTTGCAGCATCAAGGATCAGTTTACTGATTTCTATATGGTCAATATTAGTAGGGCCATCCAGTTCAAAAAGTGAAGCCGCCGACATCATCCGAACAAGGGGTGCACGTACCACATGCGACTGGATCCAGGATATCTCTTTTAATGTTTTATTTTGCTCTTGAATAGCTGCAATTTTTTCTTCCAGTAACTTTTTAGCCAATTCTAATGCACTATTTGAATGCCGCAATTTTTCTGTTCTATCGCTTATCTTTTCTTCCAACTCTTTATTCTGGTCTTTGAGTTGCATCATTAAGTAAATGTTTAACAACATATTCCTAATTCGAAGATCAACATCAGTGAGGTCAAATGGTTTGGATAAAAAATCTCTTGCGCCACCAGAAAGTGCTTTCTTTTTGGCTTCAACTGTATCGTCTGCGGTTAAAATCATGATGGGCATAAGTTCACTCATCAGACCGGCATCCTGTATTTGTTGCAATACTTCGAATCCTGAAACATGAGGCATCATTAAATCGAGCAGAATTAAATCAGGTTTAAATTCCTGTACAATAGATATTACTTCACGAGAAAAAACGGTGGTTCTGATATTTGAATAGCCTTTTAATAATAAAAAGTTTTCCAATACGTCAATATTTGACCATTGATCATCAACTATTAAAATTCGGGCATCGTTTAAATCGGCATTCATATTTCTATTTTATGATGATCCAATTATTGGAATGCAATCATTTTGTATTTTTATTCATGGCACTTTTAAAAGCAACACCAATACTAGCATATCTTGACCAAGTAAAGACAATTAACTTTTACACAAAATTAGGTTTTACTTGTAATGCAAAATGGGATGGGTACCTGATATTTCAAAGAGACCATATTGATAAATACCAGACTAATCCTTTAGTGCTTTCACCATAATGTTTTTAAAATATACAATACTCTTTGGATCATGTCCCTGTAAAGCAAATGTTCCACTTGAAAGGATTCGTAATGAATCATCTGGCTCTCTTACTGATTTCACATTATCTGGTTCTGTGTAATCTACCACAACTCTATCATTCAATTTGATGACGACTCTTTTCCCTTCTACTTTAATATATTCTGTATACCATTCATAGTCTTTTATATACTGTTCTTTCACATCCATTATACCATAAAGACTTCCTGTTCTTCGCCAGTCTGTATGTGAATTGTTTACTTGTACCTCATAACCCTTCTCTGGCCAGCTTGCCTGCTGATATTGGGTATGAAAATATATACCAGAATTGGCGCCAGGCATTGTTTTTACATCTGCTTTGAATTCAAAATTCTTAAACTGATGGTTATGTACTTTCCCATCGTAAAAAAGATGGGCTGTTTTTCCATGTACTATAATCATCCCACTATCTACAGAAAAAGTAGATGCGTTTTCTCCTACCTTCCAACCATTTAATGATTTTCCATCAAACAAATTGTTCCAACCCTTTTCAAATACTGTATTATTTGGACGGAATGCCGTCAAACAAAAAATAAATAATGTAAAGACTAACATTTTTTTCATAAAATCGATTTTGAACTGCATGTAAGGTTATTGTTTGTGATCAGATATATAATGTTCAAGTAGTTCATCTCCACCAAAATCATGTTTTAAGTCTCGAATCACAGTATGAACATGGTTGGCATTATTCTGAGTATTATCATATTCAATTAACACAGTTGGTCCCTGAATCCGATAATAAGTTCCCTTACCTCTCATAGATTTACTATCACCTGCCCATGCAAACCAAAGATTGTCTAGGCCATTCAATTGTATTTCTTTCAACATGTCTTCGGCAAAAAGTCTAGTATAACGATGAACATAGATTTTGATTAATTGCAACATTAATTGTTGCTGATAATTTGTAAGTTCTGAATAACGAATACCTTCTGGAGTACTTAAAATAATTTTCCTTTTGTCAAAACTTATGATTTCTTTTATTGCATTTGTATCAATGATTGTTTTGTTTTTTTGGCTGTCATTTAATGATTGCAATAAATCAAACCCCTTATCAGTTTCATCTTTCAATACTTGAGCCCCCTTCTTTGAACCACTTAACACTTCTCCAGGATTAGACCCAAGAAATCCAGGTGTTCCGGAAGTTAGCTTTTGTTTTAAAAAAGAAAAATTGAATGAAATATGATGCCCTTCAAAACGCCAACCCCAAATGGTTTTATCTGAAGGGATACCGAAAATTGTAATATGATAATTTCCTGTATCTCTATAATGATCTTCTGGTTTTCGCATTTCAAGTACTTTCAATACCTCATCTAATTGCATGATCTCTTTTGTCTTATCAAAAGTTTCTGCACTTATACAGGTTTTTAAAAGATTAAATGCAGCGTATTTTTGACCTTCATTCATTTCATTAAAAGTGATGCCCTTTCTTTCCATTGGCACAAAATGATAATTGTATCTTTCATCATTATCAAATGGAAAAACAGTTTCGCCCCTTTGTTCTTTGCTTAAAAGAGAGATGAATTGATTAGCAGCAACAATAGCTGTTTGGGCATTTATTTTATCTGCTCTTACAATAAGTATGAATAAAATTAATGGCAATGCTATTTTTTTAACATAAGAATTCATAGTTAATTTTTAATGCCCCCTTTTACTTTCATTTGTAAAGTATAAATGGATGTAGAAGCAGTTATAAATAAAATATTGTTTCCCTCCCCCCGAATGTAATATTGGATGTCCATTCTTCTTTGTCAGTGAAAAAGATATTTCCTTTTTTAACCACTGCTGGCCCTTCCGTAAACCCAAATTGACAAACAATAGAAAGGAAATGACTAATCTGAGCATATTATTTCTTAAATTATATATAATATCTTCAACAAACAAGAATGCAATTCATGAAAAAGATTATTCTACTTGCTTTGGTTCTATTTTCCCAATTATCCCTTACCCCTAAGGAAATCTCCTGGGTGGCCATTGGCGATTCCATAACCTACTTAAATGATCATCCAGATGAAACGGGTAACAGAATCACAAAAGGGTATATGACCAGAGTGACCGAAAAATTGCCCAATATCCATTTCATCAATAAAGGTTTTAATGGCTGGACTGCTGTAAATATTGCTACCGAATTTGATAAATTGGGCATCCAAAGAGCCGACCTCTATACTATTTTTTTAGGCACTAATGATTGGTGGAGTTCAAAACCTCTGGGCAGTTTCTCTGATTACCAAAATAACACAGGCAGTTTTTCCGTTTATGGAGCATTCAGAATTATCATCGATAAACTACGTGCATTAAATGATAAAGCGTCAATTGTTATGATTACACCTATGCAAAGAGTTGATTTCGTATACTTTAATAACTTTAAAAACAATGCTTACGGCTCATATAAAGCTAAAAATGGCCAGAATTTAGAAGACTTTGCCATTGCTGTAAATACCATTTCCAATTATGAACATTTTCAAGTAGTGGATCTTTATCATAAAAAAGGAATGGATCACTCTCAACTGGTTCGATTCAAAAGGTTAAAAGATTCTGCAACAGGAGAATATAAAAATTATCCCTACCCTAATTTCATTGGGCTACCATTTGATCCTTCTAAAGATGAATATCCCTATCCCATCGAATCAATGAATATTACTTATGATGGTTTGCACCCTTCAGATAAGGGATATCAAACAATCGCTGAGTCATTGGTGAAGATATTTAAGAAAATAAAGTGATAAGATCAGAAAATTAACCGGTTCATTAAACAATCATACATTATAGATACTCAATAAATAAAACTAATATGAAGAAAAAGATAGCGTTGCAATTTTGTTTATTGTTTTTGATGGCTTCCCATTCTTTGGTTGCACAGAAAAAAAATACAAACTTTCTTCTTTCAACCTTAGCAAGTTCTAAAGGCCACTGGAAAGGAACCTTGACTTACTTAGATTATTCAAGTACCAATTCCTATACCATACCAGCCGAAATAGATATCAGTTATACCAGCAACAAAGAAGGATATATCAGAGCCTATTCCTACCCGAATGAACCTAATGAAAATTCAACAGATACTACCTATACCAGGGAATCTGGAAAATATTTTGGCAGAGAAAAAGTAACGAGATTTATCAAATCAAATTCAAGAGACTTTGTTTTAATAACTGAATTTAAAGATGTAGATGGCAATGATAAAAAGCCTGCAATCATCCGGCACAAATATCAATTAGAGGGAACAACTTTTATCATCAGAATGGATGTGAAATTTAATGGAACTACTAATTGGATCAATAGACACGAATATCGTTTTAGTAACCAGCAAAAGAATCAACCAAAGACTGAACAAAAAGTAGTTCAAAAGAAAGAGCTCAAGATTATCCAAAAAGTTGTGATTCAGGATAAAGTTCTTTACAATAAGATTAAAACGCTCGATAGTGTCTTATTTAATGCCTATAACCAACAGGATCTTACAAAAATGAAGAGTTATTTTACAAAAGATCTGGAATGGTATGAAGACAATGGAGGCCTACTCAATTATGAAACTGTGGAGGCTAAATTTCAAGCGATATTTAATAAAAGGAATAAAATTTCAATTGAACTTATCAAAGAAACCTTAGAAGTACATCCCATCAAAGATTATGGTGCCGTCGAAAATGCGCAATACAAATTCCAACATGAAGAAAATGGGGAATTAAAAGAAGGCATTTTTAAGTTTTTAATTATCTGGAGAAATGATAGGGGAAATTGGAAAGTCACTCGTGTGGTAAGTTTCGATCACTAATTAATAAACAGAAGCAATTTTATTAATGAAAAAATCTTTACTGTTCATCGGTTTCACATTTTTGATCATTTTCGAATGCCTGCGGGTGTATTTGATCATGCCCATGCCCGGGAGTCAAAGGAACAACAGTATTGAATTAGCCTATTTTTTGGGGTCAAATAAAACCCTCATTCGGATCATTGGCTATCTTTTGATTTTATACCCACTTGTTTCAATTATTAGTAATGGCAAGAGGAAAGAAAAAATCCTGGCAATTAGTTTATCGTTATTCTACCTGATTATATTTTATGTATTTACTTTCAAGATGGAAGCAGATAAGATGTTTTACCAACCTACTAAGACTTATTTTTTTGACATTTCTAAAAACAAGATTCCTACCAATAAGCTGATTATAGGTGCTACCATTGGAAATGAATCAAAAGCTTATCCGATACTATTAATAGGCTACCATCATCAGGTTCGCGATTCTATTGATCATACACCAGTAATGGTAACCTATTGTACGGTTTGCAGAACAGGGAGAATATATAGTCCAATAGTAAACGGGAAAGTAGAAACATTTCGCTTAGTAGGAATGGACCATTTTAATGCTATGTTTGAAGATGCCACTACTAAAAGTTGGTGGAGACAATCTACTGGTGAATGTATCGCTGGTCCATTAAAGGGGTATCGTTTAGAAGAAATACGTTCAGAACAAGTTGGTCTAAACGTTTGGTTTAGACAACATCCCAATGCACTAGTATTACAACCAGATGAGAAATTTAAAGAAACTTTTGAAAAGATGGATGTCTATGATAAAGGAAGGTCTAAAAGTGGATTGACAAAAAGAGACTCTTTATCATGGAAAGAAAAATCATGGGTTCTTGGAATTCAAAATAACCTGAATGCAAAAACTTATGATTGGAATTTACTGGCTAATGACAGGATGATACAAGACTCTTTACCTAATCTACCCGTTTTACTATTACTTGAAAATGATACTGCTTCCTTCCATGCATTTAACAGAACACTCAATAAGGAATCATTAAAATTTGTAAAGAAAGGAGACTCGATTATTGATTTGAAAACAAGATCATTTTGGAGTTATGATGGACTTTGTTTGGAAGGAAAATTAAAAGGTGCATCTCTGGAAAGAATTGATTGTTACCAGGAATTTCTTCATTCATGGGAGTTTTTCCATCCAAAGAGTGAAAGATATCTGAAAAGATGACTTTAACTTAGCGTCTGATCCACCAAGAATGAATAAAAGCAAATCTCAGAATCAAAAATACCTGATACTTATTTTAGGATTACTTACAGCTATTGGTCCTTTATCGATTGATATGTATTTACCTGCTTTCCCTGATATTGCAAAGGGATTGAATACTTCGGTATCTTCTGTGATGTTATCACTTTCTTCCTTTTTTATAGGAATCTCTATCGGACAACTCATTTATGGCCCACTTTTAGAACGATTCGGAAGAAAGAAACCTTTGTATTTTGGATTAACCATTTATGCCCTTGCAGCTATTGGATGTGCTACCACTATGTCTGTGAATGGTCTGATATTATTCAGGCTTTTTCAAGCTTTAGGTGGATGTGTTGGAATGGTTGCATCAAGGGCTATGGTTAGGGACCTTTTCGAAGTCAAGGATAATGCAAAAGTGTTCTCAACTTTAATGCTAGTCGTTGCTGTTTCACCAATTATAGCGCCCACTTTGGGTGGTTATATTACAGCGTATTTTGGATGGCGCTATATTTTCGGAATGCTCATCATCGTCATCTCACTCATCCTTGTGGCAGTTTATTTTATTTTACCTGAGAGCAAAGAACCAGACCCGAATTATTCTTTAAAACCAAATTCTATAATCAGTGGTTTTATTGCCATCATAAAACATCCGCAATTTGGCATTTATACTTTTACTGGTGCAGTTGCATATGCTGGTCTCTATGCCTATATCAGTGGTTCGCCCTATGTTTTTATGGTAATATTTAAAGTAAGTGAACAATACTATGGCTGGATCTTTGCTACAATTGCTGCTGGATTAATTAGTGCTAGTCAGATCAATAATATATTATTAAAGAAGTTCCAATCAGAACAGATCATTCGTGCCTCCATTTATATCCAAAGTGTAATTGGGATTGCATTAGTGTCAACTTCAATACTTGGTTTACACGAATTATATTTAACCATCGGCTTGATTTTTTTATTTCTATGTTGTCAGGGATTTATTTTTCCAAATGCTTCTGCACTATCTATGGCTCCATTTGGTCATAATGCAGGAAGCGCCTCCGCATTAATGGGTTTCATTCAAATGAGTATTGGGGCAATGATGTCTGCTGTAGTAAGCATTTTGCAAGACGGCAGTTCATTACCAATGACGGGGGTTATGGCAGGATGCTCTCTCTTTGCATCGTTAATTTATACTGTAGGAAGAAAAATAGTGACGAATAGAGCAAGCACAATTCTTGTTGAAGAAGAAGATGTAGAAATGATCAGTACACTTTAAATGATTTCAATAGGGAGGATTTAATTGAATCTAATCCTCCCTATTAAATTTTTACTCTGCAGTAGTAGGATCAATAATTGTGATTACTTCACTTACAGAATTTGCGGGGAACCCTCCTTGTTTTGCATGTTCCCGAACCATTTCTTCGTTAGGAGCAATATAAACACAATAGATTTTATCGCCAGTTACATAACTCTGTAACCATTGAATTTGTGGACCTAAATTGCTTAAAACTCCGCATGAAGTTTGTGAGATTCCTTTTAATTGATCGGATGTTAATTTCCCCGCTCCTGGGATTTCTCTTTCAATGACATACTTAGGCATGTTTATAATTTTATGATTTTAAAAATGTAGGGGGCTTTTTAGAAGTATACTACATTAAAATAAACTTTTAAATTGTCACATTAGATTATAATTTAATTAAAGAATGAGTTGTAACAGGAATAATCGATTGTGTTTTTACTAAAAGTTTGATTATCAACTCACAATTTCTCAGCGAAGTAAAAAATAGAACATTTATAGCAAAGTAAAATACTGATTGAATCCTTTGATTTTTTCTGAGCTTTCATAATTTAAATAAAACCTGTATCTTGATATGCCCCTTCAAAAATTCGAAAATATCATACCCACAAATCAATTTTTTAAATCAAAATCAATTAAAATGAAAAAGATGAAATTTTTGTTTGCAGCCATCCTCATGCTCTGTAGTTTTCAAACTTTACATGCACAAAATGCAAAGGATGATATGATTAAAGAATGGGAAAGAGCTAAAATTTATACGAAAGAATATTTAGATGCGATGCCTGCTGATAAATATGATTTAAAACCAACTCCTGAAATGCGTTCATTCGCTGAACAAATGCTTCATTTAACAGATGCCAACTATGGTTTTACAAACGCAATCACTGGCGCAAAAAGTCCATTTGGTCTGGGAGAAGCTGAAAAAACCGCAGACAAATCAAAAGAAAATGTAAGCAAAATAGTATTGGCTGGATATGACTTTGTAATAGATAATCTTAAGAATACAAGTCCAGAACAATTAACCGAAACCATAAAGTTTATGGGCAGGTTTGAATTAACAAAAGGTATTGCCTTTAATAAATGTTTTGAGCACCAAACGCATCATAGAGGTCAAACTACGGTTTACATCAGATTGGGAGGAGCTAAACCACCTCAGGAAAAACTATTTTAATTTCTTTACCAGAACAGCTTTGTAGAAAAAATAAAATTGACTCATTGTGTCATAGCGACGCATTAAATGTTTAATTTAACCCCTGTATTATTTCTTGAATTCGAAATGATACTTAAAAAATCGATTGCAAACCATTTATCAATTTTAACGCATGAAAAGAAGTCAATTCTTACAAAGTATTGCTTTGGGAACAGCTGGACTGTATACCAATAATTTATTTGCCGAATTCGGAAAGAAAAAATCACTAGGAGTTCAACTCTATACAGTTAGAGATGCTGTTTCAAAAAACCTGGAAGGGGCTTTAGAAAAATTAGCTTCATTAGGCTTTGACAATATTGAGCTTTTTGGATATAATGGTACTTTCTTCGGTAAATCAGCTGCAGAATTCAAATCAATCTTAGACAAGACTGGCATTTCAGTATTCAGTTCACATCATGTTACAGGTTTAGCATCGAAGGGAAACGGCACAATTCTGAATGGATGGGATAAGGCAGTGGAAGATTTACATAGCATTGGCGCGAAGTACATGGCTTGTGCTTATTTAATGCCTAATGAAAGAACCAAGGAAAATTATACTGCTTTGCCTGCTATATTAGATAAAGCCGGAAAAACTACTAAAGCAGCGGGTATTCAATTTGCTTATCATAACCACGATTTTGAATTTGAAAAATTTGGAGATGCTACTGTGTATGATCATCTTCTTACTAATACACAGGCAGATCTGGTAAAAATGGAAATGGATCTTTATTGGACTGCAAAAGCAGGACAAGACCCTATCAAGTATTTTGATAAATATCCTGGTCGTTTTGAATTATGGCATGTGAAAGATATGTCTGCCGGCAAAGGCGAAATCACCGAGATTGGAAATGGTGTCATTGACTTTGACCGAATTTTTGCTGCCAGAAAAAAAGCTGGTTTAAAACATTGGTTCGTTGAACAGGATACCAGTAAGGGTGATATGTTTGAAAGTTTAAAAACCAGTGTGGCCAATCTTTCGAAAAAGAACTACAAATAACATTTAAGGATTTAATTATTAATAGGTTATGGTTTATACTGTAACCTATTTTTTTATGCCCAACCCATCTTTAAAAAAATGGGTCTTACTAAACAAACTTAAAATAGGCTTAAAAAATACTTTTTAGTAACTATTTTCTCTATTTTCATCACCAGCCTTGCAAAATCCAATTAAGCTTAGTTGAAAAAACTGATTGCCATATTATTACTACTTGTATTAATGTTCAACATTGTTGGCTATAAATTCCTAGCTAACTACTTTGAACATAAATCAACCAATGATTTGCAAGCTACTCTGGATCAGCACCAATACAAGGAATCAGATTTAATCAGTTTTAAGCTTCACTTAAATCTACCTTATATATCTAGTTCTACTGAGTTTGAATCTGTTGAAGGCAATATTGACATCAATGGTATAAACTATCAATACGTAAAAAAGCGTTTTTTAAACGACACATTGGAAATTCTTTGCGTACCCAACTTTACAAAATCATCTATCAAAGAATCTAAAAATGATTTTGCAAAACAGCTAAATGATATTGCATCTTCCAATAATTCTAAAAAGACTTCCTCGAATCAAATAGTTAAATCAACTATTTCTGATTTGATTCAAGAACATCATTTTGATATTTACCAGCATATTTACACCACAAACTTGAAGCATGATTCCTATCATACTTTCTTTTCAAGTTTTAATTTTCTGCAAGGTCTAGATCAGCCACCAGAGGCATAATCTTTTATTTAAAGTTTTATGATTTAGTATTCCAACGGAGTATTAACACAATTTATTTGTACCCAAAATGTATGATTAGTTACAAGTGCATCTGTATAAGATTAACCTCAATTTACAAAAATGAACATATTGAAATCCTATAAACAACTACTCATTGTAACGAGTATGTTATTCTCTTTCACCTCATCATTTGCACAAACCGACCAGGATGCCATCATGATGAACAAGAACCTATTTTGTACTGGTTTAAACTATAGCCATAGCAGCTGGAATAAATATTGGGAAGGAACCAATTTAAGAGACAATTTAAATATTGGAACGATATCAACGAATCAAATTAGTGTCATGGGCAATTATGGCATTAAAGACAATCTGAATTTATTGTTCAATGCCCCATTTATTTCAAATAAAGCAAGTAGGGGTGTGTTACATCCTGCATCTGGCATACAAGATTTTTCTGCATGGATTAAATGGATGCCCATTGAAACATCTTTAAAAAATGGAACATTCTCACTTTACTTGTTAGGAGGTGCATCAGTACCTATGACAGATTATATTGTTGATTATTTACCATTGTCAATTGGACTAAAAAGTAGTACCGTTTCTGGCAGATTATTATTGGATTATCAGCTGGGAAAATTCTTTATAACTGGTTCTGAGACATACACGCTCAGAGGAAATACCAAACTTGAAAGAAATAGTTATTATACTACCAGCCTGTTTTTAACTAATGAAGTTTCTATGCCAGATGTAAATACGATCAGCTTAAGAACAGGATACAGAAGTAGTGGTTTAATAGCAGAAGCCATCATAACAGATATGAAAACACTTGGGGGATTTGATATCACTAAAAACAATATGCCATTCCCAAGTAATAAAATGAATGCAACAACTATTGCAGCCAATATTAAATATGAAATTCAAAAAGTGAGTGGTCTTGCTCTTGTGGGTGGAGCTAGTCATGTTATAGCTGGAAGAAATGTAGGACAGTCTACCGGTTTCTATGGTGGCTTTTTCTACATATTAGATTTCTCTAAAAAGAAGGAAAAGAAAACTACTTCTGACAATTCCTCAACTCAAAACAAATAACATGAAAAAAAATACTATAAAAATATATTTAGTAATTGCGATATTGACACTTGCATATTGTTCAAAAAAAATTACTTCAAGAACTGATAATTTACCTGCTTTAAATCCTGCCAGTATTGATATCACTGCAGGCGCATGGAAGACTATTCTTTTAAAAAGACCAGATACATTTGCGGTAGCTACTCCACTTTTGGTAACCAATGTAAATTATATAGCAGAACTAAATGAGATCAAAGGCTTGCAAAAGAATCTCTCAAAAGAACAGGATGAAAATATTAAATATTGGGCCGCTGGTGGCGTTTTAAGATGGAATGAAATTATGCGTGCATTAGTAGCAAAGTATAATTTACCTCCTTATCAAAATCCTGATGGAACTTATCCAATACCAAGTTCCGCTAATCCATTTGCCTATCCTTTATTTCCATTTGCCAATCCACCTTATGCTGCAAGAGCATATGCATATATAACAGCAGCACAGTATGATGCTTTGGTAGCATGCTGGTACTATAAAAAATTATACAACCGTCCTGCTCCATATATAACTGATGTGAACATAGTTGCAAAAGTTCCTTCAACCACTTTACCTTCTTACCCATCAGAAGCTGCAGTGTTAGCAGGTGTTACAGCAGAAATGATGAAACTATTATTTCCAACTGAGATTGGAGCAATTCAATTAAAAGCACAGGCACATGAAGATGCTGCAATCATGTCGGGTTCTGCAACAAGAAGTGATATTGCTGCAGGTGAAGCTCTGGGCAGACAAATTGCACAGACCTTCATCGCAAGAGCCAGAACAGATAATGCTGGTAAGGCAGTAGGAACCCCTGCAGACTGGGCAAATTTTGAAACATCCACTGCAGCAAAAGGAGAAATCCCCTGGATCAGTCAGGATAATCCAAAACGCCCAGGTATGTTACCACTTTTTGGCAAAGTGATCCCTTTCTTATTTGATACTGCAACAACAAGGGCTTTGGTTCCTCCACCACCGCCTCTTACTTCAAGTGATCAAATGAAAAAGGAAACTGCGGAGGTTTATAGCTATACAAGCAATCCTACATTAGAAAACAAACAACTTGTTTTATTCTGGGGCGATGGTGTGGGTACCTATACTCCACCAGGACATTGGAACGCAATTGCTGCTGAAGATTTTATTCCAAAAAATTTAAGTGAAGTAAAATGGGCCAGAAATCTGGCATTACTCAATATGAGTTTAATGGATGCAGGAATTGTATGTTGGAATACCAAGTATACTTATTATAATCCAAGACCTTCTCAATTAAACCCCGCGATTAAAACATTAACAGGGTTGCCTAATTTCCCATCTTATATCTCTGGACACTCTACATTTAGTGGTGCAGCTTCTACCATTCTTGGTTATTTAAATCCAGAAAGAGCAGCTGCTTATACACAAATGGCTGCAGATGCTTCTAAATCAAGACTGGTGGGCGGTCTGCATTATCGATCCGATTGTGAAATTGGGATCAAAGTAGGAAACAGTGTAGGTCAGTATGCTGTTGATCGAGCAAAATTAGACGGAGCCAATTAAACTTATATTTCAATGTATAAAAAAAAGCCATCTTCAGGATGGCTTTTTTTTATACTGCTAAGAATTGAAAAGAGGTTTACCAATTTTCTAATCCCAATAATTTCTTGCCTAACTCATTCAATGATGCAGTATCATATTTTGTCTGCTCCCAATTTCTTGGGTCACCTGGAAATGCATAACCTTCTGGCGCTATTCTATTTTTCCATGAATTTACTCTCCATTGACGCAGGGCTTCATTGTCTTCTTCAGCTGGCATCATAGAAATATACTGTGCAATTCTTACTTTATCTCCACTATTATTTGCTCTGATACCATGTGGTTCTGTACTATTAAATATCAGTAAATCACCTGCTTCTAATTTTACTTTTGTAGGAGTAAATCCAGTTGTATCTGGTTTAAAACGGTCTCTATCTGCTGGTTGTGTTAATTTCCAAGTATCATAATTTCGATATAATTCTGGAATGCATTGAAATCCACCCATATTCTCATCCGTTTGATCTGCCAATGCTAATACACCTTGCACATTCACTGGTTTTGTTTCTGGATCGTAGTCCCAGTGTATAAATGCTTTGTATTCAAATCCTGGTCTTATTGGAAAATTTAAGTTCGCACGATCAATGGTTACCCATAATTTTTCTGTGCCCCAGATATCAACAAATGCATCATACACTTTTTGCATTTGTCTGTTATTCCATAAATGTTGGTTATTGTAACATTCAACCATTCCTGTATTGGCTAATTCTTTCATTTTCATTTCTGCTCTTGGTTCGGTATACCAAGTATTGATATCATTGGGATCTTTCTCTTCAAACTCCCATAAAAATGTAGCAGTTGCCAAAGCTTGTTCGCGGGGTACTGCATTTTTAATCACGATATATCCATGATGGATCCAGAAAGCCCAATCCTCCTCTGTTAAAACTCTCAGAGGTTTTCCGTTGGATCGATCGTTCAATTTTTCTGTGCTACTTTTTGCTGTAGATGGATTTCCCGGAATGTCTTTATGAGCATTATTGGGAATCATGGTAGTGGCCATTGTTTGTGGTTGCATTTGGCAAGTTTTAGATATTTTAAGGTAACCCAAATTTTAGAATCTTATAAGGCATAACAGGAATTTTATTCCAAGTTTTTTAAAAAAATATTTGGCAATCTAAATATTCATCGTAATTTTACGATGAATATGGGAGCGAGTAAAACTAGTGAATACACAGAAAAAGAAATTGCGTTAGCCAATTATGCTAAGGCATTGTCGCATCCTGCCAGGATTGCTATTTTAAATTTATTGGTAAAAAAGCAGGCTTGTATCTGTGGTGATATTGTGGATGAGTTACCACTTTCACAAAGTACGGTTTCACAACATTTAATAAAACTGAAGGAAGCTGGTTTGATCAAGGGAGATATTGATGGTGCTTCTGTATGCTATTGCATCGACGAAAAAGAATGGAAAAAAGCGATGTCTCAAATGGGCGAATTATTTCAAACCTTATTGACTAACAAATCTAAATGTTGTTGATTTTTTTTGAACTTATTCATCGTCTTATTACGATATTATAAACAACTTAAAATACATGTTATGCAAACTGAAGATCAATTAAAAGAAATAGTTAGACAGAAGTACAGTGAGATTGCCTTACAAGACAAAGAAACCAATATGTCTTCCTGCTGTGGGGCAGGTGGTTGCTCAACCGAGGTATACAATATCATGAGCGACGACTACACTCATTTAGCAGGATATAATGCAGATGCCGACTTAGGTCTTGGTTGTGGCTTACCCACACAATTTGCAAAAATTAAAAAAGGTGATGTGGTAGTTGATCTGGGAAGCGGTGCAGGCAATGATTGTTTCATAGCAAGACATGAAACCGGAGAAACCGGTAAAGTAATTGGCATTGATTTTACTACTGCCATGATTGATAGAGCAAGAGCTAACGCAGAAGCCAGAGGATTTAATAATGTTGAATTCAGACAAGGCGATATTGAGAAAATGCCTATCACCTCCAATGCGGCAGATGTAATTGTTAGTAATTGTGTACTGAATTTAGTACCTAATAAAGATGCAGTAATCAAAGAAATTTACAGAGTACTCAAGCCAGGTGGTCACTTCAGTATTAGTGATGTGGTTCTATTAGGCGCACTTCCAGAAGGTTTAAGAAAAGACGCAGAAATGTATGCCGGTTGTGTGGCAGGTGCTATCCAAAGAGATGTATATCTGGAATTGATCCAAGCCAATGGTTTTGAGAATATCACCATTCAAAAAGAAAAACCAATTGTAATTCCTGATGATATTTTGATCAACTATTTAAGTGCTGAGAAAATAGAACTTTTAAAAAATGGCAATACAGGAATATTCAGCATCACCGTATTTGCCCAAAAACCATTAACAGAAAAACAAAGCTGCTGCACGCCAGGTTCAGGTTGCTGCTAATTAATAAAATATAATTATGAAGAAAGTACTAGTCTTATGTACTGGCAATAGCTGCCGTAGTCAAATCGCGGATGGTTATCTACAATTTTTTGCAGGTGATAAAGCTCAAGTATACAGCGCAGGTGTTGAAACTCATGGAGTAAATCCAAAAGCAATTGCTACCATGATGGAAGATGGGATTGATATCTCAAAACATACTTCCAATAATGTATTAGAATATCAAGGAATAGATTTTGATTTTGTGATAACCGTATGTGATAATGCAAAAGAAAGATGCCCTTATTTTCCAAGCAGGGCCGAAAAATTTCATTACAATTTTCCAGATCCTGCAAAAGCAACAGGTACGGAATTGGAAATTAAAAATGAATTTGCCAGAGTAAGAGAATTGATCAAAAACTATTGCCAAACATTCGTAAAAGAACATCTATAACAAAACTGTTTAATACAATAGTATTCAAGTATTTGATTTAAATTCGATATGCCTTAACTCATATTGCTAATATATCAAACAGCGAATTTGAAAAAATGCTCTGCGATTGTATTGATAGCACTTTGCTATTCTTCGTTCCTATTTGCCCAAAAAGAAAAGTCTTCTATACCAGTTACAGTTAGCGGTAATATCCAACTTACCAATAATGGTACTGCCCCGGCTCCCATATTTGCTTTGGGCAGACCAGCGATCATTAGTTCCACTTATATCAAAAAAGGAGGATTTTATTTTAATCCGGAATTTTATTTTGGCATAGATGCCAAACCCTGGATAATGAATGTAAGATTGGGATATAATTTTATCAATAACAAGAAGCTCACACTAGGAGTAGCACTGAACCCAAACTTTTTCTTTTTACAAAGGAACCCAGTCTTAAATAAAAATGAAGAATTTCAACTACAAAGATATTTGGGTAATGAGCTTAATGGCGAAATAAAAATTAATGGGAATAGAAAAATTCAGTTCAATTATTGGCATAGTCTTCGTCTAGATCAACTAGGTGTTAAAAGCGAAGAGTATTTTAATCTGGCTTATTCCATGGAAAATTTAAAAATCGGAAAGAGTGCCATACTAGGTTTTCACCCAAGTATTTTTTATTTATACGATGTGGATATGATGGAGGGTCTATTTATATCCCAAACTTCTAATTTTCAAATGAAGAATTGGAAATTCAATTTTTATGTGCAAACTACTATACCCCTTATTGTAACACCTGCAAATGGGTTTATCTGGAATTTTGGAATTAATGTTCCCTTCTAATGCTCTAAAGTATGATTGTTTGAAATTTGTAATAATCAATTTGAATACAGTTACATAATATAATAAAAAGGAAGTTCTTTTGTGTTACAAAAATCAATCAATGCCCAATATTTTAATTAAACGGTGGAAAGCATTTTGCATATTAATCTTCTCTATCTGTATCGTGCAAATTTCGAGTGCTCAAAATAGTGATAGTGCTAAGAAAGTATACCATTTTTCAGGAAATGCATTAGTTACCAATAATGGTATTTCATTTATTCCTACTTTTTCTTTAGGCAAACCTGCTACGATTGTCACATTATCTATGGGAGATAAAAGGCTAAGTTTTGACCCGGAATTCAGGTTCTCTCTGGAAGGGAAACCTTGGAGTATTCTTTTATGGGGTAGATATAAAATTACCAATACTGATAAATTTAAATTCACTGCAGGAACTCACTTAGGTTTGTCCTACAATTTTCCTAATGTGATCATCAATGGTATTTCTACAGATATTACTCAAGTAAAGCGATATCTAGCATCTGAATTAGTACCAAATTATTTTTTTAATAAAAACTTTAGTGTTGGAATTTATTATTTGTATTCACATGGGTTAGACATTGGAACCACCAATAATACTCATTTTATTACCCTGAATACTAATATTTCGCATATATCTATCCTAAAAGATATTTATATAAATTTCAGGCCACAGGTTTACTATTTGCAATTGGATAAACTGGATGGCTACTTTACAAGTGCAACTGTATCGCTACAAAAGAATAAATGCCCATTCTCTATAGCTGCGATATTTAATCAGAAGATCAAAACAAATATAGTTACCAAAGATTTTGTTTGGAATGTTAGCCTTAATTATTCATTCAATCACAACTATACCCGAAAATAACTAAGAAGAGGTCACCGAATTTACTATTTGAATAGTGTAACTTAACACCATGAATAAAGTTGAAACCATTGAGGATTTTTATAAAAGAAAATTCGATTGGATGCCCGAAAATTTAAAAAATGAAATTGGGCATTTCAACGTATTTAGGCTAGAACCATTTCAAGGCGATAAAGCACAACCCATTCCTTTTAAACGTAGAGATTTTTATAAAATAACTTTTGTGAAAGGTAATAGTAAGGTTTACTATGCCGATAAAGTTATAGAGGTTAAAAAGCAGGCCTTATCTTTTTCAAACCCTCAAATTCCTTATAAATGGGAGCATCTAGATAAAATTCGTTCTGGTGCTTTTTGCATTTTTAATCAGCATTTTTTTCATCAGTTTGGAAGCTTAAGTCAATATTCGGTTTTCCAACCTAATGGTACGCATCTCTTTGAGTTAACAGATGAACAAGCTTCTCAAGTATCAGTCATTTTTGAAAGAATATTTCAAGAAATAAATTCTGAATACGTTCATAAGTACGATGTCTTAAGAAATATCGTTTTTGAATTATTACATTTTGCTATGAAAATGGAGCCAAGCTCCAATTTCGATAAGCAACCAATCAATGCATCTCAAAGAATTTCTACTTTATTTTTAGAATTGCTCGAAAGACAATTTCCGATTGACGAAGTGCATCCTAAAATACAATTCAGAACAGCATCAGATTTTGCAAGTCAGTTGAACGTTCACGTAAATCATCTTAACCGCTCAGTAAAAGACACTACCGAAAAAACAACTTCTCAAATAATAGCAGAGCGTATTTTACAGGAATCGAAAATCCTTTTGAAACATAGTGCATGGTCGGTTTCAGAAATTGCTTACGCTCTTGGCTTCACAGAAGTAACACACTTCAATAACTTTTTCAAGAAACATACAGCTACAAGCCCATTGAAATTTAGGAATATTTGATTTTAGTAGGTACTTCTTTGGTTTTAGTTAATTCCTTCAGCCACTGACTGATAATTTTGTTCTGATAAAACTGATACAATTATGCAAAAAAGAAAATTAGGAAATAGTGGTTTAGAAGTTTCAGCCCTTGGATTAGGTTGTATGGGAATGAGCTTCGGTCTGGGCCCTGCAGCTGATAGCTCAGAAATGATAACCCTCATGAGAAAAGCTGTTGAGTTAGGAGTTGATTTTTTTGATACGGCAGAAGTTTACGGACCATATGTAAATGAAGAACTCGTAGGCAAAGCTTTAGAACCCTTCAAAGGCAAAGTGGCTATTGCTACAAAATTTGGATTCGAGATGGACCCAAATGGCGGACCAAAATATATCGGACTCAATAGCAGACCTGAACATATCAAAAAAGTTGCCGAGGCTTCTCTTAAAAGATTAAGGGTAGAAGTGATCGATCTGTTTTATCAGCATCGTGTAGATTCTTCTGTTCCAATTGAAGACGTGGCAGGTGCTGTGAAAGATTTAATTCAGGAAGGCAAAGTAAAATATTTTGGTTTGTCTGAAGCTGGTGCAGAAACCATTCGCAAAGCACACGCAGTTCAACCAGTAAGTGCTTTACAAAGTGAGTACTCTTTATGGACCAGAAATCCTGAACTCGAGATCATTCCAACTCTGGAAGAATTAGGAATTGGATTTGTGCCTTTTAGTCCGCTTGGAAAAGGATTTTTAACGGGAGCCATTAATGACCAATCTCAGTTCGCAGCAAATGATATTCGAAGTGGATTACCAAGATTTACTAAAGATGCGATAGAAGCCAACCAGGCATTGGTTGATTTGTTATCAAACTTTGCAAAACAAAAGAATGGTACCACTGCACAAATTGCATTGGCCTGGTTACTTGCTCAAAAGCCATGGATAGTTCCTATACCAGGCACTACCAAATTACATAGGCTTACTGAAAATTTAGGTGCCGCCATCATTAAACTAAGTACTACAGAATTGAATGAAATTCAGGATGCTGCTGCAAAAATTCAGGTTCAGGGAAACAGATATACCGAAGCCATGGAAAAAATGACAGGGCTTTAAAAGTATTTACTAATGCTATTATAGGTCATAAAATAAAAAGGTCCTCCCAACTGCTTGGGAGGACACTTTTTTATTTGTGCTATCTATGAATTATTTTTTTGGTTTTGCAACAACGTTCTTTAATTCGTTGATGGCGATTTTTGGAACCACAACTTTGTGTACTTTTTCAACTACTACTTCTTTAGCTAATTTGAAAGCTGCCGAAGCATAAGTTTCTTCAGAAGTTCCAATTTTTACTGTGTAATCACCAGCATCAGCAACCCATGAGCTACTTGCTGTTTGGAATGATGCCAGATCAGATGCAGTGATTGTGAAATTAAATGTTTGTGAAGCACCTGGTGCCAATAAACCTGATTTAGCAAATGCTTTTAATTCAGCAACTGGTTTGTCTAACTTAGTAGTAGGTGCGCTGATATATAATTCAGCCACTTCTTTACCAGCTACTGTTCCTGTATTTGTTACTGTAACACTTGCCTGAATGCTTCCGTTGAGTATAGGTGAACTTAAAGTAAGGTCACTGAATTTGAATTGTGTATAGGAAAGACCATATCCAAAAGGATAAGCTGTTTTCTTACCAAAGCTGCTATAATAACGATATCCAACATAAACACCTTCTTCATATATCGCTTCAGCATCTACCGCTTTTTGTCCGAATAAAGCTGGTTTTTCTGTTCCAGGAATTTCTCTTCCAGGAAAGTTTTTAGCACTGATCTCATCGTCATAACTAAGTGGGAATGTGGTGCTTAATTTTCCTGAAGGATTTACTTTTCCAGAAATGATATCAGCCATTGCATTGCCTCCTTCTAAACCAGGTTGCCATGCTAACAAGATACCATCTACATTATCGCGCCAATTTGTAACGTCTACAACTCCACCCACATTTAAAACAACCACAACTTTCTTATTATTTGCATGGAAAGCAGCTGATACATTTTTGATCAATGTTTGTTCTTTCTCAGTTAAAGTATAATCATCTACTACTTTACGATCATTACCTTCACCAGCATTGCGTCCGATAGAGATGATTGCTATTTTAGATTCAGATGCAGCTTTTTGTATCAATTCATTAGAAACCGTCATTTCAACAATCGGAGAAGGCGGACTCATTAGGTCTTCCATCAAGCTTCTTACAGGTTTCTTTGCAAGTTCTTTAGCTACATAATCACTATAAGTACTATATACATTTGCATTTAAAGAATACCCCGCACGGAATAAACCATCAGCTAAAGGAACAGTATACATTCTATTTACATCTCCGCTACCTGTACCACCAGCAACTAAATCCAATGCATTGTTTCCGAAAACAGCAACTGCAGTTCCTTTTTCAATTGGTAATGCTTTTGCATCGTTTTTCAACAAGACCATACTTTCAGTTGCAGCCCAACGAGAAATTTGAGCGTTGGCTTTTAATGGAGGTGCATCTGTAAATTTATAGCCTTTAAAAGTTGGGGTTAATAAAACTAGGTTTAGAATTTCAGTTACGTTTTGATCCAGAACTTTCTCATCCAATTCACCCTTTTTAACTGCATCTAGAATTGCAGCTTTTTGTTGAGGAGTTCCTGGCATGATCAAGTGGTTATTTGCTTTTTGTTGTCCCACAACATTTCTTCCACTAAACCAATCAGTCATGATCATTCCTTTAAAACCAAGGTCCTCACGCAAAATAGTATTCAGTAATTCCGGATTTTCAGAAGTATAAGGTCCGTTTACTAAATTATAAGAACTCATGATAGTCCATGGATTAGATTGCTTCACCATGATCTGCCAGCCTTTTAAATAAATTTCTCTCATGGCTCTTTCGCTCATGATTACATTTACAGTATTTCTGTTGTTTTCATTATTATTTGCAAAAAAGTGTTTAGCAGAAACGCCAATGCCATTCGCTTGAACACCATTTATAATAGCTGCCGCCATTGTTCCTGTAATCAAAGGATCTTCTGAATAGTATTCAAAATTTCTTCCTCCCAATGGATTTCTATGAATATTCATACCTGGTCCGAGTATCACATCAATTCCAAAGTCTTTTGCTTCTTTACCATAAGCATCACCCACTTTGCGAAGCACAGCTGTATCCCAGCTTGATGCTAATAAAGTTCCTACTGGCCATGCGGTTGCATAATAAATACGACTCTTGCCACTATTGAAAGCGTGCGTACCAGAAGGTCCGTCGCACACCACAATGGCAGGAATACCCAAACGTGAAATAGCCACTGTTGTGCCTGCTGCACCTAACATTCT
This sequence comes from Chitinophagaceae bacterium, assembly GCA_947371755.1. Classification (GTDB taxonomy): domain Bacteria; phylum Bacteroidota; class Bacteroidia; order Chitinophagales; family Chitinophagaceae; genus Sediminibacterium. Next base: position 28,696 of record CANBQT010000009.1, read on the forward strand.
TTTCTGTGCTGTGGTAGGTTCAGCACCACCACCCATTCCCGGGAAAGCCATACCAGGCAGGAACATGCCCTGGCCAATTACTAGATCTACTTTTTCTTGTAAGGTCATTGCCTTTACTACATCTGCCACTGGATTTTTTCCTAGTTGAGGTAGCGCTTGCTGACTAAAAGCTGAGGTTGCCAATAACAGCAAACCCAACATGCCAAGCATTTTGGAGAAATTTTTTTTCATTGCAATCGGTATTAACGTTTATTTGTTTGTGTCAATCTGACGCAAAGTAATATTTCTTTTTAATATTTCATAGTTAAATCCAAAGAAAAGGGTCTCCAGAAGCAATATGTGTAATGGGCAAACCGGGCAGTTTAGGGGTTAGCCATTGCACAAACAATTCCATACCAGGCTCTTCGCTCACAGAATGACCCAAAATGATCAGGGCAATGTTGGAACCCATTTTCCTTGCATCCCTCACATATTCGGCAGTTTCCCACTCCACTAATTCCCCAATCACTAAAACATCGGGCTTGTTTTTTTCAATGGCATTGATATGTGCTTGCTCTCCCCAAGCACCTGGCAAAAGGGAAATGTTACTGCAAGTTTGTTTCAAATCCCCAATTGCTCTTAAGTGTTGAATAGATAGATTTTTCTTAAAACTCTGTATCAGTTTTTCCAAACTAATAGCTGGTATTTTAATAAGCGGTTCTCCTTTTTTTTGATACGATTCCCAGCCCATTTTTTTCTTCACACCCTGACTGATCATATCGGGCTGCATAAAATGACTATAATCGTGAAAACGCCAGACTGTAATGCCATGCTCTTTCAATAATGCCTGTTTTTTCTGGATCATTGCATTTGTTTCCTGTTTAGCCAGATTATCAACCGCGCTATAGAAAGTAGGTTCGTGTGCGATAATAAGATTTGCCTTCAACTTCACAGCTTCTTCAATGATGGCAACCGTAGGGAACATGGTACTGATGATTCCTGTAACAATTTGATCAGCTGAGCCAGCTTTAATATTATCAACTGTATCTTTAAAAGGAGATAGTTTTGCCTCTTTGATAATAAGATCAATGATATTTTGTACTGTATAAGTTTCGAATTTATTTGAAATTTTTTGGGCGATAGAGATTGCCGGAATGTTCAGCAATGCAGCTCCTCCTAATAACAAACCAGTCTTTTGTATAAAGCTTCTTCTATTTGATGTATCAGATTCAGTTAATTCGTTTGGTAACATTGTTTAAATTTTAATTGATAAAAAATCCTTTCCTATTTTAAAATAAAGCTATCGTACAAACTATTGATGGTGTTTTTTATTAGCCCATTAAATCCATCTTCGTATTTAGGGCCACAACCATTGGTTATCACAACAAAACCGAATTTTTCTTTCGAATTAAAAAACATACCGCTGTACAATCCATAAGCAGAACCAGTATGTCCTTTCATCGTTTTGCCCTTAATCAAATTCTCCTGTGTTTCAATGGCCATGCCATACCCATCTTCCTCCGAAACCTTTGTCTGCATTTCTTTTGCGCTTTTCTTAGACATGATCTTTGCATATTTGTATCTTCCAAATTTGCTATGCATGATCATATATTTTGCTAAGTCAGTAGCAGATATCTTCATACCCCCGGTTGGTGAAAAAATGGGTGTTGATTTTCCCATTTGATAATGTGCAATTTCCTCTCTTCGCGGAGCATAGGCATTCGGTGATGAAATAAATTTTGAGGAATCTGTATTGTACTCGTAAATAGTAGCAAACCTATTTTTATCGAGTGAATCCACACAGTATCCTCCATACAAATGCAAAGGATCCAGAATATGGTGTTTTACATAAAGATCGAAACGTTCTCCAGACAATTTCTCAATAATAGCGCCCGTCATATTATAATTCAAATTACAATACATATAACCCTTTCCAGGTTCATAACTATTATAGCATTTAGCCCAGTTTGGATTGGTGGCTGGATTAATACTGTCTAAAGAGAAATAACCCTGACTATCGTTGATTGATGAACGATGCTGCAGTATGGTTCTAAGTGTGATGACTGTTTCAGGAAACTTTGGATTACGAACCGTGAAGCCAATTAAATTGCTCACATCATCATCCAATGAAACCTTACCCGCTCCTACGAGTTGCATGATGGAAGTGGCAGAAAATGATTTGGATATGGAGGCAATTCTAAAAATGCAATCATCTGTAAGTGGTTGCTTGGTTTCCAGGTCTTTATAACCAAATGAATGCGTATAAATGATCTTATTGTTCTTTACTACTGCTACTGAAATGCCAACCACATTAGTTTGCTGCATAATTGCCTGAATGCTGGCTTCTGCTTTTTCTGTTTGAGCAAAGACATTTACTTTAATAAGTATCAATAAAATTAAAACTGGGATTAATGCTTTCCTTTTCATGGTAATAAATTTATGAATTAACTTTATTGCCTGTCTATCTAATATTTCTTTTAACCGATTTGCCATTAACTAATTCAAATGAAAAAAATTGCCTGCCTATTATTGGCTATTCCATTTCTTGCAAACGCACAAGTAAAATGGGTGGAAAATGATCTGACCGATGGTGTCAAAAAAATAAAAATCAATAACCAGATTACACTCGGATATAGCACAAATTCAGGTGTTAAGATTATTACTAAAGACGGTCTTCCCTTTAAAGATCTAAATAAAAATGGAGTAGTTGATGTGTATGAAGACTGGCGTTTACCAGTTATTGAACGTGCAAAAGATCTGGCATCAAAAATGACGGTAGATGAAATTGCAGGGTTGATGTTATATAGTGGTCACCAGGCAATACCAGCAGCCGCTGGTGGTTTTTCCAGAGGAACTTATGGTGGAAAAACATTCTTAGAAAGCGGTGCGAAATCTTATGACCTATCCGATCAACAAATTGCATTTCTAACGAAAGATAATTTGAGACATGTATTAATTACAACTGTTGAAAGCCCCACTACTGCAGCTCTTTGGAATAATAAAGCACAAGCATTGGTAGAAGGATTAGGTAAGGGCATTCCTACTAATAATAGCACAGATCCAAGAAATGGTGCAAATAAAGATGCTGAATATAATGCAGGTTCTGGAGGTGCCATTTCACAATGGCCAGAAGAACTGGGTTTGGCAGCAACATTTGATCCAGCTGTTACCAAACAATTTGGATCTATCGCATCCAAAGAATATAGGGCACTGGGATTAACCACTGCCCTTTCACCTCAAATTGATCTTGCCACCGAGCCACGCTGGAATCGATTTGTAGGAACTTTTGGAGAAGACCCAAAATTAGCTACTGATATGGCTCGCGCTTATGTAGATGGTTTCCAAACCTCCCCTATTTCTATCGATGCTTATCAGGGCTGGGGTAATAAAAGTGTCAACGCTATGGTAAAGCATTGGCCAAGTGGCGGACCAGAAGAAGGGGGACGTGATGCGCATTTTGCTTACGGAAAATTTGCAGTGTATCCCGGCAACAATCTGGAAACACAAATGAAAACATTTACAGAAGGTGCTTTTAAATTGGAAGGAAAAACAAAAAAAGCAGCGGCTGTGATGCCTTACTATACTATTTCTTTTAACCAGGATAAAAAGAATGGAGAGAATGTTGGTAATGGTTTTAGTAAATATATTATTACAGATCTGTTAAGAAATAGATTCGGATATGATGGAGTGGTTTGTACAGATTGGTTGATTACTGCCAATGAAGGTGCAAAACCTAGTGTGTTTGCAGGAAAGTCATGGGGTGTAGAAAAATTAACGATTGCTGAACGCCATTACAAAGTATTAATGGCAGGTGTGGATCAATTTGGTGGCAACAACGATGCTAAACCTGTTATAGAAGCATACCAGATGGGTGTGAAAGAACATGGAGAGGCTTTTATGCGTAAACGTTTTGAATTATCAGCCGTTCGTTTATTGTTAAACGTGTTTAGAGTGGGGCTATTTGAAAATCCTTATTTAGATCCTGCTGAAACAAAATCAATTGTAGGGAATCCGGATTTTATGAAAGCAGGATATAATGCGCAATTAAAATCTATTGTGTTGATCAAAAATCAAAATAAAACATTACCTATTCAAAAAGGCAAAACAGTGTATGTTCCAAAAAGAACTACACCTGCAAGTATTAATTTCTTTGGCCAACCTTCACCTGAAAAAACAGAATATCCAGTGAACCTAAACTTGCTGAAGAAATATTATACTGTTACTGATGATCCAACAAAGGCTGACTTTGCTATTGTATTTATCAAAAGCCCAATCAGTGGCGGTTATAGCGATGCAGATCGAGCTTCAGGTGGGAATGGATACTTACCTATCAGCTTACAATTAAAAGATTATACGGCAACAGAATCAAGAGCAAAAAGTATTGCTGCCGGAGATCCTGTGGTTGACCCAACTATTACTGATAGATCTTATTTACATAAAAGCAATAAATCAAATAGCTATCCAGATTTAAATACCATTCTTGAAACCAAAAAATCAATGCAGGGCAAACCTGTGATTGTTTCTGTAAGTATCACAAACCCAATGGTATTTGGAGAATTTGAAAAAGAAGCGGATGCAATTGTTGGAGAATTTGGAGTACAGGTGGAAGCACTAATGGATGTGGTGTCTGGTAAAGTGGAACCTTCTGGCTTATTACCAATGCAAATGCCACTCAATATGTCAACTGTTGAAAAACAATTGGAAGATGTACCACATGATATGATCCCTTATAAGGATGCAAATGGACATGTATATGATTTTGGATATGGATTAAATTGGAAGGGCATCATTAAAGATGCAAGAACTGAAAAATATAAAGTTTCGAAAAAGTAAAGATCTATAAGATATCTATAATTTTAAAGGGAGGTCGTTTGATCTCCCTTTTTTATGGTCAAAAAAAAATTAACAAAAACTACTAAAACAAAATAAGAACTTTATTAATTCTTGTTTAAAATAACAATATGGAAAAAAAAATATTTAAAGCTTTATTTGTAGTAGGAATAATTATTCTGGGTTTAAAGCAAACATCAATTGCACAGGATAAAATCAACAACTGGACTCCCGAAGAACAGAAAGAATTGTTTGGCTACTGCGAAAAAAGAGTGCTGATCAGTGAATTGAATATTCCGGAAGAGAAGGCAGACAAAATTGGACAATTTAATTACTGGGCAACGCTTCAGAAAATAAAAGTGCAGGAAAATACCAACGATACTTTTGCAACTGCCAATGAAGTTGAAGCTGAATTGTATAAAAAATATAAAGCCTTATCGCTTTCAAATGATCAATTAAAAACTTTGATCGACAGGAGAAAGGCCAATACCAATGCTGAAACCTGCCCCTTAGTAACACTCAGTTTCAATCCCATTTATGATACTGCACAAAAAGCTCAATTAATTGTAAGTTTTAAAGCCAAATACAGAAAAGATCTAATTACTAAAGTTGGTGTAAATGGCAGGCAAGCCGATCAGCTGATTGATGCAGAAGTATGGAAACAAAAAGAAGCTTGTACGATTTCAAAAATCCCTTCAAATGATTTTAATAGAATTAGAAAAACAGTGGAAATGTACAATATGATGGAAAGGAAATATAAATTAGTTGATATGACCGACCAACAAAAATCCGCAGCTATAGAATATTTAAAACAGGTTCAATAAACTCAATGGTTATGTTATATCGAATTTCCACATTCATTTTAAGTTTAGTTTTCTCCATCCAATGCTTATTTGCCCAAAATTTTCATTCGGTAGATAGCATCATAGAGAAACAAATTCAGCAGCAAAAAATATCCGGTGCCGTAGCAATGGTGATCTATCAAAATAAAGTGGTATTGGATAAGGCTTATGGCTTTGCAGATAAGGCAAACCATACTCCAATGTCTACAGAGTCTATTTTTAGAATTGCATCCCAAACAAAAGCCATAGTTTCAGTCGCTTTTTTACAATTGGTTGACCAAGGTAAAATCGGATTGGATGATCCTATTGAAAAATATATCCCTTCTTTTAAAATTCAGCAAGTTGCAATAGTTGAAAAAGATTCGATCAGATTAGTGAACAAAAATAGGTCAGTAACTATTCGTGATTTATTAAGTCATCAATCTGGTATTTCATCTTCTGATGAATACCCTAAGCTAAAAAAATTGTTTGCGCAGTATCAGTTAGACAAACCTCTAACAATTGCTTTTAATTCTTTAGAGGAAGAAGTTGAGCAAATCGCTAAAATGCCATTGGCACACCAACCAGGTGAGAGATTTAGCTATGGTTTAAGTACCAATGTAATCGGCAGGCTTATTGAGATAGTATCCGGAAAATCATTAGATACTTATTTATTGGAAAATATATTTAAGCCACTTCAAATGAAGGACTCCTATTTTTATTTACCCAAGGAGAAACAAAATCGACTTGTTAAAGTATATAGGAATGTTAAGCCTGATAGTTTATCAGAAATAACCCCAGACATCTATCCTATTAATTACCCAAATGCAGCAAACAGAAAATATTATTCTGCTATAGGTGGTTTGGTTTCAACCACTCATGATTATTCCAAATTTTTAATTTGTTTATTGAATAATGGTGTTTATGCAAATATCAAGCACCTCATCAGCAAACAAATTTTTGATCAATTCATCAGTAACCAATTAGGTAACAAGACTTTCATCTTTGGAGGCATGAAATCATTAAACAATTTTGGATTAGGTGTTGGATTAACTACAAAGCAGGGCACCATATTAAATAATGCATCTGAAGGTAGTTTTTTCTGGGGTGGTGCTTTTAATACTGCATATATGGTTGATCTAAAAAGAAAGCTGATCACATTATTTTATTTCCAACGAGCTCCATTTGATTTACCTCCGGTTTTATCTGGCTTAGAAAAACAAACGATCAAAGAAATCGATCAATTAAAATGAAATTGGTAAATGAATTTACCTCGTTTAACTTTAGGTAGAATTTAAAATCCTTATATGAAAAATTTCATACTCAGCATTTGCTTCTTTTTAGTAGGATTCATTAGTAACGCTCAATCTGTATATGATAATGTGAATCTTAGAATGATGCTTTATCCTAAATTTCAAGTGAGTGAAGTTTACTTAAAAAATGGAACTATTGTTGAGGTGGGGTTAAACTATAATCTGGAAAAACATCAATTAATATTCATTGAAGACAAACAGTATAAAGAATTAGCTGGACTAGAAACCATCGACAGTGTGCTGGTACTAGGAAAAAGCTTCGACTCAGAAGCTAATAAAGAAGTTATAACAACTATTAAATTTATTCCCTTCAACGATAAGATCTATCAAAGTACTAAATATGCGGGATTGTATATTCTATATGACTACAGCGTAACGCCTACAGATTATACAGCAGATCATACAGGCGCACATAAAGATGAAACTTCACAAACCAGCAACACCATTACAGGTGCGAATTCTATGAAGGTTTATAAGAACAATAATAATGTAAATATGATTCCGCTATATTGTTATAAGGATAAAAACACAATCATAGAAATCAGGCAGCATAAACAATTGGCCAACGTATTTAAAATAGATAGAACCCTTTTAGCAGGTTATATTGGTCAAACTCATGTGAATGAGTACCAGGAAGCAGATGTAATAAGATTATTAGACTGGCTTAAAACAAAGAATCAAAACAAATAATTATTTAGGATTCCAATCCCATAAAACAATATCCCAACCTATTCCATCGAAAGACAATTCATCAATTACCTGAAAGCCCGTTTTTTTATGGGCTTTCAATGAACGCTCGTTTGCTTTAGCCACGTCTGTGATCAAATATTCATAATCACTTGCATATTGGTCTTTATAGAATTGATAAAGTTGGTCAACTAATCCTATCCCCCGAAAACCTTTACCAACGCATAATTGACCCACCACTACATAATTCGAAGCACTAAGATTATTTGAATCAAATTGTAACCTATCGATTGTATTGAAAAGGTCTGCCAATAATGGGTGCTCGTCTCTGATAGCTTTTAGTGCAACAAGAGAATAACCCACCACTTTCCCTTCAGAAACTGCAATTACCGAAGGAGCTGCATCGTGCATTTTTTTGAGGAAATCATAACTGTATTCTGCCATCAAAAATCCCTGTTCATTAGCCTCTATTTCTGTTAAGTTCTTACGTAAGTTTTCCTCTTGAAGCCTTTGTATTCCAATCAGCTCTTCTGCTTCTGTCACCAACTTTATTGTTACCATAATAAATCCTTGAAAATCAAATATAACAAGTATTTATTCACCCTGTTTCGTTTAACTTTAGTAGTACTTTTTAACCTTTTTCTGAAACATTAAATTTATACTACATGAACACCGTAGGCTATTTCGAAATTCAGTCTTCTCATCCGGAAAGAGAAATTAATTTTTATCACAATGTATTTGATTGGAATTTTTCATTAGAACCACAGGCTCCGAATGTGTATTATAGAATTGAAACACGAAATATGCATGGCGGTTTACCAAATAATTAGTTTACTTAGTTTCTTATCTTCTGTTTTATTTTTAGCTTTCATTCAGCTAACTTGTAAGCCGTTCTATACTTACAGATATATTGTTGTACCCAAGCATTATCAGATTATGCGTAGATTAACCCTGTTTTATTTAGTAGCCCTGATTTCTTACAACTCAATTGCACAAGAAATTAAAGTTGCCCCTACAACCCTTATTACTAATGTTCGGTTGATAGACGGAACCGGCACTCCCAGCAGAAATGCATCCGTTCGAATTTCGGGTAATAAAATTCTGGAAGTTGGCGATATAAAAGCAATAAATGGAGAAGAAATAATTAATGGTAAGGGCATGGTTCTTGCGCCTGGTTTTATTGACAGTCATAGTCATATTGGTGGTTCTCTAGCAAAGTATCCTGAAGCCCTGGCTGATTTGAATCAGGGTGTTACTACCATTGTTTCCGGACAAGATGGTTACGGATCATATGTAGATAGCATTAAAGCCGGTATCTCCAGAAAACCAATAGCGATCAATATTGCTACCTATACAGGCCATACTGATCTTCGTGAAAAAGTTTTGGGCAGTAGTCAGATGAACAGACCCGCAACTGAAAATGAGATTGCTGCCATGCAGGCAATCTTATTGTCGGAATTAAAAAAAGGGTCATTGGGTTTGTCAACCGGACTAGAATATGAAGGTGCCTATTTTTCAAGCCGTCATGAAGTTTTGGAATTAGCAAAAACAGCCGCTTCCGAAAAATCGAGATATATCAGTCATATCCGTAGCGAAGACATCGCATTGGCAGATGCCTTGGATGAGATCATTAATATCGGTCGGGAAGCAAAACTACCCGTGCAAATTTCACATATCAAATTAGCACTGAAAGATGATTGGGGAAAATCTTCCCAAATATTAGCTCAATTACAAACAGCTCGCCTAAATGGAGTTGATATCACTGCAGATTGTTATCCTTACGAATTTTGGCATAGTACATTAAGGGTTCTTTTTCCAAAAACCGATTATACCAATCCAGTAAGTGCGCAATATGCGGTTGACCATACATTCGACCCCACTCAATCTATTTTAATTCGATTCGCACCCAATACTATTTATGCAGGAAAAACCATTTCGGAAATTGCAGCTATGAGAAAAGAAAAGCCTGCACAAACTTTAATGGGTTTAATTGCTGAAGCTGATGCATATGAAAAAGCTCACCCGGATGCTAATGGTGTAGAAGCCATCGTTGCAAAATCCATGACCGACTCAGATGTCATTAATTTTCTGGCCTGGGCAAATACAAATATTTGTTCAGATGGATCAAACGGTGGACATCCAAGAGGCTATGGTTCATTTACCAGGGTATTGGGCAATTATGTTCGAGATAAAAAGATCATGAGGTTAGAATCTGCTATTCAAAAGATGACAAGCCTATCAGCAGAACATGTAGGAATTAAAAATCGTGGCGTTATTGCCGCCGGCTATTATGCAGACCTGGTACTCTTTAATCCTACCACTATTAAAGACAATGCAACTTTTAAGGATTCAAAAGCATTATCAGATGGTATTGAAAAAGTATGGGTGAATGGGATCTGCGTGTATCACGATAAAAAATCAACTAACAAATTTCCGGGAACATTTATTGGAAGATAAAAGACAGATAAAAATGGAATCAGCAAAGAAAAAACCAGGTGCTATCGTTTTAACAAATGGATACTTGGCAAGACCTGATGCTAAAACAGCTCATGGTTTAATTAGAGGTACTGAACGATTTAGTATTCTCGCAGTAATTGATCCTGAATTTGCAGGACAGGATGCAGGAACAGTTCTGGATGGCAAACACAGAAATATACCAGTATTTGATACCGTTGCAAATGCAATTGCAGAAGTTCACGACATTGAATATTGTATCATTGGTGTAGCAACGGTAGGTGGCGTTTTACCGGATAGTTTCTTACCCATTCTTGAATTATGCATCCTTAATGGAATTTCTATTGTGAATGGTTTGCACGAATTCTTAAATGATAAACCAGAGATCGTTGCTCTTGCCCAAAGACATCAGGTAACCATCACTGATGTAAGAAGACCAAAAGCAAGAAAAGATCTACATTTCTGGACTGGAGATATTTTTAAATTAAAAACGCCAGTTGTTGCAGTGATTGGAATGGATTGTGCGATGGGTAAAAGAACTACTTGCAGAATGATCCGCGAAGCTGCCAATCAAAATGGTATCAAAGCAGAAATGATTTATACTGGTCAAACTGGCTGGTTACAAGGAGGTGAATTTGGATTTGTTTTCGATACTACTGTGAATGATTTTATTTCTGGTGAATTAGAACATGCCATTTTAAGTTGTAATGAAGCAAATCAACCAGATATTATATTATTAGAAGGACAATCAGCGCTTAGGAATCCTTCGGGTCCTTGTGGATCTGAGTTACTAATTTCTGGTAATGCAAAGCACACTGTTTTATTGGTAGCACCCAAAAGAGCGTATTACGAAGATCTTCCGGAATGGGGACCCATTCCAAGTATTGCATCTGAAATTGAATTGATCAGACTATTAGGTTCTAAAGTTATTGCACTTGCTATCAATACAGAACACTGCAGTTTGGAAGAAGCGCTAGCATATCAAAAAGAATATCAATTAGCTTATCAACTTCCTGTTTTATTACCTATACAACAAGGTGTTGATTCCTTGATCCCTGAATTAAAAAAAATAATTAATAGCAACTCATGAAAATAAAATCCGTTCATTCCTGGTTAAGTCATTTGCCACTTACAAAAGCATACACTATTGCCTATAAAACAATTACTGATACTGAAGTTGTTTTTTTAGAGATAACCTTAGAAAATGGCATGTCTGGAATAGGTGCCGCAAACCCTTTTGTAGATGTGGTGGGCGAAACACCGCAACATACGCTTGCAAATTTGCAGTCCGGTTATCTTGATCAAATTATAGGAAAAGACATTCGCTTTTTTAATGAAATAATTGATCAGGCTTGCCTGCATTTCCCAAAGCAACCAGGAACCATTGCTGCTATAGATATTGCATTACATGATCTATTTGGAAAATCCATGAATATGTCAGTGTTGGATTTTTATGGCACAAAAATCAAGGCATTACCTACTTCTGTAACTATCGGTATCAAAGAGACAAAAGAAATGTTGATGGATGCTGAAGAATATTTTAAACTTGGATTTAAAATATTAAAAATAAAAACGGGTTTGGATGTAGACGCAGACATCGAAAGAGTGCGTTCCATCACAGAAAAGTTTTCATCAAAAATGCTAGTCCGAGTTGATGCGAATCAGGGATATTCTTTAGATGATCTAAAAAAATTTATTAGTCATACCGAAGCTTCTACACTAGAGCTGATAGAGCAACCAGTAAAAACAGGACAAGAATCGATCCTACAATCATTAGATATTGCAGATAGAAAAAAAATAGTGGCAGATGAATCATTGCTTGATGCAAGAAGTGCCTGGCAATTTTCTTTGCCACCTCAATCATTTGGTGTGTACAATATCAAACTGATGAAATCTGGTGGTATCAAAGGAGCCAGAGAAATAGCAACCATTGCAAAAAATGCTGACATTGATCTGTTTTGGGGATGTAATGATGAAAGTATTGTAAGCATTACTGCTGCATTACACGCCGCTTATTCTTGCAGTAACACAAAGTACCTCGATTTAGATGGAAGTTTTGATCTGGCCAAAGACCTGGTAGAAGGAGGTTTTGAATTAAAAGATGGTTATATGTATCCAAGCAGTTTGCCAGGTTTAGGAATAAAAAAAATAGACTAATCAATTTTAAATCTCATTCATTTTGCAAAAACTAACGGCTTCGCTCGGGCTGCGTTCAGCCATCTTTGTAGTGATCAGTGTAATCTTAGGATCAGGCGTTTTTAAGAAAGTAGCCATGATGGCTGCCACACTGCAATCTCCATTGTTGGTTTTGCTATGCTGGGTTCTTGCGGGAATCATAAGTTTAGCAGGTGCGCTTTGTACCGCAGAAATGGCTGGGATGTTTCCAAATTCTGGTGGAGAATATTTTTATTTTCAAAAAGTCTATAACCGTTTCTTCGCTTATATCTACGGTTGGGCAAATTTTGTGGTATTAAAAACTGCATCTATTGCTGCATTGGCTTATATTTTCGCACAGTCGTTCAACAGCATTGTTCCACTCCCTGAATTCTCATTCAATCATTCTGCAACAGGAGCAGTATTGATTGAAAATTTATCTGTTAAGTTACTAGCTTCCTTACTATTGGTGATACTTACTTATATTAATTACAAAGGCATACAATACGCAGAGAAACTAAGTAGAGTGATGACAGTATTAATGTTATCTGCAGCTGCGGTAATTGTGGTTGCGGGATTTTCTGCACCAATGGGTAAGCTAAGTAATTTAACTACTGAAAGTATTCATGCAGATCATAGCTGGAGTTATTGGCAGATCATTAAAGCCATTACCATTGCAAGTTTGGGAGCATTCTGGGGTTATGAAGGATGGAACTGCGTGGGATTGATCGGAGAAGAGATTAAAAACCCTAAAAGAAACCTACCATTATCATTGGGAATTGGTACACTAATTATCATGTTGGTGTATGTTTTGCTCAATCTGGTGTATCTATACGTATTGCCAATTGATTCTATCATTGAAATGAGTAATCATCCCAACCAAATTGCGGCTGTTGAGGTAATGAAAGTAGTTTGGGGTAAGTGGGGTGAATTATTTGTGGCTTTGCTAATTCTTGTAACCACTTTCAATGCTACAAACAGTACCATACTAACTTCGGCCAGATTATTTTATGCGATGGCAAGGGATAATAATTTTTACAAACCCGCAGCTATCATCCACCCAACATTTAAAACACCTTCTGTTGCTTTATTCCTACAGGGCATCTGGTCTGTTCTGTTAATTTGGTCAGGCACTTTTGACCAGCTAACAGATATGCTTATTTTTTCAGCCTTTATTTTTTACGGAGCTACAGCATTAGCTGTAATATTAATGCGTAAAAGAATGCCTAATGAGCCAAGGTTTTATAAGGTATTTGCGTATCCTTTTACACCCGTTTTCTTTATACTTTTCTGTGCACTATTAATTACAGTTACTCTTCAGAATCAACCTAAAGAAGCATTATCCGGATTAGCGCTAATTGCAACAGGTATACCTTTTTATTTTTTCTGGAAAAGAAAAGAATCTGTTTGATTATTAAAGTGGTTTACTTTCATAATCAGTCAATTCAGAACTTACCTCTGGTATATGATCATAGTTACCTTCTAAGGCATACAATCCGAATAAAATAAACCCGATGGCAATTGGGTAAAAAACTGTAATAAATACACCCCATTGAATTTGTGTATCTAACCCTGGCTTTTTAGCAATTTCACTTCCAGCAGTTTGCAACAAATAATGGATGGCGATTGGGCCCAAAATGATCCAAATGATTCCTGCATATCTTTTGATAGTATTCATGTATTTTCTATTAATGATTAATATTAACGATCCACTTCAGGATCAATTCTATTGCTGATATAAATTGCTCCTATAACAAAACATATAGTTGCTATAATAATAGGATACATAAGTCCTACAATTTTATTGTCGACATAAATCGTAGTTAGAAGTGTTGCTATAAAAGGCGTTAACCCACCAAATACTCCATTACCAATATGGTAAGGTAAAGACATAGAAGTATACCTGATCTTAGTAGGAAATAATTCTACCAGGAATGCAGCGATGGGTCCATATACTAATGTAACATACATGATCAGTATAAATACTATGCCCACCATTTTCCAATAGTCATTGCTACCCAAAGTTTTTGAAATAACAACTACTGGTTTTTTAGTGGTTTTGCCAGCAGCAGCAAATGCAGTGTCGGTTTTAGTCGTAATCATTGTCATCCCATCTGTAAAACTAGCTTTTGTTACTATTTTACGAATGGAGTCGGTTGCATTAGGAATTGCTTTAAATGTGGTATCCATTTTTGTGTTCGCAACAATCTCAGTTTTTTGTTTTGCATCAGCAATATTAAATAGTGATGTAAAAAGATAATTATAAGAAATAATAGCAAGGAACATCCCTGATAGCATGATCCATTTTCTTCCAATCTTATCGCTGAGTGAAGCAAATACTACAAAGAAAGGGGTGGCAAATAAAATGCCCCAAATTAGAATAGTTCTTGACTGATCAAACTCCACCTTACAAACGTTTTCAATAAATGATTGAGCATAGAACTGACCAGTATACCAGACCACTCCTTGCCCCATTGTTGCGCCAAATAATGCAAGCAATACCATTTTTAGATTTGCCTTATGACCAAAACTTTCCTTTAGAGGATTTACAGAAGTTTTGCCTTCAGATTTTAATTTCGAATACATAGGAGATTCAGCCATCTTCATTCTAATATAAATGGATACCCCAACTAGTAAAATAGAAATCCAAAAAGGAATTCTCCAACCCCACTCATTAAATTTTGCAATGGATTTTGCGGGATCTGCATCTAAAAAGTGGCGGGTCATCAAAATCACTCCTAAAGAAATAAATAACCCAAGTGTTGCAGTAGTTTGTATCCAGGAAGTAAAATAACCCCTCCGATGAGCCGGAGAGTGTTCTGCCACGTATGTTGCTGCACCACCATATTCACCACCCAATGCTAATCCCTGAATTAAACGAAGGATTAATACCAATATAGGAGCGAGAAAGCCAATACTATCATAATTAGGTATACATCCAATTGCAAAAGTGGATCCTCCCATTAATACTAAGGTTAGCAGAAAAGTGTACTTCCGCCCTACCATATCACCAAGTCTACCAAATACTAAAGCTCCAAAAGGACGAACTATAAATCCTGCTGCAAATGTTGCTAATGTTGAAAGCAATGCAGCGGTGGGGTTTGTTTTCGGAAAAAATTGATTTGCAATAACTACGGCTAAACTACCGAAGATGTAAAAATCATACCATTCAATTAAAGTACCCAGAGAAGATGCACCGATCACTTTCCAGATACCCTTTGTTTCATTATTACTCATTAGGCAAGTTTTGGGTTTCGAAAAATTAAGATATGAATTTAAAATGAGTTCAACGTTATCATCTGTTTTGAAATATGATGACACTTAAAAAAATATAATTTGATCTAATAATGCTATTACAGATTCTTTATCATGATTGAAAAATGCTATTGATATAAATATTAGCAAATATCGTCTGACGAATGCTGAGAAGATTTTTTTCTGCTGTACATTAGAGTACTTAAAACGATTGTAATGCACTATCCTTATCAAATCAGCAGTTTTGAACAATATCAAGCTGAATACAAACGTAGTATCGATGACCCTGCAGAATTTTGGTCGTCAGTTGCAGAAAATTTCACTTGGCGAAAAAAATGGCATACCACACTCAATTGGAATTTTACAGACCCAAAAATTGAATGGTTCAAAGGAGGTAAGTTAAATATTACAGAGAATTGCCTCGACAGGCACCTCGAAAAATCTGGCGACATGCCTGCCCTCATCTGGGAACCCAACGATCCTGATGAACATCACCGAATTATTACTTATAAAAAACTGCATGAGAAAGTTTGCCAGTTTGCACACGTTTTGAATAATAATGGTGTAAAGAAAGGCGATCGTGTTTGTATTTACATGGGGATGATTCCTGAGCTTGCCATCGCCGTTCTGGCATGTGCAAGAATAGGGGCCATTCACTCTGTGATTTTTGGAGGATTTTCTGCTCAAAGTATTGCTGATCGTTTATATGATGCACAGGCTGAATTCATCGTTACTTGTGATGGTGCTTATCGCGGAGCAAAAGATATTCCATTAAAATCTGTGATCGACGATGCACTGATTGGAAACAGGACAGTCAAAAAAGTAATCGTAGCCACAAGAACCCGTACCCCCATTTCAATGCTTAAGGGACGCGACCTTTGGTGGGAGGATGAAATTAAAAAAGTAGAGACACTGGGTTTACACGATTACCCGGCAGTTGAAATGGATGCAGAAGATCCACTATTTATATTATATACCTCTGGTTCAACTGGAAAGCCAAAAGGCGTGGTACATACTTGTGGTGGTTATATGGTATACACCAACTATACTTTTGTAAACGTATTTCAATATAAAACAGGCGATATCCATTTCTGCACCGCTGATATTGGATGGATCACTGGTCATAGCTATATTATTTATGGACCTCTTAGCGCTGGTGCAACTTCATTAATGTTTGAAGGCGTTCCTACATTTCCAGATGCCGGAAGATTCTGGGATATCATTGATAAATTCAAAGTGAATATTCTATATACCGCACCTACAGCAATTCGTAGTTTGATGGGTTTTGGAATTGGACCATTACAAGGTAAAAATCTGAGCTCTCTCAAAGTATTAGGCACAGTTGGCGAACCCATCAATGAAGAAGCATGGCATTGGTATGATGAAAATGTAGGAAAACATAGATGCCCCATCGTAGATACCTGGTGGCAAACTGAAACGGGTGGCTGCTTAATTAGTAACATGGCTGGTATAACCCCTGCTGTTCCAAGTTGGGCAACACTTCCCATGCCAGGATTACAAATGGTTTTAGTAGATGAAAATGGAAAAGAAATAGTAGCAGAAGGAGATGAAACCATTTCAGGTAACCTTTGCATTAAAGCACCATGGCCTGGCATCCTCCGCACTACTTATGGCGATCATGAAAGATGTAGAACCAATTATTTCGCCACTTACCCGGGTATGTACTTCACTGGAGATGGCGCTTTAAAAGATAAAAACGGCTTTTACAGAATTACTGGCCGTGTAGACGATGTATTAAATGTAAGCGGACACAGAATTGGAACGGCAGAACTTGAAAATGCTATCAACATGCACTCTGGGGTAGTAGAAAGTGCCGTTGTTGGTTATCCGCACGATATCAAAGGACAAGGTATTTATGCGTACGTGATCTATCAGGGGTCTCATGGACAGGATACTCATGGAACTGCAGATCTGATCAGAAAAGATATCATTCAAACCATTACAAGAATCATAGGTGCCATTGCAAAACCAGATAAGATCCAATTTGTAAGTGGGTTACCAAAAACAAGAAGCGGAAAGATCATGCGTAGAATTTTACGCAAAATAGCAGAAGGCGACCTGGATCATGTGGGTGATATCTCTACACTTTTAGACCCATCTGTGGTAGAAGAAATTAAAAACGGAAAATTATAAAGTTTCTAACAAAAATATGGTACTGATGATTCTTACATTCATATTAAACTAACCACAAAAGATTGTATGGTGAAAAAAAGACAAGACTATATTTCCTGGGATGAATATTTTATGGGAGTTGCTTTGCTTTCAGCTAAAAGAAGTAAGGACCCGAACACACAAGTGGGTGCCTGTATTGTTAATGATAAGAACAGAATTGTTGGAGCAGGATATAATGGACTTCCTGCGGGTTGCCACGACGATACTTTCCCATGGGCAAAACAAGGCGAGTTCTTAGAAACCAAATACCCCTTTGTTTGTCACGCCGAATTAAATGCCATCCTCAATAATATTGGTATGGATCTGCATGGTTGCAGAATTTATACGGCATTATTTCCTTGCAATGAATGCACTAAATCCATCATTCAGTCTGGAATTACTGAAGTAATTTATCTATCAGACAAATATGAAGGCACAGATTCAGCCAAAGCTTCCAGATGGATGCTCGAAAGTGCGGGTATTACTTGTAGAAAAGTAAGCACAAATATTAGCAGTCTGGTTCTTTCCTTTAATGAATCAGATGTATAAAAAGTAGCAACTAGAAATTTGAATCACTATCTATTGATCAGCAAAATCAAGCCTGTTATGATCATGAAGATCACAGGAATCCAATAAGCTGAATTGAATTTAAAATGTTCTTTGTTCAAATGAACAAACAGGTAAACTGGCAAACAAGAGATTGAAATAATCATGGGAAGCCATAATAATTGGTATGACTGACCCAAAGTAGGATATCTATAGGCATTAATAAAAGGTCCACTAATCCAATAGGCGCAAATGAGAATACTAATTACCAATACTACCCAGAAATGACTGGGTTTGGGTTTCTTAACAGTGGCATGTTTATGCGGATGTTTTTTAGTCATAATCCCTGAATTTTAAAGTAAAATCTGGCAGGTTTGCTGCTTACTAAATTTACAACATAATCAGCAATACAACTGCAATTAATACAGGCAGGAAATTTACAGGTTTGATTAATTCGACAACTTTAAAGCTCGGATATCTACATTCTCAGTATAGATATAATTAGGGTTATTTGCAGCAATACTTTTGTTAGAAATTTTAGCGAATGATTTCTTGAGTGTCTTAGGATAGTATAATGTAACCTCTAAATTGAAAACCTTGTTATACAAATAATAAGAAGTATCTAATAGTGTTTGCTGGAATTTAAAAATTGTGGCTTCAGTTGTTTGAAGGGTATCAATCAAACCTAGCTTATATCTTTTATAAGAAACTCCCTGATTGGTATTAAGACTTACAACCACTGTGTCGTGATAATAATTGGTCAAAGAAAAACTACTGGTATCATCCACTGTTCTGTAAGAAACCGAATCGAGTAATGCCTTGATGGTAACCAAACTATCTCCTTTATACATTCCACCTATATCAGTAATTGAAAAAGGAGTAGGTGGTTTTTCAGGAACAATCACTACCGGCTCATAGGCTTTGATGCATGAGGATAATAGTAAAATCGCAAGGATGGTATAAAACGAAAGCTCTTTTTTCATGATCATTAGCTTCTTGCTATCAGCCAATCTCTGGCTTTAGGGGTAGAAAACTGTACGTTAGTAACGTTTTTTTGCTTTATTTATTGGGCTATAAGTGAAAATTATCAATTGAATCTGAAGTCTGACAGGCATCAGCTATTTACCCGATTGCCAAAACCAATAAGTTCAATGGTTTCTCTATCGTTGAATTTAATCATCGGGTTTTTAATTAATTGATCCTCAAGTGAATGATATAAAGCATCAATTAATTTTTCAGTGGGTTCATTAATTTCTCTAAAGGAAATACGATTCCTGAAAATACCATCCTGAAATACTTTTTTAAACTCACGGGAATTTGAACGGAATTCCCAATAAGTAATATCACCGTTTAATAGACCTACTACTAACGAATCATTAATTTCAAATTGAATTAATGTATCCTTGAATTCCATCTTTAATTTTTTTTTAAAATTAGTAAGCTTACGGGTTAAATAACTCCGTTAAAACACCGAATTTTTTTGCGGAAATCACCGCGCATAGTCTATAATTTTCAGTCAAACAACAGGATAAAACAAAATATTGGCTATAATATAATTAGATACTAAATTGGTATCACATTTAACCCCACTATATGCAAACGCAACAACTACAGTTTCAAAACAACCAATGGGATGTTAAAAAAGCAAGCCCAAATTTTGATGCAGCTAAAACTCAGTTGGCTATTGTTTTTGGTTCGGGCGACTTAGCTGGTTCAATCACCAACTACGAAGTGATTCGTTCAAGGTTTCCAAATGCAGATATTGTTTCCTGTTCAACTGCGGGAGAAATCATTGGGGAAGAAGTCTTCGATGATACATTAATAGTTACTGCCATACAGTTTGAAAAAGCTAAGATCCGTTGTATTAAAACCTCAGTAGACGAACAGGCAGATAGTTTTGAAACAGGTAAATATCTTTTTAATTCCTTGAATACAGAAGACCTTACTGGTCTGTTCATCATTTCTGATGGCACTAAAATAAATGGTAGTGAAATTGTAAATGGATTGAATTTGAATAATCACAAACACTTACCAATTACCGGTGGTCTTGCAGGAGATGCTGCAAGATTCAGTAAAACAGTAGTAGGATTAAATGAATCCGCTTCAGAAGGTAATATTGTAGCAGTGGGTTTCTATGGAAATGATATAAAAATTGGCCATAGCTCCTTGGGTGGATGGGATGAGTTTGGAAAAGAACGGATCATTACCAAATCTGATAAAAACGTTTTATTTGAAATTGATGGTGCAGTTGCACTGGATTTATACAAAGAATATTTAGGACCTTATGCAGAAGAATTACCCGGGTCTGCACTTTTATTCCCCTTATCTATTCGTTTAGAAAATTCAGATAGGAATTTAGTTAGAACCATTCTATCAGTGAATGATGCTGAGAAATCTATGACTTTTGCCGGCAACCTGCCTGAAGGCTCAAAGGTTCGATTCATGAAAGCTAATTTCGAAAAATTAATTTCTGCATCAGCAACTGCAGCAGAAAATTCTTTTGATAAAACAAAGTCCTCACCCGACTTAGCTATTTTAATAAGTTGTGTGGGAAGAAAACTTATTTTACAAGAAAGAACTGAAGACGAATTAATAGCTGCCAAGAAAATTTTTGGAAACAATACTTGCATAACTGGATTCTATTCCTATGGAGAAATTTCTCCCTTCAATCAATTATCTAATTGTGAATTGCATAACCAAACAATGACAATTACCACTTTTTCAGAGCAATAAAGCTTATTTTAGAGTCTAGAACTATGGAATATCATTCAATTTTAGAAAAACAAATTCGAAAATTCTTGACGAGCGATTATCAAGAAAACGAAGAATTGAAAAATTTACTGGACACTATTAGCAAAAGTTATCATGCGTTCGATCGTGATAAAAAAATTGCTGATCATGCATTTGAAATCAGTGAGAAAGAATATCAGAGTGTAAATGCTGATCTTCAGGCCCAGATAGATATTCGTAAATCGTCTATCATTAAACTGAAAGATGCCATACGAGCACTAGACCCCACAGAAGCAAATAATTTTAACGGCAAAGATGAGGATCTGATCAATATCATCAACTTTCTGGAAATTCAGATCATTAAAACTAAACAGCTGGAAGTTGATCTTATTTTAGCTAAAGAAACCGCAGAAAAAGCTTCCAGAGCCAAAAGCGAATTTCTTTCTATCATGAGTCACGAAATTCGTACTCCACTGAACGCCATCATTGGTACCAATAACCTTTTGCATTATCAAGACCCGCTTCCATCACAAAAAGAATTATTAAATGTGATGAAGATTTCTTCAGAGAACTTATTGAGTCTTATTAATGATGTTCTTGATTACGGCAAATTAGAAGAGGGGAAAATTATTTTGGCAGAACGGGATATGAATTTGAAGAGTTTTGTCAAAAACCTTCGGGCTGCACATCGTTTAAGGTCGGAAGAAAGAGGTAACAATTTAAGGTTGATGTATGATGATGATATACCAGACTTTGTAATTGGAGATGATATCAGACTTGGTCAGGTCTTAAACAACCTTATCTCTAATGCCATAAAATTCACAAAGAAAGGAGTTATCACCATAGAAGTTTTATTGAATAGTATTACTGATGATCATGTATACATTGATTTTGCCATCATTGATACAGGTATTGGAATTTCTGCTGATAAACAGGGAATGATCTTTGACCGTTTTACTCAAGCTAACACAAATATCACCAGAGAATATGGTGGGTCTGGCTTAGGATTAACGATTATCAAACTACTACTGCAATTACAAAATAGCGATATCTATCTAAGCAGTGAGGAAGGGAAGGGGTCGAAGTTTTACTTTACTCTTGGCTTCAAAAAAAGTACTACTAGCTTACAAGACGAAAATATTAAAATACTCAATAGCGAATCTCCTAACTTAGGTAATATTCATATCCTTTTAGTAGAAGACGTAGAGTTCAATGTAATGGTTGCAGAAAAAATGCTCCAGAATTGGAAGGCCACCGTTGACGTAGCGAATAATGGTCTTATAGCTGTTGAAAAAGCAAAAGAAAATAAATACGATATCATCCTGATGGATCTTCAAATGCCCGTTATGGATGGATATACTGCTACTAGAAAGATCAGAGAGTTTAACGAATCAACTCCTATTATTGCTTTAACAGCTTCTATCACAATGGATATTCAAGGTAGAGCTATGGAGTTTGGGATGAATGATTGTATCACAAAACCATTTAATCCCAACGATTTATTGGCAGTTATTTTAAAGTATTCCAAACCAGCTTAACCGTACTAATTTTTTAAAACCATCCCCGTTTTCTAAATGTAAATAACATCCACAAGGGTATTAATATCATGAATGCTACTGCTGAAAAAAAGCCGTATTCATTATGAAGCGTGGGAATACGATCAAAGTTCATTCCAAAAATTCCACCAATCACAGTTGCTGGTGCCAATAAACAAGTTACGATTGCCATTACTTTCATTACTTCGTTCATCTTCAGATTTACATTACTCAAGTAAAGGTCTTGTAAGTTGATCATCATATCCCGATAGTTTTCAGACAAATCATTTGCCTGAACAATATGATCATAGACATCTTTAAAATACTTGGTATTACGCTCTTCCAATAAATCGCTATCACTTCTGATAAACCCATTCACCAATTCCCTCACTGGTGCCACATTTCTTTTTAATACAATCATTTCCTTGCGCAGCGAATTGATATCTGAAATAGAATTGGTGTTACTGAACCGGATAATCTCTTCTTCCAAAAGTTCAATTCGTTCACCCAATTTTTCCATTACAATATAGTAATGATCTACAATCATGTCTAATAAAGCATAACACAAATAGTCTGCTCCAGATTGCCTTAGTTTGCTTGAAGAAAGCCTCAGTTTTTCTCTAATGCTATCAAAGACATCCCGGCTGCTATCTTCCTGAAATGAAATAACATATTCTTTACCCAACAAGATACTGATCTGCTCTGTTTCAACTGCCCCAGTTGTTTCATTGAAAAATAACATATTCAATAAACAATAGAGTACCGTATCCATATCATCCATCTTTGGACGTTGGTTGATACTCAAAATGTCTTCCACAATCAAATAATGAATATTATAATGAGAACAAATTTTTTCTACTTCTTCTTTAATGATTCCTCCAATATTGATCCAGCTGACATGTCCATTTTCTTTATAGTCAAAACAATCCTCGGATAAGGGATGTTCAGTTTCAGTTAAAAAGTCGGAAGTAAAATCAAACACATGAATATGTGAACTGGTCTGCTTCGTTCTCGATGGAGCAGCAGTGGGGTTCACCACAAAAATATCTCTGGTTCGCTCTGAGCTTTCCTTACCCTTTTTTGAAAAGTATTTAAAATAATGATTACCCGTCATGACTTAAAGTTAAATCAATAATACCTGCAATATATTGCAGCAATTAAATTCTTTTATTCATTCAGTGACATAGAATTCAAAACCATTCTAATAGCACCATAGCTGATAGTATCTGGTAAATTATCCTTTAATTTTCTTAAGCTCAATCTGCCATGTTTCTCTGCAGCTTTTTTAATTAATTCCTGATGTGATATTTTAACAAACTCATCTAAACTCAACTCCCCCTTGCCAATATAATAGCTCAGGTGATTCTCAATGGTTGTTGTTGACAGGCCTCGTTCTTCAGCTATCGCTTCAATACTATACCCCTTTTTATATTGATCAAAGCTTTGCTTCTTGGTTTCTGTTTCTCTCTCTTTAACAACCTTGATTTGTTTTTTCCTTTGTGGATGTTTTAAATCCATTCTTGTTGTTAACTGGTGCTCGATACAATAGTCCTGAACCATTTCTAAGAAAGCAGCTCCATAATGTTCGATCTTATAAGTTCCAAATCCTGAAATATTTGGCAGGTCCGAACTTTTGATGGGCAGATAAGTTGCCAGATCCAATAAACTACTATCACTTAAAATGATATAAGCTGGAATATTTTCTTCATGCGCAATTTTGTTGCGGAGTTTTTTAAGATTTTCAAATAGTTCCTTTTCATAAGCATGCTGTTGAAAGATCACTGGTTCTTTACTTATCACTTGTTTCTCCGGTGAGTTTAAAAACACTTTTTCTCCTTTAAAGAGCACTGCTTTTGCCTTTTCTGTGAGTTGAAGTACTGGATATTCACTATTCGATTGTTGTAAATAAGCCTCGTATAACAACTCTTTTGCATAATGGTGCCAATCGTCTTTACTCAAATCTTTTCCAATACCATAAACAGTAAGAAGTTTATGCTCTGCTCTAATTTTTTCTGAATTACTTCCGCGCAAGATGTCTACTATATAACCAGCTCCAAATTTTTCATTCATTCTTACTACCGCACTTAAGAATTTCTGCGCTACTAAAGTTGCATCTATTAAAGTTTTATTACCTGAACAAATATCACAACTACCGCAATTGTCAGCAGCCGGTTCACCGAAATAATTCAGTAAGTATTTCCTTCTGCACCTTTTGGTTTCACAGAATTGTACCATCTGATCCAATTTTTTTAAAAGGATCTTAGTTTGTTCTTCGTTCCCTTCGATCTGTGCAAAATTCTTTAACTTAATCACATCACCGCCTCCATAAAATAATAAGGCATCACTATTCAAACCATCCCTTCCGGCTCTTCCCGTTTCCTGATAATAGCCTTCCATATTTTTAGGAAGATCCACATGTACCACAAATCGAACATTACTTTTATTGATGCCCATCCCAAATGCAATGGTGGCCACCATGATCTTGATTTCGTCTTTTAAGAATTGATCCTGTCTTTCCTCACGCAAATTTTTTTCTAAACCAGCATGATATGCTGCTGCCTGAAATCCATCTTCAACAAGATCTGATGCCAGTTTTTCGGTGGCAGCCCTGCTCAAACAATAAATAATACCTGAATCGTTTTTATGCGCTTCTAGATATTCAGTCAATTCATCGTAATACCCACGCTTGGGCCTAACCGTATAAAATATATTGGGACGATTAAAACTGTTTTCAAAAACATGCGGCTCTTTCAAATGCAACTGCAAAAGGATATCCTTTTTTGTTACAGCATCAGCAGTTGCTGTGAGTGCAATGATGGGAGTATTTGGAAACACCTCTTTTAAATCTCCCAATACCCGATACTCGGGTCTAAAGTCGTGACCCCACTGACTAATACAATGTGCTTCATCAATGGCAAACAGTGAAACTGGAATGGTTTGTAAAAAATGAAGGAATTGCTTATCCTGACCTACCAATCTTTCGGGTGCCACATAGATTAGCTTGAGTTCATTATTTCGTAACTGCTCAGACAAAATTGCCTGATCAGCATTACTTTGTGTGCTATTTAAAAATGCAGCTTTCACACCACTTAATACCAGTGCATCAACCTGATCTTTCATTAGTGCAATCAAAGGACTTACCACAACGGTTACGCCAGGCAAGCATAACGCAGGCACCTGATAGCAAAGACTTTTACCCCCTCCTGTTGGCATCAAAACCAGGGAGTCTTTTCCTTCTAATGTTTGATCAATGATCTCCTTCTGGTTATGCCTAAAACTATCATATCCAAAAATGGACTGTAATATGTGTTCTGGTGTAGCAATGGTATGCATAGTTGTGCAAGATAGAAAGCAATCAACTAAATTTTCAACCCTTTCTTAAAAGGTGTTTTTAGGGCTGCTCAGGTATTTTTTAGCGGTGTTGCTTTCTTAATGGATCTAACAAAAACTTCAACCCATTCAGATTTATTTCATACATCGTAGCAAGTAACATCCCCATTTTTCCTTTTGGAAACCCATTTCGCTGATGCCATTCCAGATAAAAATCGGGTAAGTCGCAGATCAACCTGTCTTTATACTTCCCAAAAGGCATCCGGGTGGTAACCAGGTCAACCAATAACTGTGGATCAGGTAGAAGAGGATCTTTCATTTTTAAATGTAAGGTTAAAAAGCAAGTTTCAAATAACCATTCAATTTAATAAAAGGCAATTATCTTCTGCCACCTAAATGATCTTTCTCTCCAGCTTTGATAGCTATGGGTAAAATGTTTTGCTTTGGTGGTAGTGGACAGGTTGCATATATCGTAAATGCACAAGGCGGATTAAACGCTTTATTAAAATCTATGATTGTATTCCCTTTGGCATCTGGTAAATCGGCATATAAAAAACGGCCGGCCGGATAAGTGCCCTTACCACTTGTAGCATCCCCAAATAGTATAAACAATTCATTTCCCTCCCCCAATGCATCTAATTGATATTCTTTACCCGCAATACTAAAAATTAATTTTCCTGGCGATTCCTGAGCATTGGTTTGACCTAAAACATTTGTGATCAACAATTTATTTTCCTGCTTTTTTTCGAACCTTGCATTCAAACGCCAGGTGCTATCATCTTTATATCTTTCACAACCTTTGAATGAACTAAGTTTTGGCGATTGTAAATCTCTTAAACGAATTCCTATCTTATCATCTCTTTGAATGATATTCCATCTGAGACTTCCTAAAGCCAATAATGGTGCTACCTGTTTTCCTTCCTCATATACCAATACTTTTGACACCCCGCTATCTTTAATAGTAATCTTTACTGTTTCAGCTGTTACCCAATACACTTGTTTATTCTCATATAAAAAATATCCGGCATTCTTTGGCATGTCTTTATGCTGATATACTATTTCATTGGTGGAGGCCGATCCAAAATTATTTTTTCCAGGTTTTAACCAATACAGACCAGTTAAGTTTAACCAGCCATTCGGAGCTTTTAATGCAGCAATTCTTTTTTGCTTCCATTCTGTCATGTCTTCCTGAAAACTTTTTTTGTTTTGTGCAGATGAATACATCGCAAGAATGGTAAGAACTAATAAAAATAAATAACGATTAGAATTCTGATTTTTCATGGGATCAACTTAAGCCGCAAATCTACAAAAATATTAGTCAGCTAAATTAGTAGAGTTATATTTTAATGATGAAACCACTTATTAACGAATAATAGTAACACTCCCACTCAATAGTTTCTTACCTATATCTGATTTAATAATATAGTAGTAAGTGGCAACAGGTAATGACTGGCCCTTATATTTCCCATCCCATGGAATAGTATATCCCTGGGAATAATAGATAGGTTGGCCAGATCTGGTAAATATCTGAACAATGCAATCGGGATAACTGTCGAGGTATTTAATTACCCAGGTATCATTGATATTATCTCCATTTGGCGAAAATACATTCGGGACTAATGGATTATATAAAACTTTCACATTCACTGTATCACTATTGATGCAACCATTAACATCAGTTACTTTTAATATATACTGAGTATCAACTTTTGGGGAACATGCCGGAAGTAAAATGGTAGGATCGTCCAGATAAATGGAGGGCATCCATAAATAGGATAACTGATTGCCAGTAGCAATAGCTTTCATGATGATTGTTCCTCCTTCCAACACAAAAAAATCAGGGCCAGCATTTACAGTTGGCGATGGCCAAACGTTGATAGTTTGATAAGCAGTATCCACGCAGGTGTTTGCTGCAAGAAAACGGAAGCCAATGGTATCCATTCCTTTACCCGCTAAAACAGGATCGAACAAACCGCTTGCTGTAACAGCTCGTCCGAAATATTTCCCTGTACCTGCCAGGTTTCCAATCTCCGTTGCTTCATTAAATTGTATAGGTGTAACATTATCACAAATTCCATTCAACGGATTGAATTGAACCTGTGGCGCGGCTAAGACGGTAACCGTTTTAGTAATTTCCTTCATGCAGGAAATACCAGAATAGGTGCGATAGAGTATCTGATAATTTACAGAAGCAGGCTGTGTGAATTTGTTATATTTTTTTTGATAGGTCTTGCCTCTATATACTGATAGATCAACAATAGAATCCAGTGGAGCAGAAATCTTATCCCAATAAATTGCCGATTGGGTAATAGAGCCGAAATCAACAGTTGAATTATCTTGTA
Organism: Chitinophagaceae bacterium; assembly: GCA_947371755.1. Lineage (GTDB taxonomy): Bacteria > Bacteroidota > Bacteroidia > Chitinophagales > Chitinophagaceae > Sediminibacterium. The sequence goes on from CANBQT010000009.1 coordinate 56,844, forward strand.
TAAAAATTGGTTGATTACTGCAATTATTCGCAGCCTGAATAATATTGAAATCAGGAACCGGATTTGCGCCATTCACCACAAAGGGTTGAGATAAACTATCTACACATCCATCATTTGAAACCACCTTTAATGACACCTGATAATTACCCTGTGCAGAATAATGATGGGAAGGGTTTTGAAGAATAGAACTATTTGGATTTGCAACTGTGCTGTTCAAATCACCAAAATTCCATAGATATGAAAAGGGTTTACCATTCGGATCTTTTGTATAACTGCTATCTGTAAAATTTGCTAAGGCATCATCCAGACAGATGGCAGGCTCTATGAATTTAACCTTGGGTCTTGGTAAAATATTTACCTCAATACTATCACGAGAACTACATCCAGGATTGGTTGCAAAGGCTGTGTTGATAAAATACTTTGCTGTAAAAATAGTATCCGTATTATTATTTAAAATAAGAGCAGGATTGGAAGTTGTAGGATCTGAAAGTCCATCTATTGGTGTCCAGGTATACACATAATTGGGATCAGTGGCAGTACCCAATAGCATTTTGGTATTCGGACAAACCGTTGTATTTACTGTGCCTTTTCCAGTGATTGATGCTGGCATATCAGTATATATCACTACATTTTTAATAGAATGATTATCATTCTGTCCACCAGTTGAAGCCGTAAATCCCAGATACCCAGTAAAATTAAAAGTTTGATAACCACTGAGAACCAGCGTTCCATTTACATATACATCTATATTGCCTTTGTCGTAATTGATTTTTGCATGTGAATAATCTGTAGATCTTATATTACTTAAAGTACCAGATGCATTTGATGCAGTAGGCATCCCGGTATTACATTCTGCATAACCAGTACCCCATCTTATCTCTACCTTAGGCATTTCAAATGTGGTAGTAGGGCCACAATTATTATAGGTATCAAAACAAACTTTTAATCCGTTGGCTGTTGAGGGAATACCTAAACCAGCACCTTTCACAAATCCAACTGGAGGAACATCTAAAAAACAGAAAGCAATCCCATCGGCACTTGTGCCATCAAACATTCTAAAGTCAAATTCAGTGACCCATTTATTACAGATTCCCAGATCAATTGGTTGATTATAAAATATAGCTCCACTTTGAAAATTAGTAGCGCCACATAGAAATATTTCACTCAGATTATTACCAGTTACATTTCCAACCTTAGCATTACCCTGCATGTTCCAGCCATTAGTATTAACGGGTGCTCCAGTAAGTTGAGCGAAAATATGTGTTTGGCCCGAGGTGATTTTTGAAAATAACAGCATCATAGAAAAAAATATATATGCTGTGATTTTTTTCATAATTATTGGAAGGCAATTTAAAATGAGAGCTAAACTACCAAAAAAATACAGCTTATGACCAAGAATAGCCGTTCTAATTCGGCAAATATTTGAAATTCCAGCTCAATGAAAATGAAAATTTGGATTAGTTCCTGTTGAACCAGTTTTTTATATCAATTAATTTTGCCTTATTTGTAGTAACAATGAAAGCTGCAAGCATACAAGAAATCAAATTAGAACTGAGCGAAACCAGTGCCGCTAAACTCAAACAATTATGCCTGCACCTGGCAAAATTTAAGAAAGAAAATAAAGAGCTACTTACTTATCTGCTTTTTGAATCGCATGACGAGGCTTCCTATATTAATGAAGTGAAAGCAGGTATTGATGAAGGCTTTGCAGAACTTCCTAAAGCAAATAATTATCTCAACAAAAAATCATTGAGGAAAACACTGCGCATTGCCAATAAGCATATTAAATACATGGGATCTAAACAAGGCGAGGCCACAATACTGATACATTTTTGTGAGCAATTGAAAAAATCCACTATCCCTTTTCAAAAAATTACTATCCTCAAGAATATCTATCTGCAACAAATAAAAAAAATCAATGTAGCCATCAGTAGTTTACACGAAGACCTTCAATACGATTTTCAACAACAACTAAAAGATCTGGCTATTTAATTAAGACTCTTCGTCGAAATACAATTTGTAAAAATTCTTTCCGCTAAACTCGTCGTATCCTTTTTCAATTAAGTCCTTACGCCCATGAATATACACATGGAAATTTTTGTCAAGTTTTAAAATGCTTTTAAAAACACGCTGTTGTTTTTTTACAGCGGATAAATGAATATCAAATTCATCTTCAATAATCACTTGTCTGGCTGCTTCATATGTTTGCTTATACTGCGTGAAAGTTTCTATCATTTCAGGGTGATGCAATACTTCTTCGGCAAACTCATCCATCTTAAATGCTTCCTTGGTTTTAAAATAGTCCATGCTCCTATTCAGAAGATCGATCTGATCCGACTTATTCACTTCAAATTTTTCCTGCAATTCATTGCTGATAAATAATTTGCACATACCCATGGCTGCGTCGGTATGATAATAACTGGTTGCAGAGGGAGTAACCTGTAAAAAGTCTTTTACCCAATACTGAGCGTCCTGTTGTTTATTGGTATTGTCCACCACACAAACCACGTATCCCTCCGCCTTATTTTTCTTAAATATCAAACAACCCTTATCCAGTTTATTGATATTCACCCCATCTTCGGCTATTACTTCCCAGCTTTGACCATGGGGAAATACTTTCAGAAAAGTTTCTTTACTCTCACTCTTGAAAATGCCAATAGCTTCCACATATTCAGTTCCGAAAGGCACATTGCTAAACTGGGCAATGTACATTTCGCCCTCTTTTACCTTGGCATGGGTGCTTTTGCTATATAAAAACTGAGCCAACTGGGCAGATCTTTGGGTAAACTGCTTGCTGTCGTTAAACAATTCTGTTACATAATGATACACTTCGTTGAGCCCCAGATCACTTAAATGTGTAAAGTGATATTGCTCTTCCACATTAAAAGGACCCAGGAAATACTTGGTTAGCAAGCCCCTAACTATGCTGTCATTAAGGGTAAGTGGGTTCATAGAAAGCCCTAAAGCTTCCCCTCTGGTTGGATTTCCAAGCTTGTGAACGATTACCTGATCCAACAAAACACTATCATTTCCTGTCATAATACAACGAAGATAATAGAGAGTTGGTTAGAACAAAATAGTTCCTCTTATAAAGCAAATTCGTTTTTCGGCCATAAAATGTGCACCTTTACACTATAATTTCATGGGCTATATCCTTTTTGGATGCAATTTGCCTTAAACCTTAAACTACTTCTCGATTATGTACACCCAGATTTGGAGCAAATACCTGCCTATTATTAAGATCTTATTAAAGCGTTCTGCCAATGGCAATCAAACGCTGGAATTAAACAGGATTGACTTTGAAAGAGCTGGAACAGGCCGCAAAGCTGGTTATAAATTTTTAATAGAATTTGTATCAGGAAGAACAATAAATGTATTGAGTGGAATACCTCTAGCTAAAGATTTAGCAGATACCATGCTAGCTGATGTGGCTATCAAAGAAATCTTATTAAAAGGAAACTACGAAGTGGCTTTGAATACACGTTTTCAATTAAGTATTAAAAACGTTACACCAGCAGCTACTACAGAAGAAGCATAATGTAACCCCAAATAAAAAAAATACCTCCTATGTTGGGAGGTATTTTTTTTGTCATTATTTTTTTGGGGCAATTTAGTTTTGCCTTTTGAATTTCGAATTTTTACTTACAATGTACTCATATCAATCACAAATCGATATTTCACGTCGGATTTGATCACTCTCTCATAAGCTGCATTGATATCTTTCATAGCTATCAATTCAATATCAGATACGATATGGTGTTCAGCACAATAGTCCAGCATCTCCTGTGTTTCCTTAATTCCGCCAATCATCGAACCCATGATACTCCTTCTCTTAGAAATTAATTTAGCAGCACTGATTCTGCTGTCTTCTGGAGGAATGCCCACTAATAACATAGTACCATTCACTTTCAAGAGATTCAGGAATTTATTCATGTCATGAGGGGCTGCTACCGTATTTAATATATAGTCAAAACTATTAGCTGCTGCTTTCATGGCTGCCTCATCAGTTGACAAAATAAAATGTTGCGCGCCTAATTTTTTGGCATCTGCTTCTTTGGAAGGGCTGGTACTTAACATGGTAACTTCTGCTCCAAATGATGCAGCAAACTTAACTGCCATATGTCCTAAACCGCCCAAACCAAGCACTGCAACTTTATGACCCTTCCCTACTCCTGCGTAACGAAGCGGTGACCAGGTAGTAATACCAGCACATAATAAAGGTGCTACCGCTTCCAGATTAGAAGTAAACGGAACCCTTAAAGTATAATGTTCGTTTACAACAATGCGACTTGAATAGCCACCATAAGCAACCGTTTTCCCATCACGCTCATAACCATTATAGGTACCTGTCATCCCATTTTCACAATACTGTTCCAGATCTGTTTTACAACAATCGCAGGTTCTGCAAGAATCAACGAATACACCAACACCTGCAAAATCTCCTACCTTAAATTTGGTAACTCCTGCACCTACCTCAGCAACACGACCAACAATTTCATGTCCTGGCACTAATGGGTATAAAGCCGGTCCCCACTCACTTCGGGCCATATGAATATCTGAATGACAAACACCACAATATAAAATGTCGATCAACACATCCATTTCTCCCACTGCTCTTCTTTCAAAAGCAAAAGGTTCTAACTCTGTTGATTTACTAAGGGCTGCATAAGATTTAACTGGAATCATATCTATGTTTTTATAATTAATGTATTAATAAATTGTTGGGTTCTGCCTTATTCGGGTTTCAAGTTAGTATTAAAATCAGTTGCAAATTATAACACAAATGATTTTACTTTGTAAAGCCTCAAAATTATACATTTCAATCTTTACAATAGGCTTACTTTATTATAACAGTATTGAAAACGTTTTGTTTAATTTTTAAATTACTGATTGAATGCGTGAAAAAGAAAAGAAAAAAGCTAATCCCTTTCTGATATTCACCGTGCTTTTGTTAGTAGTTATAGTAACTATTTTTATAATTAGGATTACTTTATTTACTCCTAAAGAAACAATTGTTACTATTGAAAAAGATCTTCCAAACACCGAAATCAAAACTTTAAAAGATAGTAGTAGTTTAACCAAAGTTGACCCGGAAGAAAAAAATCAGAATTACCGTAAAAACTGGAGAGACTATATTTCTATTGCCATTTTAAACAAAGATGTAGATTATACCATTGCTCCTGATGGGAAGGTTACCAACTTAAACGTGCCTTTAATCAATAAAACGGAGTATCCAATCGAGTCTATTACAATCAAAGTAAACTATATCAATCCTGGTAATAGCTCCATGGAAACCAAAAATTTCGAAGTGAAGAATTTATTGCCTGGAAACAGAACAAGCTACCCTGGACCAGAAAGTAAAGTAAAAGGAGTAACAGTGATGTGTGAAATAATTAAAATACATTCTGCCAATTTCAATTTCTGTTTTGATAAAGATTTATCTATAGATTCACAATCAAACGGAGGATTTAGTGGCAACCCCTTAGATCCCTGGAAGTGTAAATAATTTAAATGCTGCTATTTTGACCAAACTAACCCTTACTGTTTTTTTTATTAGCATATCGTTATGCCTTTTTGCACAGAAGAAAAATAGCAACTTCAGGATCCATATTCGCAAAACTCATGCTCCCATTACAATAGATGGTACTATGGACGACGCTGCATGGCAAGAGGCCTCAGCAGTAAAAACCTTTTATAGGGTACTCCCCATGGATACTGGTGTTGCAAAGGTTCCAACAGAAGTACGTATGTGTTTTGATGATCAAAATATATATATCCTGGCCATCTGTACAAAGACTTTCAAAGGTGCGGATATGGTGGAATCATTGAGACCAGATTTTAATTTTGTTAAGAACGACAACTTCATTTTTTTCTTAGACCCGTTCGATGATCAAACAAGCGGGTTTACTTTTGGAGCAAATGCCGCAGGTGCGCAATGGGATGGTACCCTATACGAAGGAGGTAAGGCTGATTTGAATTGGGATAGCAAATGGTACTCTGTTGTAAAGTCTGACAAAGACAAATATGTATTTGAAGCTTCTATCCCATTTAAAACCATTCGTTACAAAAAAGGATTGAAAGAGTGGGGCATTAATTTTAGTAGAAATGATTTAAAGTCGACCGAAAAGTCAAGCTGGGCACCTGTTCCGCGACAGTTTCCAACGGCTTCCTTAGCTTATACTGGGGTATTGGAATGGGATGAACCACCTCCAGCACAAGGAACAAATTTTTCATTGATCCCCTATTTATTAGGAGGCGTTTCAAAAGATAATAATACCGGCAACTCAAGTAACTGGAAATCGGATGTTGGTCTCGATGCAAAATTAGCCGTAACCTCTTCCCTCAATTTAGACCTCACTATACACCCTGATTTTTCGCAGGTTGAAGTAGATAAACAAGTTGTAAATCTGAGTCGCTTCGAATTGTTCTTTCCTGAAAAGAGGCAGTTCTTTTTAGAGAACAGCGATATATTCGGAAACTTTGGCTATTCATCTATCAGACCTTTCTTTTCCCGTCGGATCGGACTCGACGCTCCTATATCTGCGGGTGGTAGGTTAAGCGGAAAAATTGATAAGAATTGGAGAGTTGGTGTAATGGACATGCAAACAGAAAGTGTGCCTCAAACTGGAATGCCGAAAGAAAATTATGCAGTGATGGTTTTGCAAAGAAAAGTGTTCAGCCGATCAAATATTGGAATTATCTACGTAGATAAAACAGCCGTAGGATCAGTTGTAGATTCTTTAAAAAATAAATTCAGCGCCTATAACCGAAACATTGGTTTGGAATATAATCTTGCCTCTGCAAATAATATCCTTACTGGTAAGTTTTTATATCTGAAATCATTTAGTCCAACTACTACAAACAATAACGATGTAGTATCTGGTAACCTGGTATACAATAGCAGAAAGTGGAACCTTTCTTTACAGGAAGAATATGTGGGCAAAAGCTACACAGCAGAAGTGGGTTATGTTCCACGCAATGGTTACTTCAGATTAAATCCGCAATTGACAAGAAATTATTTCCCCAGATCAGGTAATATATTAAGTCACGGCCCTCAATTGGTTGCCAACTTTTATTATGATCAAAATTTAACACACACTACAGATAACCAGGTTGCTGCTTCTTATATTTTAAAATTTCGCAATAGCACCACTGTTTCTGGAATTGTGTTACACGACTATGTAGAAATTCTCAAACCCTTTGATCCAACCAATACAGGAAAAGATTCTTTAGCGGTGGGCACGAAACATAATTGGACTACTGCTGGTTTTGATCTTCTATCAAAACCTCAGCAATTATTTACCTATCTTATTTCAATAAGATATGGAGGGTACTATGCTAATGGAACTTTATTTAATATATCAAGTGAACTGGGTTATCGCATACAACCCTATTGCAGTATTGCTTTAACCTCGGCTTATTATATGCTAAACCTTCCTAAGCCATGGGGAAACAATGCGTATCTTTTAATGGGACCAAAGATTGATCTTACCCTCACTAATCGTTTTTTTTATACCACCTATATTCAATACAATCAGCAACAGAATAACTTTAATTTGAATATGCGTTTACAATGGCGATATAAACCTGCCTCTGATTTGTTCTTAGTGTATTCAAATAACTATTACGCTACCCCTTTTGTTACAAAGAATAACGCGTTCGTCTTAAAATTTACCTACTGGTGGAATAAATAATTTGCTTAGAATCAGTAAAGGATAGTTGTATCTTTAAAAGGAGTTTTTATTACAACAACTTATACTAACGATTAGCCAATTATGAAAAAACAGATTTTACTATTTGTTGCATCATTCCTATGCATTGCATCAGGATTTTCACAAACCTCCGTTCAAAATCTTTTAACTGAAAACAAAAACAATCCGTTTGGCATTGATATAACTAGCCCACGATTTAGTTGGGAACTAAAAAACGATGCAAGAAATATTTCTCAGACTGCATATGAAATCAAATTAATTGCTCCAACAAAAGGGGGCAATTGGAATAGTGGCAAAATCAATTCTAATCAGTCGGTTCATATCACATATTCCGGTCCTGCCTTACAATCGAATACGAAATATCAATGGCAGGTTCGTGTTTGGGATCAATCCAATCAGGTATCGGCCTGGAGTAATCCTGTGAGTTTTCAAATGGGATTATTAAAAACAGAAGATTGGACCGCTAAGTGGATCGAACCTGGATATAAAGAAGACGAGAAATTAAGGCCTAGTCCACTATTTCGTAAAACATTCATTAATAAGAAAAAAATCCAATCAGCTACAGCTTACATCACAGCACATGGTTTATATGAAGCCTACGTGAATGGTAAAAGAGTCGGCGATGCTTATTTAACTCCTGGATGGACAGCTTATCATAAAAGATTACAGTACCAATCTTTTGATGTAACAAGTGCCATTCAATCTGGTAAGAATGCCATAGCTGTAGCATTGGGAAGTGGCTGGTATCGGGGTATCATAGGTTTTGATAATAATAAAAACGTATACGGAAAAGATATTGCCTTATTAATGCAATTACAAATTGTATATACTGATGGCACCGTTGAAAAAATCGGAACGGATGAAAGTTGGAAATCTGGAATTGGAGAAATTCGTTCTGCAGAAATTTATAATGGCGAAACTATTGATGCAAGACAAGAAAAGATGGGTTGGAAATTAGCAGACTATAAAGATGAAGATTGGTCGCCCGTTGTTCTTGGGAAACAATCTATGAACAATCTTATAGCTACCGAAAATGAATTGGTTAAAAAACACGAAGTATTTCTTCCGGTAAAAATATTCACCACCCCAAAGGGAGAGAAAGTAATTGACTTTGGTCAGAACCTGGTAGGATGGGTTACCATAAAAGTAAAAGGAAGTTCAGGTGATAAGATTACTATTTCACACGCTGAAGTATTAGACAAACAAGGAAATTTTTATACAGAAAATTTAAGAGCTGCTATTTGTCAGAATACCTATATTTTAAAAGGTGGTGCGGAAGAAATTTTTGAACCGCATTTTACCTGGCAGGGATTTCGTTATGCAAAGATTGAAGGATATCCTGGCGAATTACATGCAGCAGATTTTTCTGCAGTGGCGCTGTATTCCGATATGCCACAAACAGGAAATTTGAATACTTCTAATGATTTGATCAATCAATTACAACACAATATTCAATGGGGACAAAACGGCAACTTTTTGGATGTACCTACCGATTGTCCGCAAAGAGATGAACGTTTAGGCTGGACAGGGGATGCGCAAGCTTTTTCGCGTACTGCTTCATTTAATAGAAACGTCAATAGCTTTTTTTCTAAATGGCTGAAAGATGTAGCCGCAGACCAATTAGCAAATGGAAGTGTACCTTTTGTAGTACCCAATGTATTGGGCGAAGGTGCTAGTGGCGCAACAGGTTGGGCTGATGTGGCAACCATCGTTCCATGGAATATGTACCTCGCTTATGGAGATAAAAGAATACTGGAACAACAATATCCAAGTATGAAATCCTGGTTAGGATTTATGCAGGCAAAAAGTAAAAATGATCTGTGGAATACTGGATTTCATTTTGGCGATTGGTTATTCTATCGCCCATTTGATGATAATGATGGAAGTTCTGCTGTAACAGATAAATATTTAATTGCACAATGCTTCTTTGCACACACTACTCAATTAATGATTAACACTGCAAAGGTTTTGGGCAAAACAGAAGATATTCCTGCCTTTGAATCTTTACTTAAGAAAACAAAAGATGCTTACTTAAAGGAATATGTTACGGGCTCTGGAAGACTTGTTTCTTCAACACAAACTGCTTATGTATTGGCCTTAGAATTTGACATGCTCCCAGAATCCATGCGTGCGCAAGCAGCTGCAAGATTGGTAGACAATATTAAAAGTTATGGTAACCATTTAACAACAGGTTTCTTAGGAACACCTTATCTCTGCGAAGTACTTTCCAGATTTGGTTATACCGATATGGCTTATACTTTATTATTGCAGGAAAGCTATCCTTCCTGGTTATACCCTGTTAAAATGGGCGCCACAACTATTTGGGAAAGATGGAATGGTATTCGTACCGATGGAAGTTTCGAACCAGCGTCTATGAACTCATTCAATCACTATGCCTACGGTGCTATTGGCGATTGGATGTATCGGGTGATGGTGGGTATCGACACTTATGAAGATGGAGTGGGTTATCAGCATATCAAGATAGAACCACATATTGGCGGCAATTTCACTTACGCTTCGGCAAATCTAAAAACCTACTATGGTTCTTTGAGTAGTGGGTGGAAATTAAATGGCAACTCGATTCAAGTAGATGCTGTTATTCCTCCAAATACTCACGCTACTGTGATTCTTCCAGTAAAGTCAAGAGATGAGGTTACTGAAAACGGAAAGCCATTAATAGATGATATCAAAACAACAGTTGCAGGAAATACTATTCAAATAGAAATTGGATCTGGTACTTATCATTTCGAAGCAAAGCGAAAATAAAATACAAATGAAAAAATTAGGTATCCTCATCGCTATCAGTATTGCGATGCATAGTTTTTTAAGCGCACAGGAAATCGATTTATTACATCAACCATGGAAAGCTTCCTGGGTTGCTGTACCTAATAGCTCTCAAACTGATTATGGTGTGTACAT
>CANBQT010000010.1 GCA_947371755.1 Chitinophagaceae bacterium
CAAGAACTATTTTATCTGGCAGTAATGGGAGAGCAAGAGATGTATACCTCCAGTTTCGTAAGTGGCATCTATCCTCGAATATTTCAAAAAATGTCTCATCCTAATGCAGATAGTTTATTGCTATCGGTAAATGATGATTATTTTAAAAAGTTCATAAAAATCGCAGCTACTTATAATACACTCGATGACCTATTAAAAAAAATGGATTCTGTTTCCTCAGTTAAAAGAATGAAACATTTTGTTGATGGGTTAGAGCATAGCAATAATTTGGAAGAAGTAGTGGATGTGGTAGATTCTTATGCCAGTATTTATCAACCTTCCTTACGTACCCTAATTTTGGAGGAAGTGCAAAAGGAGTTAAATAGAAATACAGTAAAAAATAACAATCGGGGAATTAAAATTTATCAGTTGATGCAAGATTTATTTTTGTCAATTGATACAGCAAATCATATCGATCTGTCGGCAAAATTTGGCATTGCGCCTGTATATACCATGCCGTTGAAAAGATTGCAGGATAGTTTAGGAAGGGTAGTAATGCAATTGTTTTTTTATGGTGATAAAGATGGTGCTAATATTTTCGCTGCTTTTGTAGAAGGATTTCAGAATGGGAAGTGGAGAATTCAATACAAACCAGAATGGGTTGAGATCTCTGCACGAAAGGGAGTGCCAATCACCATTTTTGCAAATCGTCCTCTCGATGCAGAAAAAGATCTGGACGATAAAGCGCAAATAAGTCTAAGTAATTATTTAAAATCGCAAGAGCTTCAACCTTCCATTGTAATCCATCGGGGCCATAGTTATTACCTTAGTTCTACCATTGAAAAATTAGCATCTTCTGCTCAATTAGTAATCTTGGGCGGATGTGGGGGATACCAAAATTTAAATGAGATTTTGGAAATTTGTCCGGATGCGCATATCATTTCAACCAAACAAATGGGAACGGGTGTTATCAATAAAGGGCTCATTAATGAGATCAGTGAAAAATTACGATTGTCTCAAGACCTAGACTGGCCAGTATTATGGAACGATTTGGCAAAACAAATCACCCTTCCAAAATTGAAAGAGGCATTTGAGGATTATATCCCTCCACATAAGAATTTAGGAGCCATTTTTATCATGGCTTTCAATAAAATGAATCGGAACTAATTGATCTATTCGTCTTCCCAGTCTTCGTCAGCCTGATCTTCATCGAATAATAATTCATAAGCCAATGCTTCTTCATCAGACAATTCTTCCAGGATCTCGAAAATGTTGTCATCCTTTTTTCTCCAATAAGTAACTTCCTCTTCTGCGTCATGCAGGATCAAAAACAAAGCAGCACTGGTTTCTAACATTGGCTGAACCAACACTAGTTCTTCCCCTTCATTTTCTGTGATGAGGTAGTATCTTCCGATGATTAATTCTGAGTAGGTTGACATATAATCGATTTTGCACAAGTTCGTTCTTAATTGGCAGGCCAAGAAAACTATCTGATGAATGAATCATTAATTATTGAAGAAATGGGTTGTATTCCTTTTCATGGCCGATTTTTGTAGGTCGGCCATGTCCTGCATATACGATGGTTTCGTCGGGCAGGGTAAATAGTTGTTCCCGGATACTATGCAATAATCCTTCTGAATCGCCCATCGGCAGGTCAGTTCTGCCAATGCTCTGAAAGAAAAGCACATCCCCGCCTATGACAAATCCCTGTTTTGGGCAATAAAAACAGATACTCCCAGGAGAATGACCCGGTGCCAGGCGTATTTGAAGCTCATCTTTCCCAAGAAACACAGCATCGCCATGTTGTAAAAAATGCAAGGGACCACTATAATTGGTAAACGGCATGCCCCACTTATCACCTGAAATGGGTGCCATAGTAAGCATCTGTTCTTCATTGGGATGTATAAAGAGTTCTAAGCCATAAGTTTTATGCACCCAGTCGTTCCCGAAAACATGATCCAAATGACAGTGGGTATTGAGCAACTGAACTGGCTCAAGTTGCGTATCTTTTATAAACTTTTTTAACGTTTCTTGTTCCGCGTGGGAGTAACAACCAGGATCAATTATAATAGCTTTGTGGTCGTCGTTATACAGTACATAAGTGTTTTCCTGAATAGCGCTGAATGTAAAAACTTTAACATGTATCATAATTGTATTTTTATGTTGCTTTTAAAGCTAAATGACTAATTTTAAAATACTAAAGTTCGGATATGCATTTCAATAGAATGAATAAGTGGTTTCTTTTAATAGGTTTTCTTTTACCCCTATTTTCCTTAGCACAGGTGAACTCTGTACTTTTTGGAAAAAACAGGATCCAGCATAAAAAGTTCGCTTGGAAGTTTTATCAATCTCCCAATTTTAACACCTACACTTCTCAAGGGGGTGTTGAATTAGGAAAGTTTGTTGCCCAGGCTGCTGAGGAAGAATTGCCAACTATCGAAAATTTTACTGAATACTCCTTACAACGACGTGCAAATATCGTGGTATATAATAACTATAACGACTATAAAAGCAGCAATATTGGATTGGGGATGGATTGGCAGAATTCAGGAGGATTAACCAAACTGGTAAATAATAAAATTGTTGTTTATTACGATGGGAACCACGAACACCTGAAAAGAAGTATCCGCGAGGGCATAGCGAAGGTGCTTACTGATAATTTACTTTTTGGGGATGATATTGGAGAGTTTGCAAGCAATCAGGCATTATTGGACTTGCCTAAATGGTTGGTAGATGGATATGTAGCGTACACAGCTGAACCATGGAGTGTAGAAAAAGATGATGCATTAAAGAGTGCCATGTTGGGGGGCAGTTATAATTCGTTTTATCAATTTGCATTTGATAAACCCGTACTTGCTGGAAATGCCTTTTGGTATTATTTCGGAGAAAAATATCGAAAGGAAAATATTACATACATGCTTTACTTATCTCGCGTGTATAAAAACATCAATAGTGCAGCATTACGTATTTGTAAAATTAAATTTAAAGACGTACTGAGTGAGTTCATGCAGTACGAACAGGATAAATATATCAAGGATATCAGGGGTAGAAGAAATGCACCTAAAGGGCAATTAAATATTACAGAAGATATATCTAAGAACGATTATTTTAAATTTCAGGCTAACCCAACACCGAAGAGTAATACCTATGCGGTTGTTGAATTTAAACAAGGAATTTATAGTGTTAAGTATTATGAGAACTTTTATAATGCTAAAACCCTTTTTTCACAAGGTGTTCGTACCTATCAGGGTGATGTCAATCCTAATTATCCAATCATGGCATGGGATGGGAAGGGCAGTCGTTTATTAGTGATTTACTGGCAAGATGGAAAAGTTAAAATGTTTGTGTACGATGCCATCGCGCATTATAAAAAATATAAACAAACTATTGAAGGACTTGATCAGGTTTTAGATGCATCTTTTATGTTAGATGCCAATACAATTGTTTTAAGTGGGGTGAAGAACGGACATTCAGACATCTTTACCTATAAAATTGAAGAGAACAAATTATTACAAGTAACCAATGACGTATACGATGATTTGGATCCAAGCTTTGTAGCTTTTCCTAATCGGACTGGTATTATTTTTTCTTCCAATCGTCCCAACCCTAATGCCGCTAGTGCAGATACTGTTTTACCAGGTCGTCATCCATTTAATATTTATTTGATTGATGGGATGGGTGGTTCTAGTCAGTTTTCTCAATTGACAAATCAAACATTTGGTAATGCGCGTTCACCCATGCAGTATAACGGCACTCACTTTACTTTTGTTTCTGATCAAAATGGAATCAAAAACAGATGGGCTGGATTTTTTGCAACTGCAAGAAATGGGGTTGATACTTTATATTATATAGGGGATCAGGTTTTGCACAACCCCTCTAATAGTGAATTTGATAGTACACTAGTGGCCTGGCGCAAAAATGAACCCGATAGTGTGAGTTACTTCCAGGTTTACAGAGACTCTACTTATACTTTTCCTATTACCAATTATCAGAGTTCTCTATTAGAAACTAGAATAGCAGGGAATAATGGTCAGGTTAGTGAAGTGAGGCAGGAGGGAGACTTTAAATTTCTTTATAAGCTTAAGGTCGATTCCATCGCACTTAAGAGAAGAAATGTAAATCCTAAGCCTACCGATTATATGAAAAAAATGGTGGATGCCAAAAGAGCTGCAGAGGGCAAAGCTATTTTCTATAATAATCAGCAGGTTGTTGCACCAGCAAAAAAAGCAGATAGCGATATTTTTCAATCAGAGTTTGCTGATGAGAAGCAAGATACTTTGGCTACACAAAATTTGATCAAAAACGCAGCGCGGGCTTCTACACTGAGCAAAGCAAAACTCTTTGATTATCGGATGAAGTTCAGTAGCGATTATGTGTTGGCGGGATTCACAAATAATGTGCTCATCAATAGATATCAGCCTTATGCAGGTGGAGCTGGACCAATTCAATTGAATAATGGTAATGATTTGAATTTGACCTTTCGGGTGGGTACCAGTGACCTGTTCGAAGACATTAAATTTGTAGGTGGGTTTAGATTTGGAACAAACCTGAAAGACAAAGATGTGTTCATGAGTTTCCAAAATTATCGCAAACGTTTGGATTGGGGAATCACCTATTATAGAAGTAATGTAACAAATTTCTATGCCAGTAATTTCAACAACGAACTGTTCACCAATCTATTCCAGGCAAATTTTTCTTATCCTTTAAATGAGGTAAAAAGTTTACGTGCAACAATTGCTCTGAGAACTGATCGTGGTGTTTTGAAATCTTATGATAATTATTCCGGGTATCCTGATCCTGCAGCTTTGGGAGTAAAGGACACGGTATCGAAATATGCTCTTACAAGATTTGAGTATGTGCACGATAATAGCATTAACCCTACACAGAATATCTGGAATGGACTGCGCTATAAAATTTATATGGATGTAAATATGCCGGTGTATAATGCTGGCGCAGGCGAAGGTAAATTCACTTTTAATTTTGGTGTGGATGCTCGCAGATATATTAAGATCTATCGCAATTTTATTTGGGCTGGAAGAGCAGCTGCAGATTTTTCCTGGGGAAATCAAAAGATAATTTATTATCTGGGTGGAGTAGACGGATGGATTGGACCTAAGTTCAATAATAATCCACCAGCAGCAGATCAAACTTACGCTTTCCAATCGCTCGCAGTGAATATGCGAGGTTATAGCCAGAATATTGCCAATGGTAATAATGCCTTTGTGTTGAATAGTGAATTCAGGTTACCCGTATTTGCTACACTGATCAATAGACCTATCAATAACGCCTTCCTTCGTAACTTCCAATTGATTCAATTCATTGATCTTGGTTCGGCCTGGAATGGTAGATACAATGGTATAAAAAGACCGGGTCAGTATATTCAGCAATTGGATGCTACTGGATATCCAACGAGCAATGTGGCTGTTAGGATTGATGCTGGTGGTCTTGGGCCTTTTGCAGGGGGATACGGTTTTGGTATACGCAGTACATTACTCGGATACTTTATGAAACTAGATGCTGCATGGCCAATGAAGGGAGTATTTGTGGGCAAACCAGTATGGTATTTCGCCCTTGGATTTGATTTCTAAAGAGTATTAACGTTATTATAAGTCCTAAAACCTGATACATCTGTTACCTTTGGGCCAATGGTCTCGAATATAAAATCCGTTTTATTACTCTGCACATTGATCCTGTGTTCGATAATTTTACCGGCACAAAATAAAAGGTTGTCGGGTGTTGTAAAAGATAAACAAAGCGATGAACCGATCCCTTTTGCATCTGTTGTTTTCAAATTATCTAAAAAAGGTGTACTAACCGATTCGGCGGGAAGATTTTCTGTTGATTTTGATGGAGTGAAAAATACAGACTCTATTACTGTGCAAAGTGTAGGTTATAAAACCTTGATTTTACCAGTTAATTCATTTAAAGATTCTAACTCAGTTGCTACTTTTAAAATTGAAGTATTGCCTCCCTCGGGTGAGGCTGTGGTAAAAAGTAAATATAATAGGGCATTATGGTTTTGGAAAAAAATCATGGCTAATAAGGATAAGAATAATCGCACACGTTGGGATAATTATTCATATGAGATCTATAATAAAATTGAAATGGATCTTAATAATGTGAAGAAGGAAAAACTGCAGAAAAATTTAATTACTAAGCCACTCAGTTTTGTGTTGAGTTATATTGATACTTCGGAAGAACATGTAGCTTATCTGCCAGTTTATTTATCTGAGACTTTATCAGATTATTATTATCAAAAAGATCCTCAGCGAATCCATGAAGTAATCAAGGCTACCCGAACCAATGGTGTTGAAAACGAAAGTTTGATTAAGGAATTAGGAGGCATGTATCAGAATGTAAATGTGTATAGCAATTTCATTCCGGTTTTTAATAAGGACTTTATTAGTCCTTTTAATTCCAATGGCGATAATTATTATAAATTCAAATTGGCCGATACCGCTTATTTAAGAGGAAAGCGCTTGGTACATTTTCGCTTTTCTGCCAAAAGAAAAGGAGAGAATACCTTCGAAGGCGATTGTTGGGTAAATGATACAAGTTTTGCTTTACAAAAAGTTACCCTTCGCCCATCACCAGATGCCAATATTAATTTTATTGAAGGATTATCCATTATCCAGGAATATCGCTTGATTAATGATTCTATTTGGTTTTTATATAAAGACCGGTTTGTGGCTGATATTGCTCCCCTTGGGAATGGAAAGTTAGGGATCAAGGGAAGAAAGACCGCTACTTATGAGCATGTAAAATTAAATGACAGCACCACTGTAAATGATATTGCTAAAACCCAAAAGATTCAGCAAGTAGATCTTGTTCCAAACACACAGGATCTTCCAGATTCTTTCTGGCAAAAAAACCGACACGAACAGCTCGATAAAAATGAAAAAGCAGTGTATGCAGTGCTGGATACATTGAACAAAAACAAGACCTATTTATTTTATAAGAATACAGCAGAAGCCTTTATGAAGGGTACTTTTGATGTAGGGAATTTACGATTTGGTCCCTGGTATTATTGGGTGAGTGGCAACTATTGGGAAGGAGCAAGATTTAGATTTGATGTCTCTACCAATAGAGGCTTCCATAAAAAATTATTTCTTACAGGTTATGCTGCCTATGGCACCAAAGATGGTTTGTTTAAAGGTGGGGGTGAAGTAAAATATTTATTTAATAAAGACTATTGGACATTCTTAAGTTTTAGATATAAAAACGATCTGGATAATGGTCAGGTGAATTATGACCAATTAGGAACAGATAATCTTTTTGCTACCCTTTTCAGAAGGCCAGGAATCCCTTTTAAGTTTCAACAATTAGAAAAGAAAGAATTAGAATTTTATAAAGAATCACCCAAAGGATTTGGTGTTGGTTTAACCCTCGTAAGTAAAAAATATGATGCATTATTAAATTTACCAGGGAAAGAATTTTATACGCAAAAGGGAGCTGATCCATTTAATACTTTCGAGTCAGTTTTGCATTTTAGGTGGGCGCATTTAGAACGTAATCTGATCACCAATTTCCATCGCCTAAGTTTGGGAAGTTTATATCCGATATTGGATTTAAAATATACCAAGGGATGGACAAATGTGTTGAACAGTAATTACGATTATCATAAAATCGATTTCTCTATATCTCATTTATTCAAAGTGTCGCCTTACGGTGAAGTGCACTATAATTTCTTTGCTGGTAAAGTTATTGGAACCTTACCCTATCAAATGCTGGATATTTTGCCAGGTAATGAAGTATACTATTATAGTCAGTTTAGTTTTAACCTCATGCAACGTTTCGAGTACCTGGCCGATCAGTATGCTGGTTTTAATGTAGAACACAATTTTGGTCCCGGAATCTTTAAATATATACCCATCACCAGGAAAATGAAGTTTCGTCAATTCTGGAGTGCTAAAGGAATTGTAGGAAGTTTAACTGATGCCAATAAGCAAATGAATTTTGTTGGTAATTACCCTTATCGCTCACTTGATAACAAACCATATATAGAGTTAGGTACCGGAGTTGACAATATTTTTAAATTCTTCCGAGTAGATTTTGTCTGGCGTGTTGCCTCACCAGCCCCAATTAATGGAGATTTGAGAGATAAGTTTGGAATGTTTGCCAGTTTCCGCTTCCAGTTCTAGTTTATTGAGCTGCTAGATAAGTACAAATATTTTTAACAATAGCAGGTCCTTCATAAATAAAACCTGTCCACACCTGAATTAAAGCAGCACCGGCATTTAATTTTTCCTGTGCATCTGCACCTGTAAAAATTCCACCACTTGCAATAATGGGAATTTGTCCGTTGGTATTTCTATGAAGATAACTTACCACTTCGGTAGATTTAGCAGTAATGGGTTTGCCGCTTAAACCTCCAGCCCCAATGGCTAATACATCATTGGAAGAGGTTATAAGGTTTGAGCGACTGATTGTTGTATTTGTTGCAACCAAACCACTCAATTTTGTTTCAAATGATAATGATACAATATCGGCTAACTGTTCTTCTGTTAAATCAGGTGCTATTTTTAAAAGCAATGGTTTGGGTTTCGCCATTCCTTGATTGATATGTTGAAGATTGGCAAGAATTTTTGTCAATGAATCTTTCTCTTGTAATTCGCGAAGACCGGGTGTATTTGGCGAACTTACGTTTACTACGAAATAATCTACCGTATCAAATAATTCCCGAAAACAGATTTCATAATCCTTCCAGGCATCTTCGTTTGGAGTAATTTTATTTTTACCAATATTTCCACCCACAATCATCTTTCCACCAATCTTATCGTTCTTGGTATTATTCCAATCAATTAAGCGCTGTTTTGCTTGCAATACACCTAGATTATTAAACCCCATCCGATTGATTAAACCTTTATCCTTAGGTAAACGAAATAGTCGCGGTTGTTCATTGCCATCTTGAGCTTTTGGGGTTACGGTTCCAATTTCTACAAATCCAAAACCCAGGCAAGCCAGTTCCTTTAAATAGCTTGCATTTTTATCGAATCCCGCCCCTAATCCGACTGGATTGGTAAAACGTAAACCAAATACTTCTTTCTCTAGGCTGGTATCGGAAACAGCAAATTGTTTTTGAAGTAGTTGACAACCAATAGAAGTGGAACAAATCCCGTGCAAGGAATTCATTGAAAAATGGTGCATTTCTTCCGGCGGAAAATTAAAAAGTAGATTGCGCAGAATAGGATAGATCATGCTGCAAAGATAAAGCAGGGCAGCGGGTAAAAAATAATAGTTGCATAAACAACTTTTATTTAATTTTCCCTACATTTGAAGAGATTAAAAGAAAATGTCATGCAGGAAGCATATATCGTTGCCGGATACCGAACCGCAGTAACAAAAAGTAAGCGAGGTGGATTTCGATTTTTCCGCCCGGATGATCTGGCTGTGGAAGTGATTAAAGGATTAGTTGCTGGTATCCCTCAATTGGATACGAGTAGGGTAGATGATGTAATCGTGGGAAATGCAGTGCCCGAAGCAGAGCAGGGGTTGCAATTTGGCAGGATCATTTCTGCAAGAGCCTTGGGAATTGGGGTTGCTGGATTTACCATTAACAGATATTGTGCCAGTGGATTAGAAGCTATCGCATTAGCTACTGCAAAAATTCGCACAGGGATGGCCGACTGTGTTATTGCAGGTGGAACAGAAAGCATGAGTTTGGTACCTACTGCAGGATGGAAAACCGTTCCATCATATACCATCGCTAAAACTGATCCCGACTATTATTTAAGTATGGGTTTAACTGCCGAAGCTGTAGCAAATGAATTTAAAATAAGTCGGGAAGACCAGGATTTATTTGCTGTTGGTTCACATGCAAAAGCCGCTAAAGCAATCAAAGAAGGATATTTTAAATCTGGAATCATTCCTATCTCAGTAGAAGAAACTTATGTAAACGAGAAAGGGAAAAAAGCAGTTCGTTCATATGTAGTAGATACCGATGATGGGGTGCGCGAAGGAACAGCTGCAGATGTTTTAGCAAAGTTGAAACCTGCATTTGCCCTGGGTGGTTCTGTTACCGCTGGTAACTCCTCTCAAACAAGTGATGGTGCATCATTTGTTCTGGTAATGAGTGAAAAAATGATGTTGGAATTAGGATTGCAGCCAATTGGAAGATTAGTGAATTGTGCCTCAGCAGGAGTAGAACCTAGACTGATGGGTATTGGCCCTGTGGCTGCCGTGCCAAAAGTTTTGAAGCAAGCAAATATGAGTTTGAATGATATCGACCTGATTGAATTAAATGAAGCATTTGCCTCTCAATCACTTGCAGTAATTCGTGAATTAGGATTGAATCAGGATATTGTAAATATTAATGGAGGCGCAATCGCTTTGGGTCATCCTCTGGGTTGTACAGGATCAAAACTTACGGTTCAGATCCTGAATGATATGAAGCGTTTGAATAAAAAATACGGATTGGTTACCGCTTGTGTAGGAGGCGGACAAGGTATTGCTGGAATTATCGAAAACTTATAAGTTATAACTTTCACAGAAAGCCCCTTTAATCTATATTGCAGGGGCTTTTTTTGTGATATATATCATTGTTTTAAAATAGAATATTAAGTAACTTTAATTTATAATTTTTAGTAATGAAAACCATTTTAGTTCCCACCGATTTTTCGAATACTGCCCGCAATGCTGCGAAATATGCATTAGCGCTAGCCAATCAAATTAATGCGTCAAGAATTGTATTATACAATGCATTTCAGGCGCCTATCAGTGTAGACCCTATGGTACCCACTGTTCAGTTATTAGATATGGATCTTATGAAAAAAAGTAGCGAAGAAGGATTAGCACAATTCAAAGAAGAATTGAAATCTGCTCCTTTTGGAAATATCGAAATGGATACTTTTAGTGAGTACAACGTACTTACAGGTGGCATCAATGATTTGTCAAAAGCGGTAGCTGCAGATTTTATTGTGATGGGGATCACAGGAGGTGGTGCCGTAACTGAAACCCTAATCGGGAGTAATGCGGTGAGTGTATCTCTCCATTCTACCATTCCCGTAATCATTGTTCCGCCAGAAGCTACATTCAAAAAGATTGATCATGTTTTATTAGCCTGCGACTTTAAACAAGTGCTAGAAACTACCCCCGTTAAATTACTGAAATCATTATTAGAAAATACAAGTGCTGCATTACATATTTTGCACGTGAACAGTAGTTCTGAAAAAGCAATTGATGTTTCATTCGAGAGTATGGTATTGGATAGCTTATTAAAAACAAATAATCCGCAATACCATTTCGTAGAAAATGAATCCTTTACTGATGGCATCAATCAGTTTGCAGATAGTAATAATATAGACCTGATTATTACAATTCCTAAAAAGCATGGATTCTTCGATAGCATCTTCAAGAAAAGTCACACCAAGCGATTAGCTTTTCATAGTCATCTTCCTTTGATGGTGATGCACGATTAAAAAAGTAAAAATTAAAAAGTAAAAATTAAAAAGTAAAGGCGCATTCAAGTGATTGATTGCGCCTTTACTTTATTCCTTTCCTTTTTACTTTTTAATTTTTACTTTTAAGTTAAGTATTTCCCTACAATAGGTACTCTTCTACCTACTCCAAATGCTTTGGGTGAAATGCGGATAATTGGACAGAACTGGTTGCGTTTGTATTCGTTATTGTTTACCATTTTTAATGTGCGATCAACTAATGATTCGTCATAACCTAATGCCTTGATCTCTGCAGGACCTTGGCGCTTTTCAATGTATTGATATAATATTTGATCAAGTACCAAATAGTCTGGTAAGCTATCACTATCTTTTTGGTTGGGGCGCAATTCCGCACTTGGTGCTTTTTCAATAATATTTAGGGGAATAATTTCATTGTCTTTATTAATATAACGAGCTAATGCATACACTTGCAATTTGTAACAATCACCTAGTACTCCCAGGCCTCCAGCCATATCTCCATAGAGTGTGCCATAGCCAGTAGCGAGTTCGCTTTTATTGGAAGTGTTGAGTAAAATATATCCCAATTTATTAGAGATAGCCATTAGTAAATTTCCCCTGCTCCTGCTTTGAATATTTTCTTCTGCCAGTGAAAATGGCAGACCATTAAAAATGGGGTCTAAAGTTTTTAAGAACGTTTCATATACCTCATTGATCCGCACTATATCAAACGGGTTGCCTAAATTTTTACTCAATGCTACAGCATCATTTACAGAATGTTCGGTAGAATAAGGAGAGGGCATTAAGATAGCACGAACATTTTCTTTGCCCAAAGCATCACATGCCAGCGCTAACACAACTGCAGAATCAATACCTCCTGAAGAACCTAGTATGGCTTTTGTGAATCCCATCTTAGAAAAATAATCTCTGATGCCTAAGATTAAAGCATCATAAACCTGGGCAATATTTAATTCAGGTTCTAATGAAGCGGGATTTAATTCTTTATCTGGTACACGACTGGCAGGTTCCACTATACTTGTATCTATTGTGCCATCATCAAGTAACTCAACAGATGCTAAGGCTTCTTCAAACAAAGGTAAAGCCTTACACAAATTAGCATCCTTATCAAAGATCAATGAAGCACCATCAAAGACAATTTCTGTTTGACTACCTACCGCATTGCAATAAAACATTGGGATCTTATATTTCAACACGTTCGCTTTTATCACAGATTTTCTGTCTTCGTCATGTGTATAATCGAAAGGTGATGCGCTAAGGTTCAGCATCAGATCTGGCTGCTGTTCCATTAAATGATCCATCGGGCAAATACGGTACAATGGATTATCTCCTAAATTCCAAATGTCTTCACAAATAGTAATCGCTAATTTTTTTCCTTTAAAGTGCACTACATTCCATTCGAAAGCAGGCTCAAAATATCGGTACTCATCAAACACATCATAAGTTGGTAAAAGTGTTTTGTGTATCTCTGCCTTTATTTCTTTTTCATATAAAAAATAGGCGGCATTAAATAAGCCTTTCCCTTTCTGGTATAAATTTTTTGCTGGTGAACCAATGATCACTCCAATGCTGTCTGCGTGTAATTTGATCTGTTCGATTGATGCCTCGCACTTACTGATAAAATCATTGAACTCCACAAAATCTCTGGCAGGATAGCCGCATACACTCATTTCGCTGAAAAGGATCAGATCGCCCCCTGCTTCTTTTGCAGTTTCAATTGCCTGAATAATCTTTTGTGTATTGTATTCAAAATTGCCAATATGGTAATTTTGTTGTGCTAAGAAAATCTTCATACGCGAATTTCAGGATTAATTGCGAATCATTACACCCTAAATTTTAAGAAAACCTAAGGAAAGGCAGCATGCACACTGTTGGGAAATGCATTAATTTGCCCCCATGAAGAATTTCCTGCTGATTTGTTTATTGTTATCGCTCTTTTCATGTAAGCAATCGCCTAAACAACCCGACCTCTCACATGTTAAATTGGATATTCAGGTATTGCATTTTGAAAAAGCTTTTTTTGGGATGGATACCAATCATCTCAACAAAGGTTTAAACGCATTGAATGATTCTTTTCCCGGTTTTTCAAAAGATTATCTTTTTAATATTCTTGGAACAACGGTGGATAGTGCATTGAAGGATAGTAAAACTTTTTTCAGCAGTTATAAAACAATGTATGATTCTTCTCAAATCATTTTCTCGGATTTTTTACCTATCGAACAAGAAGTTGTTCAAGGATTAAAAGCCGTTAAACTATATTATCCAAAGTATCCAGTACCTACCAAGCTGGTTACTTTTATTGGTCCGATCAATAGTTATGCAAACATCATTACCACTGATGCTATTGCCATTGGTTTGCAGATGTATATGGGTAAAAATTATTCTCTTTATCAAACCGAAATGGGTTTAGAATTATATCCAGCCTACATCTCACGAAGATTTGATAAAGCTTATATTCCTGTGAATTGTATTAAGACAATCATTGATGATATGTATCCTAATAAATCCTTGGGTAAGCCATTGGTAGAACAAATGATTGAAGCAGGTAAGCGTCAATATTTGTTGGATCTTTTTTTGCCCAATACAGCTGATAGCATCAAAACGGGCTATACGCAGGCACAGTTAGATGGTTGTATGAAAAGTGAAGCAGATATCTGGAGCTTTTTTGTGCAAAATAATTTCTTGTATGAATCAAATCCTGATCAAACAAAAGACTATATGAATGATGGTCCAAATACGCCAGCTTTGGGAGATGCTTCACCAGGAATGATTGGGCAGTTTGTGGGTACCAGAATAGTTCAGAAATGGTTGGATAAAAAAGGAACTATCACACCAGAGATTCTGATGCAAACGCCTGCCAGACAAATTTTTGAGGAATCTCATTACAAGCCCAAATAAAGATTAATTATTCTTGAAAGGAACAATCATGTCGAAGGAAGGAATCTTCACATAGAATCTTTCCTTATTATTTTGATTCTCCATTAAATAAGTGCCGTGCATTTTTCCCATTTCGGTTTTTAAATTGCAGCCACTTACATATTGGTAGTTCTCGTTGGGTTGTAAAACGGGTTGAATACCGATTACTCCCTCGCCTTCTACTTCTTTGTGTTCCCCATTGCTATCAAAAATAAACCAATGCCTACGCAGCAGTTTGATACTAAAATTGTTGTGGTTCTCAATAGTTACCCTATATGCAAACATAAACTCCTGATTCAGTGGTTTGCTGTAATCTGACTGGTAAAATATTTCAACGCTGACTTCTACGCCTTCAGAAATTTTGGATACCATGGATTGATTGCTTTGAGTAAATGTAAGAAAAGGGAACTAGGATTTAAAACAGAAAAAACAAAAAAGAGTTCTTTTCTATGAAAATTCATGAGAATTAATCTGAGTTTAACGAAAATGTGAAGCACACAAGTGTTAATTTTGCACTTCAAATCAATCATATGACAAAAATTGCTGTAGCAAAGGGTGATGGTATAGGGCCGGAAATCATGGATGCTGTATTAGGTATTTTTAATGCAGCCAAGGTTGAATTGGAGTATGAAGTAGTGGATATGGGAAAATGGGTGTTCGACAAAGGTTACAGCAATGGGATGACTCCTGAAGCGCAGGAAGTAATAGAATCACTGGGTATTTTATTCAAAGGCCCGATGGAAACTCCTAAGGGTAAGGGTGTAAAAAGTGTAAACGTAACTGCACGTAAAACATGGAATACTTATGCTAATAAACGCACATTCCAAACTTTACACGGTGTAGATACTGTTTTTAGTAAAGCAGGCATTCCGATTGATATCACAATTGTACGCGAAAATATTGAAGATACTTATGGTGGCATTGAACATATGCTTACGCACGATGTGGCATTGGGCCGCCGATTTATTACCCGCCCAGGAAGTATGCAAGTGATTAAGTATGCATTTGAAATGGCTAAAAAGAAAGGCGCTAGTCGCATCACTTGCGGCCACAAGGCAAACATTATGAAGATCACTGATGGGTTGTTTTTGGAAGTATTCTATGAAGTAGCCAAAGAATATCCTGATTTGAAAGCGGATGACGTAATTGTAGATGATTTATGTATGAAATTGGTATCACGTCCAGATCTTTTTGATGTGGTAGTGTTGACCAATCTTCAAGGAGATATAGTGAGTGATCTTTGTGCAGGATTGGTTGGTGGATTGGGTTTTGCGCCCTCAGCAAATGTGGGAGATCATATTTCGATTTTTGAAGCTGTTCATGGAACGGCTCCTGATATTGCCGGTAAAAACATTGCAAACCCTACTTCTTTGTTATTAAGTGGAATTGGTATGTTGCAACACCTGGGCATGACAGAAACCTCTGCCATGATTGAAAATGCATTATTATATACTTTGGAGAGCGGGGTACATACGGGAGATTTTGGAGATAAATCAATTCTTTCATTGAACACCACTGAGTTTTCAAATGCAATCATCAATAATTTCGGAAAAGAACCAAAACATAATCCAAGGCCTTTTATTGCAAATCATTATATCACACCAACACATTTCAAATTGGAAAAAAATCCAATGATTGAAAGTTTGGAAATGCAACAGGAAGAAATTGTGGGGGTTGATATTATTGTTGAATCAAATGTTCAGCCCAACGAAGTAGCTGCACTTGCATTGAAGCATACCATGGACCTTTTTAAATTAGTAACCATCAGTAACAGAGGTACACAAGTTTGGCCCAAGGGATCTGTGTTTACTAACCTGGTAAATTCGTATTTCTGCCGCTTCGAAAGTATTGGGGATGTGCCTGTTACACAAACAGATATTTTGGAGTTGTATAAACGTATGACAAAAGACTTTAAAGTGAGTTCTATTGAACTGTTGAATATGTGGGGTGGAAAAAAAGCGTACACATTGGCACAGGGACAATAGATTAACAATTTTACCTTAATTTCACGGCTCATTTAAAAGAGCAATCGAACTATGGCTGAAGCGATATTAATGCCCCGTCTAAGTGATACAATGACAGAGGGCGTCATTGCTGCCTGGCACAAACAGGTGGGCGATTCTGTAAAAAAAGGCGATTTATTAGCTGAAATTGAAACAGACAAAGCTACTATGGAGCTGGAAAGCTACCAGGAAGGTGTTTTGTTGCATATAGGTACTGCTGCCGGTGGTAAACTACAAGTGAACGATTTGTTGGCGATTTTAGGAAAAGCCGGTGAAGATGTGAGTGCATTAATTGCACAACACAGTGGCGGATCTGCTCCAGTAGCAGCGAAAACTGAAGAAGCTCCTGCCTCAATTGCAAGTGCTTCCCCTGTAAGTTCTGCAACTCCTGCTACGGCATCTTTGGATATCAGTTCATTGGAAGAAGTAGTTTTAATGCCAAGGTTAAGTGATACTATGACTGAAGGCGTAATCGCAGGATGGCAGAAGCAAGTAGGTGATTCTGTAAAAAAAGGGGATGTGTTGGCCGATATCGAAACAGATAAAGCTACCATGGAACTGGAAAGTTATAAAGATGGTGTATTGTTGTACCAAGGTGCCAAAGCAGGTGAGAAGATCTTAGTGAACGACTTACTTTGTATTATTGGAAAGCCGGGTCAAAATATTACTGATATAGTTGCCGCCTCTAAAAATATCGGAACAGCTGCACCAATAGTAGCTCCAGCTGCGCCAGCACAAACTGCTTCAAACCCTGCACCAGTTGCAGCAGCACCAGTTGCTGAAGTGGTTGTAAACGAAGGAAGAATTTTTGCTTCTCCACTAGCTAAAAAAATAGCAAGTGAAAAAGGAATCGATTTGCGTTTTGTAAAAGGTACTGGCGATAATGGTCGCATTACTAAGTCAGATATAGATAGTTATACTCCAGCAGCTTCTACAAGCGTTGCTCCTGCAGCAACATCAGCAGCTGCTGCTCCTGCAAAAGCAGCAACTACTCCTGTGGTTTCTGTACCTGCCGGTGAAGTTAGTTTCGTAGATTCTCCGGTTTCTCAAATGCGCAAAGTCATTGCACGCAGATTGAGCGAAAGCTTATTCACTGCGCCGCATTTTTATCTTACTATGAGTATTGATATGGATGCTGCTGTAGCAGCCCGTACCAAGATCAATGAAGTTGCAAAATCCAAGATCAGTTTTAATGATATGGTGTTGAAAGCAACAGCTTTATCATTGAAACAACATCCTAAAGTAAATAGCAGTTGGTTAGGCGATACTATCCGAACTAATTATCATGTAAATATTGGCGTAGCAGTAGCGGTAGAAGAAGGTTTATTAGTTCCTGTAGTTCGTTTTGCTGATGGTAAATCTTTAAGTCAAATTGGAGCTGAAGTAAAAGACTTTGCACAAAAAGCAAAGGACAAAAAATTGCAACCATCCGATTGGGAAGGCAGCACTTTTACCATCTCTAACTTAGGCATGTTTGGTATCGAAGAATTTACAGCTATCATCAATCCTCCAGATGCTTGTATTTTAGCAGTAGGTGGAATCTCTCAGGTTCCTGTTGTTAAAAACGGACAAGTGGTTCCAGGAAATGTAATGAAAGTAACATTAAGCTGCGACCATAGGGTGGTAGATGGGGCTACTGGAGCAGCATTCCTGCAAACGCTGAAAGGCCTGTTAGAAGAGCCTCTTCGCATGCTTGTTTAAAATGAAAAATTAAAAATTAAAAATAAAAAAGAAGAGCGCATTCAATTTGGATGCGCTCTTCTTTTTTATGTATTCCGTTTTAAAAATTTCCCCTCTCAAGCATGCTTGGGAGGGGAAACCTATTTTTCATTCTTACTCTTCTTTTTACTTTTTACTTTTTAAATTTTAATTTTCCTCACATCCAATCGGTGCGCCTGGTGCGATGTTTTTTGCGGGTGGAACGATGATGTCTTTAGGTTTATTAATTCTTTCAATAGCATAAGAATAATGTGCCTTTAAGTTTGGATTCGACTTTGCTTTTTCAGTAGCAAATTGTTTCAAGGATTGTAAACGATCGAAACAAATTGATTTCACCTGAAAATTTGCATTGTCATTCATACTAAGAGAAATAAGCCAGCTTAAAACCAATTGTTGTGATTGCAAGGAAACCTCTTGTTTCAAACCTTTATCAGTGGCGGATTTCCATGTTTTTTGAATAATGGCATCCAATACATCATCCCAACCTGGGGTACCTGCTTCTGCTTTCAATTGAACTAAACGATTGGCTCTTTCTGTATTGAATAAAAACGCTAATTCATAATTGGTTAAAGCTTCTGCCGCTGCTAAAGGGTCGAAACTCATACCGGTTCTTTTTTCAAATAATTCTCCAATACCATAATACATGGGTGGGCGAGGAGGAATCAACTGAATGATTTTTTCAGAGAGGGTAAGTGTTTCAGGACTTAAACAATCTAGTGCCGCATTTAATGCTTTTGTCTGCACTTCTTTGGATAAGATGGTTGGTTTTACTTGTGCATCAGCCTTTACGCTGTAACTATAATTCATGCCACCTATTAATTTGCAAGTGGCCTCTAATTGATAACGATGATAATTGTAAACAGGTACCAATACGTCTTCCAATTTTGCTAAAGGAGTGTTAGGAGCAATTGCATCAGCAGAAAAATGATCAAGGGCAACTTTACGAACTGCTAACACTTGTTTTAATGCGTCTGCTGCATCAGAACCGTTATCCCATAAGTGTGCATATGGGTGCAATCCGCTTGCAGCGCGTGCATCAGCATCTGCAATGAATAATAAACCCATTTTAGTATTATCCTCTAATAATTGATGTAATGCATCAGCTTCATTTGTACCCGGAGCAAAATCAGTATATCCATATTGAATAGCACGTTTGTCCCAAGCTCCAATTTCATTAGTATATACATCAGAAAAATCTATTTGTCCCTTACTATTCAATACTACATTAGGATGCGGATAATCCATTACAGATGCACGATTATTTACACTGGATGCATAATTGTGTTGAAGACCTAAAGTGTGTCCCACTTCGTGTGCAGCTAATTGACGGATACGCTGTAATGCTGCAAGTTTCATGGTTTCAGGAACAGGTTTACCTGTTTCATACGGTGATAAAAGACCAGTGAAAATTAAATAGTCTTGCCTTATACGAAGAGAACCAAGCGTTACTTGTCCTTTTATAATTTCTCCAGTTCTTGGATCTGTAATGGAAGCACCATAACTCCATCCACGTGTAGACCGATGAACCCAGTTAATAAGGTTATAACGGATATCCATTGGATCTGCTGAGTCGGGTAGGACCTTTACAACAAATGCATCTTTAAAACCTGCTGCTTCGTAGGCCTGGTTCCACCATTTCGCACCATCAATTAAGGCAGAGCGGATAGGTTCTGGTGTTCCGTTGTCAACATAATAAATGATCGGCTTGACTGGCTCGCTGATGGCAGCAGTGGGATCTTTTTTCTGTAAGCGATGACGGGAAATATACATTTGCTCGATGGGATCGGTGAAAGGTGTACTATAGTCAAAATAGGAAATTCCAAAATACCCGCTTCGGATATCGTATTTTCTTGGATGGTATTGGTTGTCGGGTAATTGAACAAAGGAATGGTGCATCCTCAAACTGATAGCTTCTGATGAGGGCGTTACACTATTTACAAACTTTCCGGCATCACTACCCCCCACAAAACTGATGGTAGCTTCAAATTCGCTGTTTAAAGGGAAGTTCTTAGTACCTGCTAGATAAATGGCTGATCTTGCTTCATTAAATGCATAGGTGCCTTGTTTCATGGCTCGGATGCGGTCTGCAACGCCTTGAGCATCGCGAAGAAAAAAATTGGTTGCGTCTACCAATACTTTACCGTTTTCTTCTTCTTCCACCACAAAATTTCCAATGATCGATTGTGCAAAAGATTGGCGAACCGCTCTTTGTTCATTGGTATTTTCAGTAACGGCGCGGTATTCGTAGTTGGGCTGAACCATCAATACTTTCTTACCTACTCTGTTAAAATAGACAATTCTAGAGTTGCCAATTAGGCCTCTGTCAAGACCAATGTCATTTGAACCAAGACCAGCAGGCAATGAATTCACGTATAAAAATTCGGAATCGAATTTGTCAATCTGCAACCAGATTTTTCCTGAAGTAGCATCCCACCAAAAATTAAAATATCCTTCAAACTTTTGCATGTTTTTTGTTTTCTCAATAATTTTTGAATTGGATTGAGCAAAAGAAAATATGCTTAAAAGGCAGGCAAGAAAAAAAGTAATAAAACGCATAAAATTTATTTTATAAAAGGATCTAATAGTTTCAACAAATAAAAACTCCTGCTTTATTCTTAAAGAACAAGGCAGGAGTAAGATATATTTATTTATGAGCTAGCTTATTCTGCTGCAGGAGTAGCAGGTGCTTCTGTAAATGGAATTTCTACAGGAGCTGCAGGCGCAACTACAGGTGCAGCAACGGGTGCAGCAACTTTCTTAGTGGTTTTTTTCTTTTTTGGTGCTACTTTTTTTGCTGCTGGTTTAGCAACAACTTTTTTAGCAGGAGCTGCTTTTTTTGCTGCTGGTTTTTTAGCAACAACTTTTTTAGCAGGAGCTGCTTTCTTAGCTGCTGGTTTTTTAGCAACAACCTTTTTAGCTGCTTTTTTTGGAGCTGCTTTCTTAGCTACTTTTTTAGCAACTGCTTTTTTAACTGCTTTCTTTGCTACTGCTTTTTTAGCTGCTTTTTTTGGAGCTGCTTTTTTAACTGCTTTTTTTGGAGCTACTTTTTTAGCTGCTTTTTTTACAACTTTTTTTGCTGCTTTTGGAGCTGCTTTCTTTGCTGCTTTTTTTGGAGCGGCTTTCTTTGCAGGAGCTGCTTTTTTAGCTACCTTTTTTTTACTTGCTTTTGCCATGATGGTATCGGTTTGAGTGATGGATTAATAATTTATAGTGGAAGTTAGAAAATATATTTTTATAAACAATACGATTTTATTTTCTGCTAGTATTTTTTTTGCACATGATTATCACTTTCCTTTGAATAATAAACAGAATAATATGTCGGAATTAAAAAAAACCTTGGTGATTGGTGCTTCAGAAAATCCAGAAAGGTATAGTTACCTAGCCGTTCAAAAACTTAAAAAACAGGGCCATTCAGTAATTGCTTTTGGAAGAAATTCAGGAAAGATAGAAGAAACAAACATTATTACGCAGTTTCCTACTGAGCAGAATGTAGATACAGTAACATTATACATTAACCCTGATCTTCAAAAACAGTATATCAATGATATCCTATTACTGCATCCCAAACGGCTCATTTTTAATCCTGGAACAGAAAATACAGAACTTTTTCAAATAGCTAAAGCCAATGGTATAGAGCCTTTGGAAGCCTGTACCTTGGTAATGTTGAGTACTGGCCAATACTAACCGTATAACTCCAGGTGAATAGCTTTTTTATCATAACCCATTGCTAGAATTCTTTGCTTTGCCTCATCTACCATGCTCTTCCAACCGCATAAATAAAAATGAGCAGGGGTCTTTCCATTATTGCATAAAGCTTCATAAACAGGATGTACATAACCTTTATAAGTTCCGGCTGGTACTTCTGCTTCTCTTGAATAGCAAGGATGGAAAAATATATTATTTGAGTTTGCTTCTAATTCTTTTAATTCCTTGATGTATAAACCATCTTCAAAATGTCTGCATCCAAAAACCAAATGCACGTT
This sequence comes from Chitinophagaceae bacterium, assembly GCA_947371755.1. GTDB lineage: Bacteria > Bacteroidota > Bacteroidia > Chitinophagales > Chitinophagaceae > Sediminibacterium. Next base: position 22,012 of record CANBQT010000010.1, read on the forward strand.
CTTATGAGCAATACCTTTATGATGAATATGTGTAAGCATTGATCTAAATGGTGCAATTCCAGTACCCGTGCAAATCAGGAATAAATCCTCGTCTAAAGGATCCGGCATCGTGAATTTTCCTTGTGGTCCTCTAAGTAAAATTTCAGTACCTACAGAAACCTTATTAAATAAATAGGTTGTACCCAAACCACCTTCCAGCAAAACAATCACCAATTCAAAAACATTGGTACCATTTGGTGCTGATGCGATGGAATAACTGCGCCAGCGTTTATTTTTTTGCTCGTGAATAGGTAAGTCTAATGTCACAAATTGCCCAGGGGAGAATTCAAAATCAGTGATTTCAGGGATCTCAATCCAGAATCTTCTGGTAGAGGGGGTTTCGTTTTCAATTCTGATAACTTTTCCGTTGCGCCATGGTTCTAACATACAAACATAGTTTTAGGCCATAAAGGTAATTCAGAACCATTATAACTGAATAAAAAAAAGAGAGTTTTATGTCCTTTATTGCATCCTTGCAGCATCTAAAACGGTAATGTGTTTACTTGTTTTTGTAAATACATTTCCTGATGGGTCGTTTAAGCGAATCACCAATTCGTTGGTTTTAACCTGATCAGCTATATCTTTCTTTGGTTTAATACCCGTTCTGTCTTTTCCAATAATCTTTATTTGCCAAACCATTTCATCAGTATATTTCACCAAAGTATCTTTTTTCTTGCCTTCTTGTAATACAACGGGTAGGGCAGATACCTTATCAATGCTGGCTAAATACAATTGTTGGTTGATCCAGATCCTTTCAATTTTAAAATAAGGTACTTTACTTGCAATCAGATATATATAATATTCTGGAGCATGTTTCTTCTCCTTAGAGGGTTTTTCTTTTCCACCTAATTCAATGGTGCTGGTTGGCGCAACTCCAGAGATAGTGCCTCTTTGAAAGGATTTTAATTTCAAGGATGGCTTTGCTTTTTGGGCAAACACAGCAGTGGACAGAATTGTTAAACTCAGAATGAATACTATTTGTTTCATGCTGTTTTTACTGTTTGATGATTTTTTGATTTGCTTGGTATTTCTTATTGTCACTCGTTATCTGTACAAAATAATTGCCGGCTGGTAAACGATTTAATGGAATTTGACCATTACCATAACCAGCTTTAGACTGATATACTGATTGCCCAAGCATATTGTATACCTGCACATTAATTGATTTGATGCCAGTAATATTTCCAGCTTGATACTGATAAGTACCGGTACTTACAGTTGGAAATACCTTCATGAAATCTTTATCATTGATAATGGCATTTGGAATAGCTGTTGGAAGATTGGGGGTGAAATTCGGAGAACCGATCACTGTATAAAACATACCATTGCCGTGTGTGCCAATTAATAATGTATTGTCTTCCGGACGATAATCTAATGATGAGACTACCGCATAGTTTAAAACAGATGCACCTTCGCGAGACCATATAATACTTCCCGCAGGTGAAGCACCCAATGTTTTACCAATATTTTGTGTTGAATATAAACCAACTGAGGTGCCTATATAATATTCCGTATAAGGATTACCACTTGCATCTTTTCTGGTTACAATCGCACAAGATCTATAAGAAGGGAGACTTAAATCCCCTTCCACATTTGACCAACTTGGGGTGGTTGCCTTGGCATTGTAGGTCCAAAAAGCAGAGGTTACTCCATAATTAGAAACAACTACCATAATCTCATTATCATCATTTGGATTTACTGCTATGTCTGATACATTTCCTGCTAATCCATTTGGTGTAATGTCTTTTGGAATGGCCAATGCATTGGCATTTGCGTAATCATCTAATCGGTACAATTTGCCAGTATTTGTTCCAAAATACATGCTATGCGTAGTTTGATAACTTCCCCATGAAAAATCCATGGCACGAATAGATATTGAATTGTCACCTGGTACAGCATTTAACGTATTCTCCACACCTAATAAACGTGTCCATCTACTACTGTCTACCGTACTCGCTGAATTGGTTTTAAACAAACGATTATAGTTGGCATAAAACAATACTTCAGAATTAGCATTGCTTAATTTAAAATTGGTTATAAAATCACCATATCCAGAGCCACTATTGGGAATCATATCAGCAATCTTAGGTTTGATGATTGCCCCAGGGTAACTGGCATTATTTAATAACTCATCACGAACGATGATACCAGACTGAACGCCAAAATAAGATAGCTGCTGGCCTGCATTAATTTTTGCGATATCTACAGCAACACCATCTCCTCCTAAAAGATTTATATAGTCATTGATACCCGGACGATCACTTGGTCGAGGACCAAAATTTAGACTGGCATCTCGGTACCATGTTCCATTATCCTGTGCGCCTCCTTCAAAATTATTTTTACCAGTTTCCGGATCTATTGCAACTGAATAATATTGTAATGTTTGATAGTTGGGTATTTGAGACCAAACAACTGTAGGCGATGTAATATCATTTGTAACTTGTAATCCTCCATCATTGCAAACAATTGCTCTCTTTGAATTGGAAGGATCAAACACAAGGAAATGCATATCAGGGTGGCTATTCGGATAAATACTGGTTGTAAAATCGGTACTATATCCACCAATCCACGAAGTAGTATTGGCATTGCTAAAACCATTGGTAGAGCGGTATAAATTTGTACCTCCCATAAACACCACATTTGCGTCATCTGGTTTTACCACCAAAAGCATATTATACCCACCTTGCACAGCTATCGGATCAGAACCTGTTTTACTGCCTCCCGGTATATCAGGCACGCTACTGGATAGGTTTGTCCATACAGGAGCACCACTTGTGAAATCAGCTTTAAATAAATCAGCTTCAGGTAACAAAGTTGGACTAGCCTGACTTTGTCCATTCTCATACATCACGTAAAGGATATTATTATTGGAAGGAGCAAGCGTTAATACAATTCTGCCCCAGTTATCATTCACATCAGCACTGGTATTTGTTTTCCAACCTGCTGGTGAATTATCAGCACCTCCGGCAATTAATGACCAAGAACCTGCATCACCTGTTGTTGATTGATAGACACCCTTGTCTGAATTCTTATTATGGAAAGCACAATAAATTTTACTTCCATCTTTTGTGATAGCAACATCAGTATTGCCGGTAACATTATTACCTAATGAAGTACTTTGTTTAACAGTTGTCCAGGTGGTACCACCATCCTTCGATTTTTTGATGGTACTTACACAGGCTACATAAACATCACCATTTACCGGGTTAACTGCAATCCTGCTTATTAAATCAAAAACATTATCAAATCCTTCTAACGTTCCTAATTGAGTACTTGTTAATGCAAACCAAGTGGCTCCATTATCGGTGGATTTATACACACCACTACCCAAATAAAAAGCCCCTGAACCAGAACCACCGCTGGCAGAGTTTCCCAAAGATTCACCTGTGCCTGCATACCAGGTATCAGGTGTTTTTGGATCCTGTGCAAGGCAGGTTAAATTGTGTACCTGTTTATCCGGAGCTACCAATGTCCAGTTTTGCCCTCCATCTGTAGAACGCATCAAACCACCACTCACAGATCCTGATAAGATCACTTTATTGGTGGTGCCATTATATCTTTGATCAAATGCAAAAGCTCGGGTTCTTCCTGCCAAATTATTCGGGCCAGCTAATTGATATACATTGGTGGTTGGTCCGTTTACACCAAATCCAGTTTGTACAATACCATTTGCCCCAGCTAATCTGCCCTGATTTCCTGCAATGGGCATACGCTTGGCCTGCTCCAATTCCAATTGAAATATGTTGTAAGGAATTTTCCCTGTTTTAGGATCTTTGAGCATGTCGTTTTCATATTTCACACGCTCCGCATTGATCTCGGATCTTTTAGCTGGATTTTCCTCATCCTCATCAAATTCTTCCAGACCAAATTTATTCTTATGTTCACTTCGTTCTTTATTCCAATGCCAAGCTGCAAATGACAAACCCAGAATTACTAAAGAAAGGATGATCCCTTTTTTCATGTTCAAAATTGATTATTTAACTAAGATAGAGTATCTCTCATAAACGGCAAATGCAACCTAGAGGGTTGCCTATGAAATTAAGAAGCAGCGCTTTATTTTTCAATTAAAATTTTCTTTAGATATGTTTTGCCGTTATGGTTGATCTTGAGGATATACATATCAGATCCAAAACCACTCATATCTATTGTTTTATTGTATTTGCCAATAAAACCAGGGTAATTTTCTTCATGAATTTTTTGACCAAGCGTATTAAAAATTTCTAATGTCAAGTTTTTCTTAACATTCATCCCAAAACTAATATTAACAAGTCCTTTAGATGGATTGGGTGAAGTTGTTAGTTTTATTTCGCCTACAAGTATATCATTTAATGCTGTAACGGCTACGTTTATCACATTTGAACTTTTCGCACAACCGTTTGAATCTATTACAACTGTTTTGTAAGTTCCAGACTTTGTGGGTTTGAAATGACTGGCAGTTGCTCCACTAATCGCTACGGTGTCGTTTAAAAACCATTGATTACCTGTTACAGCATTGCTGGTTAAAGAATCTGCAACTTGTGAAATTACAGGTGCGGCACCTGAATTCAATACAACTGGAGTTCGATCGCTCACACAATCATTAGTATTAATCTTCATATCATACAGCCAGTAATAAAAATTCTGATAATTATTGGGAAGAGCAGTTGTGGCAGCACTATTACCTGTTATTGAAATCACATTGTTTAAACTGATAGGATATGGATTGGGGGTAACTGAATTATTTCTAAAAATAGAAGCACCACCCTGACAATCGATAATGATGATGTGATTGCCAATAGTAGGTACAGGCAAACTTAAAGTATAAATAGCACCAGTATCAGCAGCATTATTGATTGTAGAGGTTGATCCGTCTGCGTTTGCAGGGGTTGGATTGGGTGTAGTTGGATACACAGAAATTGATGAACTTGAAATCGGAGTATAGCTATAACTGCTATGGCTCGCATCAGACCATGAACCAAAATCGGCTAAGGTAAAAGTGATGGTTCCTGGATATGCAATAAATAGTCTGGCTGTTTCAATAGTAAGAGGTACCGTGTTATTGATATTAATAAACTGTCCGCTAAAACTATTATAACCACCACTTGAGTAAACCATTTTATTTTTCAGACCCAGACTTCCTCGAAACTCTTTACCTACATAAAAAGTGTTATTGGCTGGAATATTGGAGGTTGTAACATTATATCCCGTAGCAATTGGAGTGCCTCCTGTAGCAGAGGTATACCAAAAATAGTTGGATGCAGAAACAGGATTAATAACTTTTAAAACTGCATTATTACCACAAATTGTTCCAGATCCTGCTGGTCCTGCATGTAAAGGAGCTGTGGTAATAGTAGTAGAATTACTATTGTTAGAAGCATTTTGATCAGATACCAAATTCACTGTACTTGTGATAGTATAAGTTGTATTTGGTTGTGTGGCGTAGGGTCTTGGGAAAGTATAATCCACCAATCCCAAAGCTGGTATTGTTAATGGATAATTTGTATTAATATTTAAGATGTTTGTGCTGCCATTACTTACTTGTAAACTGATAGGTACATTGGTTTGATCAATGGTTCCATTGTTTTTAATGGAGATGGATACGTACTGACTATCCACGCTACATCCTCCTGAAGTTGGTATAAGAAGTTGATTTAAACTAAGATCGTTTGAAGGATTCACCACATGCAATCTGAAATCTGCAGTTTCACCATTCGCATAAGTGCCACATCCTTTTACGGTTGAAGAATCACTTGTTTCCTGCACAATGATCCGCATCAAATATAAATTCCCAATGGGTAAACTAGCATTTGTAATGATGGTTCCTGTTAATACACTGGTTGGGGAATTGATAACTGCACTGCTCGTAACCTGCTCATTGGTTTCAAACTGTCCGTTATTATTATAATCGATAAATACTTTTACTACACGTGGGTTTGAGCTGGCATCACAAGTTCCGGTTTTAATATAAAAAGGAATGGTTTGTGATGATTCTATATCAATACTTGCATTGGTATAATCTGTATATGAAGTACAGGTGGTATGATTACTGTAATGTAATGTTTTGAATGCAACACTATCTATTCTTGCGCCTGCAGTATTAGTTGCATAAGATGCACAAGTAGGAGTACCACCAACACCGCTAACTAATAATGTATATGGTTGTTGTCCTCTTTGCAATGTTCCTTTGTGAGAAATTATAATGGTATAGGTTTGACCTGGAACTGCACTATCAATATATACTTTCTCGATATTGTCTAACACATTATCGCCTTTCACAGCTGGGTTATCCGGAATGTTTGGATCTAAAACCCAGGGCTTATATACTTTGGGTCCTTTCAAAATTTTAACATCAAGATCATTCACCAGTTTTCTAGAAGGGTTGTTCAAAACATTTGTAACATCCACATTCCCTTTTGGATCAGTCCAGCTAATAGTTGCTACTAATGGGCCATTTCCTGAAGCGATAACTGTATAACTAGCAGTGCCTCCATTGATCAAATTATTTTCATATAATAAATGTGTACTGGTACTTGCATTATTACTTGGAACTGCTGCGGTTAATACTGAAGCAGCCCTCTCCACATTTAAAAGGCCCCATCCATATTGATAATCGGGTCCATCTGCTGGACCCGCTTCATCAGCTGTATGAATGGCTAATCCTTTAATGGTAGCAGAACGAAGAAATTGTCCGGGTTTTAATTTATTATAATATTCCTGTAACAATAATAAAGATCCTGTTACATTGGGGGTAGACATGGAAGTTCCGGAACTAAGCGCATAACTTGTATTACTCATGGCAATGGAAGAAAGTACATCTACGCCATCTGCTACGATATCTGGTTTAATTCTACCATCATCAGTAGGTCCGAAATTACTGAAGTAGGCAACCCTGGCATCATCTCTTCTTGAATAGCCACTTGGAATTCCTTCAATGGCTCCAACAGTCAATATATTTTTCGCATTGCCATCCCAGGGAATGGTATTGTAAGAATTATTATCGCTAATACCAAAAGGTCGATTACCGGCATTCACCATTTGATTTAAACTATCAAAACGATAATACACATCTCCAACAGCAGGGCCATTTTCGCCACGATTATTTCCAGCTGCTTTTACTATTAAATAATTGGGGGCATTGTAGGCAATGGAATCTAAAAGTTGTGCATCTGTGCTATAGTAACCAAACTTATAATCTTCCTGTTCTTTAGGTCTGCCATAAAATTCCCAGCGATTCATTCCCGCATTAAAACTCCATCCTGAAATAATACCATAAGAGTGGTTAGATAATAAAAGATTGGACGCTTCGCCCATCATTTCAGAAATATCGTTGTTATAATCGTATGCTACAATTCCTTGCATTCCAAACGCCATTCCTTTAGCAATGGGATTTACTCCAGAGGCAATCATAGTGCCAGCCACGTGGGTAGCATGATCTTCTATAATGGATGGTTGATCTTTTTGAGTGATCCTGCCAACCAGCTCTACGTGTGTGCCTAAAATTTTGCCTTCATCCCAAACGCCTAATTTATTTTTCAAAGCAGCTGAAGAACCAGTAAGTCCCAAACCAGTATTGCCACCAGGCCATAATTGATTGGCTCTTGTGGTAGCTGCTGCAATGGTATTATTTTGACTGATATAATATTTGGGAAACCCTAGCAGATCTACACCCACTAATTGTCCAACTCTGCCCTCTTTATTTTTGATTGAAATCTGCCATCCTTTTTCTTTGGCTAATGACATGGCTTTAGCGTAATTGGAATTTTCAGCCAATCGCAATCCATGTCCTGCTCTTTCTAGCAATTCACTGTTTGTAGTTAATTGGGTAATGCCTTTGATTGAAAAAAGCCCCAAAAAAACTATTAACATTTTCAATCTGTACATCATGCCAGTATATTATATATTTAGGGGGGAAGCCTTTTCTTTAACAACACTAAATTAGCACCCCCTCAACCTGTAAAATGTAGTATGAAACCTCTATTTCCCCTCATCATATTGACTACAACACTCACCGCCTGTTTTTCCACAAAAAAGCTGAGTATTACATCAGCTAGCCAGGGAATTAAGGGTTATGTAATTGAAAACCAAGGAAATCGTATGCCAATGAAAGGAATTGAGCAGAAAATTTCCAAAGGTTTTGCCTGTACCGTTCTAGTTTATGAACCCACATCAATAAACGAAACAACCCCACATAATATTTCAAACCTGTACGAAATAATTCATACCAAACAGGTTGCATCTGTTGAAACGGATTCAAGCGGTCATTTTTCTGTGGATCTGCCGGTAGGGGAGTATTCCCTTTTTATCAGGTTGGGAAATAAATATTATTCCAATTTATTTAACCAAATCAACCAAATAGGCTTGTTTGAGGTATTACCTAACAAATATACGGAAGCTAAATTGATAATGAATAGGTCGGCGGCCTATTGATTCACCCTATATTTGCAAACCTTTCGAGCTAGCAGGTGTTAAACCTGTGAGGGATGTTTGATGTTATGAATATTGGTGAATTGTTAGAAAAGTATCAAAAATCACCCCGCCTTTTTCAATTGGCGGACAGGTTATCTATTGCTCAGCGCATCCAGGAGAACGATATTCAAAAGATTTTTCTTAAAAATTTACAGGGAAGTAGTGCTGAATTCATTGTTTGCAGCGTTTTTATGAATGAAGCCTGCGCTCAACTAAATCATTTGGTGGTTTTGAATGATGCAGAAGAAGCGGCCTACTTTCAAAATACATTAGAGAATCTTACTAATGCGCTGGATCTCTTTTATTTCCCATCTTCTTTTAAAAACAGGAAAAATTTTAGACTGCTGAATAGTTCGCATGTGATGCTTCGAACAGAAGCACTCACCAAACTTTCAGGGGGCGGTAATAAAAAGATCATTGTTACTTATCCGGAAGCACTTTTCGAAAAAGTGGTATTGCCTAAAACGCTAACCGGAAATATCATTCATATAAAAGTGAACGAGACCATTCAGTTAAACAATCTGATGGAATTGTTCGTGATGTATGGTTTTCAAAGAACAGACTTTGTGTATGAACCCGGGCAATTTGCCCTGCGTGGCGGAATCCTGGATATATATTCTTATGGAAATGAAAAACCATATAGAGTAGAATTATTTGGGAATGAAGTAGACAGTATTCGAATCTTCGATCCTGAAACACAATTGAGCGAAAGAAAATTATTACAGGTAAATATCATACCCAATGTAGAAACGCAGTTTGAAACCGGGGAGAAGGTTTCGCTACTTGAATTTCTTCCGGAAAATACAGTGGTTTGGTTGAAAGACTGGGACGTGATCAAAGGTAAGATTGAGCAACAGGAAGAAGAATTAGATGGATTCATGGGCTTGGTGGAAGATGGATATCGAATGAATAATTCTGATGAGGAAGATGATACCAGAATAGTGAAAACGGTAACAAAAGAAGACTTTGTTTCTGCCAACACCATCAATGAATTATTAATATCCAGAGATATTGTTGAGTTTGGCTACAGGCCACACTTAGCAAATTTTGAAATAGAATTTGATACCCGAACACAACCTTCTTTCAACAGGCAATTTGATTTGTTGATCAAAGATCTGAAAGCACATGAGGCTGCGAAATACGAGATCTTCATATTTGCTGAACAGGCTCGCCAATTGGAAAGATTAAGTAGCATTTTTACCGACTTACAAACAGAGATTCAATTTGTTCCAGTTGCTACAAGTATACACGAAGGTTTTATAGATGAAGATCTGAAAGTTGTTTGCTATACTGATCATCAAATATTTCAACGATATCATAAATACAAGGTAAAACAAGCATACAATAAAAATAAGGCTCTAACTCTGAAAACCTTGCGAGACCTGCAACCTGGCGATTATGTAACACATATGGATCATGGCGTGGGAACTTATAGTGGGTTGCAGAAAATAGAGATCAACGGGAAAATTCAGGAAGCAGTTAGAATCATTTATAAGGATAGTGATATTCTGTATGTGAACATCAATTCACTACACAAAATTTCGAAATATACTGGTAAGGAAGGTACGGTTCCAAAGATCAATAAATTAGGTAGTGATGTTTGGAATAAACTCAAAGAAAAAACAAAGACCAAGGTTAAGGAAATAGCATTCGACTTAATCAAGTTATATGCACAAAGAAAAGCCCAGCAAGGCTTTGCACATACGCCAGATACTTACATGCAAACCGAATTGGAAGCATCCTTTATTTATGAAGATACTCCCGACCAGAGTAAGGCAACTGCGGATGTGAAGAAGGATATGGAAAGTCCATCCCCGATGGATCGATTGGTTTGTGGTGATGTTGGTTTTGGAAAAACAGAAGTTGCTATCAGAGCTGCCTTTAAAAGTTGTGTGGATGGAAAGCAGGCTGCAGTTTTGGTGCCAACTACCATTCTTGCTTTTCAACACTATAAAACATTTAAGGATCGTCTGAAAGATTTTCCTGTTACGGTTGACTTTATCAATCGCTTCAAATCTGCCAAAGAAAAGAAGGATACACTGCAACGTTTAGAGGAGGGAAAAATTGATATCATTATTGGTACACATGGCTTATTAGGAAAAGAAGTAAAATTCAAAAACCTGGGTATCATGGTGATTGATGAAGAACAGAAATTCGGGGTGGGGCATAAGGAAAAATTGAAAACATTAAAGACCAATGTTGATTGCTTAACACTTACTGCAACACCGATTCCCAGGACCTTACAATTTAGTTTGATGGGTGCTCGTGATCTGAGTATCATGAATACACCACCACCTAATAGACAACCTATTCAAACAGAAGTTCAGGTATTTAATGAAGATATCATTCGTGATTCTATCTATTATGAAACCGAAAGAGGCGGTCAGGTTTTCTTTATACATAATCGTGTACACGGACTTGCAGAAATGTGTGCCTTGATCCAGGGTTTATGCCCCGACCTGAGTATTGGTTTTGCTCATGGTCAATTAGAAGGTCATGAATTAGAAGAAAGAATATTAGACTTTATCGATCGCAAATACGATGTATTGGTTTGTACCAATATTGTAGAGAGTGGCGTAGATATTCCCAACGTGAATACCATCATCATTAATAATGCACATCATTTTGGGTTAAGTGATTTGCACCAGTTGCGCGGTAGGGTAGGCAGAAGTAATAAAAAAGCATTCTGCTATTTATTAGGTCCGCCCATGAGTAGTTTACCAACCGACAGTAGAAAGCGTTTACAAACATTGGAGCAGTTCAGCGACTTGGGAAGTGGGTTTCAAATTGCGATGCGCGATCTGGATATACGGGGTGCAGGTAATATGTTAGGAGGCGAGCAAAGTGGATTCATGGCCGAGATTGGTTTTGAAATGTATCAGAAGATCTTAGAGGAAGCCATTCGTGAATTGAAGCGTACCGAGTTCAAAGAATTATTTAAAGAAGAAATCAGTAAGCAGGATGATTTTGTGATCGATTGTACCATTGATACGGATCTCGAAATATTGATCCCGGATAGTTATGTAGAAAGCATCACAGAACGTTTGAGTTTATATACGAGATTGGATAGTTGTGAAAATGAATCAGAATTGCAATTGTTTCATGAAGAAATGATTGACAGGTTCGGTCCCATAGTTCCACAAGTAGATGATCTTTTTACAACAGTACGTTGTAGGTGGTTGGCAGTTGGGATTGGGTTTGAAAAAATGACCTTGAAAGAGAATACACTAAGATGTTATTTTATCAATCGTCCAGACTCTCCTTATTTTGAATCTGATTTATTTAAGAACGTGTTAGACTACCTCCAAAAAGGAACCAATAAAGCCCGTTTAAAGCAAGCAGGTAAAATGTTCTTACTGGTGGTGGATGATGTGAAAGACATGCAACAGATGCATCTGTTCTTGGAGAGAATGCATGAGAAAGTAAAAAGTCAAAAGTAAAAAGTGAGAAGTGGGAGCTTGTAAGTTAATATAAAAAAAGTACCCCTCATGTGCGCTTGCGCATAGGAGGGGCAGCCGATGCCGCGCATGCGGTATACGGCGGGGAGGTTGTCTTTTGGAGAATGATACAAATTTGTTTTAAGAGAGTAACCACCCCAGTCATCGCTCAGTCGCTCGACTTTCCCCTCCAATGCGCAAGCGCACAGGAGGGGTGTATTGAAAAATAAAAGCCTGGTATCACTACCAGGCTTTTTACTTTTTACTCTTTAATTTTTTCTATTAACTAGAATCCTTTTTTAGCAACACCATCAGCAATTGCTTGTAGAGCTTTTGCTTCGCTCATAATTGCAGCCATTTTATTTCCTTTTCCATCATGTCCACCGGCCATGTATCCACCTTTTGCAGTTTTAGTAATAACTGCATCTTGCATTGGCACATTCTTTTCTTTTGTTTTAAGGCAATATGCTTTGATCATTTTTGAAGCGTCCATTTTCGTAGAATTTAATTGTTAGAGAATAATCTTATATGTAATTAAGCACAAGCTAAACATTTTTTTAAGATTTAGCGGTATAGAAGCCTTAGAACTAATCCACATTACCAGACCTGAAAAAAAAGCGATCAAAACCTGGTTTTGATCGCTTTTTCTATCTAAATCCAGCACTTTTAGTGCAAAGAAAATTAAACGTCGATTTTTGCGTACTTAGCGTGAGTTTCAATGAATTCGCGGCGTGGAGCTACTTCATCACCCATCAACATACTGAAGATACGGTCTGCTTCAAAGGCGCTATCAATTGTAACCTGTTTCAATGTTCTGCGGGCAGGATCCATAGTAGTTTCCCACAATTGTTCTGCATTCATCTCACCCAGACCCTTATATCGTTGTGTATTTACGGTGTCATCTTTGCCTCCGCCCAGTTTTTCAATCCAAAATCTGCGCTGTTCTTCACTATAGGCGTATTCCTGATCTTTTCCTTTTTTAACTAAATAAAGGGGAGGTTGTGCAATGTAAACGTAGCCCTGTTGTACCAACTCTTTCATATAACGGAAAATGAAAGTAAGGATCAGTGTTGCGATGTGCGAACCATCCACGTCGGCATCCGTCATGATAATCAACTTATGATAACGGAGTTTTACAATATTCAATGCTTTCGGATCATCCGGAGTACCAACAGTTACACCCAAAGCGGTGTACATATTTCTAATTTCCTCGTTCTCATAGATTTTATGCTCCATTGCTTTTTCCACATTCAAGATCTTACCTCTTAATGGCAAGATGGCTTGATAGCTTCGGTCTCTGCCTTGTTTAGCAGTTCCACCAGCCGAGTCTCCTTCCACTAAGTATAACTCACATTTTTCAGGATCACGTTCGGAACAATCTGCTAATTTACCAGGTAATCCACCTCCACTCAACACTGTTTTGCGTTGCACCATATCGCGTGCTTTTTTCGCAGCAACACGGGCTTGAGCTGCCAGAATAATCTTTGAGATCACATTCTTAGCCTCACGTGGATTTTCTTCCAAGAATGCTTCTAATGCACGTGCAACGGTAGTTTGAACAATACCGCTTACTTCACTATTACCCAATTTAGTTTTAGTCTGACCCTCAAATTGTGGTTCAGGTACTTTCACTGAAATGATGGCACTTAGACCTTCTCTAAAATCATCTCCTTCTATAGAAACTTTTGCTCTTTCAAAAAGACCTTGCTTATCACCATAGGTTTTAAACACACGTGTTAATGCCTGACGGAAACCAGTAACGTGTGTTCCACCTTCGATGGTATTGATATTATTTACATAAGAGAAAATATGCTCTTTGAAATCATCATTATAAGTAAGTGCAACTTCCACCGCAATGTTAGAGGCTTCATCACGTCCATCTACATATAATGGTGCCGGAATGATGGGGGTTCTGTTACCGTTTTTATCTAATAATTCTACAAACTCAACAATACCACCTTCACTATAGAAATTTTTAGAATAAGCAACACCTGCTTCATCCCTCTCTCTTAAATCTGTTAAAGTAATATTGATACGACGGTTTAAGAAACACAATTCGCGTAAACGTCCTTCTAAAATATCACGGTGATAAATCGATTCCTGAAAGATGGTATAATCTGGCCAGAAATGCACGAATGTGCCGGTCTTTTCGCTTACACCAGTTTCGCGTACAGCATATTGAGGAATTCCAGTTCTATATTCCTGTTCGAAAATTTTTCCTTCACGATGCACATTCACAATGAGCTTGCTGCTCAACGCATTTACACAACTCACACCCACTCCATGCAAACCTCCAGATACTTTGTAAGTATTCTTATCAAATTTACCCCCAGCGTGTAATACAGTCATAACCACTTCCAGTGCAGAACGCTTTTCTTTCGTGTGCATGGCAGTTGGAATCCCCCTACCGTCATCCTGAACACTGATGGAATTGTCTTCGTGTATAAAAACTTCAATGTTTTTACAATAGCCTGCTAAGGCTTCATCGATACTGTTATCCACTACCTCATATACCAGGTGATGTAAACCTTTCACACCAATATCACCGATATACATAGCGGGCCTTTTTCTAACGGCTTCTAATCCCTCCAAAACCTGAATACTGTCGGCGCCGTAATTTTTATTTTGTTCTTCGTTGCTTTCTATTTGTTCCTGGGTCATAAATGCTTATCAGTCCTGTGTTTAATGATTTTATCAGTAGCTGCCAAAGGTAGCGAAAATTAGGGGTTAATGGGGTATAAAAAAGGGCTATTTATCCACTTTTGGACCATCAAAATCGGCATAAAATGATGAAAAGTAGTGGCGATCACTAAAATGTTAAAAATCTGCCCCAATTCGATCATCTGATAGAACCACGAACAATTGCTCCAACTTGTCTGTTTTAAGATGAGTTAGGGTTTTCCAATGAGGAATTTAACAGATCGGAGGCAATCTGTGACCCAAATTTGACAGTCAAAATATTACAATTAGATGTTTATACATTAAATTTGCAGTCGATGGTGCAAGTCTTAGACATATTAAAGTTGGCGCATAAAGGTGGAATTGAACCGAGCATGGATCTTTTATATGAGAAAAGTTCTCAGATTCCAGGTTCTTTTCAGTATCAAATCAATCGGTATTATGCGCAAAATTCTTGGGTAGCTGAGGATACTGGTATGTTAGTGTATCATTATAACGCCAAACGTCCGGAAGAAAATTTTCTTGAATTACGTTATTGCGTAACCGGAAACCGTTTCTGTGAAGACAGAGGCTGCAGTCAGTGTAACCAATTACCTACTGCTCAGTGTTTGGGTAAACACCAAACTGTTGATGTTTTTAAATTTCACTTTACCTCTACTTTCTTACACCAGTTTGTACATAATGTAAAACTAAGCAGCCAGAAAGACGAAGTGCTGGCATTTAAATTCCCCAATGCTTTTACTAAAGTATTTCAGGTATCCATTCGTAAAAGAAATGTATTAGACGATCTTTTGAACCACAGTTATTCTGGTTCGATGGAAAATATTTTTGTGAATGCCAAAATCCATGAATTGTTGGTCTATAGTTTAGAGTGCATGGACGAGGATAAAGAAATTGGGTTCACTTGTAAATTCCTTGCAGATGAAAGCGGCAGGGAAAGAATTTATCAAGCCAGAGAAATTTTGTTACAACATATCGGAGACCCTATTACTATCAAGGAATTGAGTCGTAAAGTGGCTATGAACGAGTGCTATGTTAAAAAGGGTTTCAAAGAAATCTTCGGAACTACCATCTTCGATTTTTATCAACAGCAAAGAATGGAACACGCTAAATATTTGTTGTATGAAAAAGGATTGAGCGTTACTGATGTGTCTGCGCTACTCGGATATTCTTCTATTTCACATTTCTCCGCTGCTTTCAAAAAGCATACTGGATTGAAGCCTTGTGAACTATTGAAATAATTAGTCTGATACTCCTATCTTTAGTTTTCAAAATTAACTTATGAAGAAATTCTTACTCATAGCATCGCTATTTGCATTGACATCTTGTGCAAACAATAAAGTAGATACCATCATCCATCATGCGGTTATTTACACGGTAGACTCTGCTTTTACTATGGCTGAAGCTGTTGCAATAAAAGATGGTAAAATTGTGGCTACAGGTAAGAATGATGAGATCCTTCAAAAATATACGGCAACCGAAAGCATTGATGCCGGCGGTAAGGCAATGTATCCCGGTTTTATTGATGCTCACGCACATTTTGTGGGTTATGGCAGATCACTTTTTCAAGTTGATTTATATGGCACTACTACCTGGGAAGAAGCAGTAGAAAGAGTGAAAACTTTCGCAGCAAAAAATCCGGATATTCCATGGATACAGGGAAGAGGTTGGGATCAGAATAAATGGCCTGGAAAAACATATCCGACCAATGCATTATTAAACCTGTTATTCCCGAATAAACCAGTTGTATTACAAAGAATCGATGGACATGCCTCCATAGCAAATCAAAAAGCCCTGGACCTTGCAGGTATTAAAGCCGGACAGACTATTGTTGGGGGGGCTATAGAAACAAAAGATGGAAAATTAACGGGAGTGTTGATAGATAATGCAGATGATAAAGTGTACCGCCAGATTCCTGATCCTACTAAAGAAACTTATCAGCAATGGTTAAGTGCAGCTGAGAAAAATTGTTTTGAACAAGGCTTAACTACCATTACCGATTGTGGGTTGGGTTTTGATGATGTAGATCGCATTGATTCACTCCAACAAGAAGGAAAATTGTCTATGCGCATATTTGCTATGCTCAGTGATAACGATGCGAATCTTGAAAAATATTTGAAGCGTGGTCCGTATAAAACAGATAAGTTATTTGTGAATGGTTTTAAAGTGTATGCCGATGGCGCACTTGGTAGCAGAGGCGCTTGCCTAATCCAGCCTTATCAGGATAAAGCGGGCTGGTCGGGCTTTTTATTACGAAATAAATCGCATTACGATTCATTGGCCCAGGTTTTATCAACCACTAATTTTCAAATGTGTACGCATGCAATTGGCGATAGTGCCAATAGAGAAATTCTGCATGTATATAATAAATATTTAAAAGGTAAGAACGATCGTAGGTGGAGAATTGAGCATGCGCAAATTATTAACGAAGCCGACTTTGATTTGTTTGGTACAGCAAGCATCGTTCCTTCTGTACAACCTACTCATGCTACCAGTGATATGTATTGGGCAGCAGAAAGGTTGGGAGCAGAAAGATTAAAAGGTGGGTATGCTTACAAACAATTATTACAACAAAATGGATGGATGCCATTAGGTACAGATTTTCCTGTAGAAGACATCTCCCCATTCAAAACATTTCTTGCTGCAGTGGAGCGGAAAGATGCCAAAGGCTTTCCTGGTGCAGGCTTTCAAATGGAAAATGCATTGAGCAGAGAAGAAACTATACGCGGTATGACCATCTGGGCCGCAAAAGCCAGCTTTTTAGAGAAAGAAGTGGGGAGTATAGAAGTGGGTAAAAAGGCCGACTTCATTTTATTAGATAAAGATTTAATGAAAGTTCCCGGCAATGAAATCTTACAAACAAAAGTGATGGCCACTTATCTGGGTGGTAAGAAAGTGCATTAGGAAAGAGTAGTAGATATAAGCCGCATTCCTTACCTTTAAAAGGATAAATGAATTAGCATGCTTTTGAAAAAAATACCTAAGACATTCTGGGTGATATTTGTTTTGGGTTCATTCGTATTTCTTGCTGCCTGTATGCTAACAGGTAAGAAGGTAGATTACAATACAGAAGTTAAACCGATATTTAATAAAAGTTGTATTGCATGCCATGGGGGAGTTAAAAGGCAGGGTGGATTTAGTTTGTTATTTCGGGCTGATGCAATGGCAAAAAATAAATCAGGCAAGCCCGCTATTATTCCTGGTAATCCTGATAGTAGCGAACTCATCATGCGACTTACGTTAAAAGATCCTGAGGAGAGGATGCCCTATAAGCATCCCGCACTTTCTCCAAAAGAAATAACTACACTAAAAACCTGGATCAAAGAAGGCGCCGTCTGGGGTGATCACTGGGCCTATGTACCAGTTGCCGAAGTTAGTATTCCATCCAATGGCAGAGGACCTTTTGGATTATTTGGAACACCATCCTGGATCAATAACGATATAGATCAATTTATTTATCAAAAAATAAAAAAAGAAGGATTAACGCCTTCAGATGAAGCAGCTAAATCAACTCTTTTAAGAAGAGCAAGCTTAGATATTATTGGAATGCCGGCATCAGAAAAAATTAATGATTGGTTCCTGCATAATAATGATAAAAATGCCTATGAAAAATTAGTAGATACTTTATTGTCATCTCCTCATTATGGCGAAAAATGGGCAGCCATGTGGATGGACCTTGCCCGTTACTCCGACACTAAAGGTTATGAAAGAGATGATTCAAGAAATATCTGGCGCTATCGCGATTGGTTAATTAGTGCATTCAATGAAAACAAACCTTATAATCAATTTTTAGTCGAACAAATTGCAGGTGATTTGTTACCCAATCCAACAGACGCACAATATATAGCAACTGCATTTCATCGGAATACTATGACAAATGATGAAGGTGGAACAGATAATGAAGAATTTAGAACTTCAGCAGTTTTAGACCGCGTAAATGCAACCTGGGAAGGGTTGATGGGAACCAGCTTTGCATGCGTTCAATGTCATAGTCATCCATACGATCCGTTTCGCAATGAAGAGTATTATCAATTCATGGCATTTTTCAATAACACCAGAGATGAAGATACTTATGATGACTATCCATTGATACGTGAGTTTCATGAAACGGATAGCACAAAATTTATCGCATTAAGAAATTGGGTAAAGCAAAATGAACCGGCAAGAGAAAAAGAAATTGTACAGTTTGTAAAAATGCAACAACCTGCCATTAATAGCATTGCCGCAGATGAATTAAAGAACGCCGCTTTAATGGATACCAAATGGCTGGTGTTTAGAAACAAAGCAGTGGCGAGATTAAAAGATATTGATCTTACAAATAAATCAGAATTGATATATCGTTATGAAGCATACCGACCAGGTGGCCAATGGCAGATACATTTAAATAAACCAGATGGTCCATTACTTTGTAAATCTTCTGTTATTGAAACCAGAGGAAGATGGAAAGAAGCAAGAATGCATTTTACGCCCATAAAAGGCAGATACCATTTGTATTTAACTTATAGCAATACTCAATTAAAAATGCCTGAAGAAACAGGCATGCAATTCGATTGGTTTTATTTTACCAATCCTTTCCCGGGCAAACCTTATACCGGAACAGATACTTCATACAAGTTTTTTGATGAATTATTAGAACCAAGTTTTGTAACTACTACTCCGGTAATGATGGACAATCCTAAAGAACTATTCCGTTCTACTCATATTTTTGAAAGAGGTAATTGGTTAGTGAAAGGAAAAGAAGTAACGCCAAATGTACCAGCATCATTAGGAGGTCTGCCAGCAAATGCACCTAAGAATAGATTGGGTATGGCCATGTGGCTAACAGACAAAAAAAATCCATTAGTATCTCGCACCATTGTAAATAGAATCTGGGAACAATTTTTTGGCATCGGTCTTGCTGAAACCCTGGAAGATATGGGCACACAGGGGATTCCACCAACACATCGTGAACTGCTGGATTATATGTCCTGGAAATTAATGTATGTATACCATTGGGACTTGAAAAAATTGATCAAGGAAATTGCGTTAAGCGCTGTATATCGTCAAGACTCCAAACTCAATAAAGAAGCTAAAGAAAAAGATCCAACCAATAAATGGTACGCACGCGGACCAAGAGTAAGATTGTCTGCAGAAGAGATCAGGGATCAGGCATTGATGGTGAGTGGATTGATGAGTGAAAAAATGTATGGCCCGGGTGTGATGCCTTTTCAGCCGGAAGGGATTTGGAATTCCCCCTGGAATGGTTCTTACTGGAAAACAAGTGAACAAGGAGATCAATATCGCAGATCATTATATACTTATTGGAAACGTTCTGCGCCCTATCCTTCCATGCTAAGTTTTGACGCTACCAGCAGAGAAGTTTGTACAGCCCGAAGAATCAGAACCAATACGCCATTACAGGCTTTAACAACATTAAATGATTCAGTATTTATTGAAGTGGCAAAACGTTTTGCTGGCCGAATACAATCATTTGGAATCAAAGATAAAAATGCACAGATCACAAAAGGATATGAATTAGCCATGCATCATTCAATATCAGAAGACAAAAGAAAAGCCTTCGAAAAATTATATGATAAAGCATATATGCAATTCAAAGACGATAAAAAGAAATTGGCAGCAACTACAGGTGTAGAAAATTCAACAGCAGAAAATGCAGCATTAATAATTGTGGCGGAAGCGATGCTGAATACAGACGAATTCATAACAAAAAATTAGCCATGAGTAGAGATAATCAACGCATCATTCAAGAAGCTAATGCACAAACCATGCAACAGCTTACACGTAGACACTTCTTTCAGGAATGTATCACGGGTATGGGAGCTATGGCGCTTGGTTCGGTTCTTGGTAGCTGTAATTGGATCGGATCAAAAGATGCAGGTTCATTGATACATTCCAACCCACTCATGGCTCATGCGCCTCATTTTGCAGGTAAGGCCAAATCAGTGATTTACATTCATATGGCTGGTGCTCCTTCACAATTAGAATTGTTTGACTTCAAACCTGATTTAATGAAGCTCGACGGACAGGATTGTCCACCTTCATTATTAGAAGGGAAAAAGTTTGCTTTCATCAGAGGGGTGCCTAAAATGATGGGTCCGCAAGCGAACTTTAAACAGCATGGACAAAGTGGAGCATGGATCTCTGAACATTTGCCGCATTTATCTACGGTAGCAGATGAGCTTAGTTTTTTAAAAGCAGTTCAAACGGATCAGTTCAATCATGGGCCGGCTCAATTACTAATGCATACAGGCACCCCAAGATTGGGTAGACCTTCTATTGGTTCATGGGTAACTTATGGGTTAGGTTCGGAGAATAATAATCTTCCCGGTTTTGTGGTTTTAACTTCTGGTGGGAAAAATCCAGATGCGGGAAAAAGTATCTGGGGGAACGGATTTTTGCCATCAGTATACCAGGGTGTGCAATGCAGAACAGAAGGCGATCCAGTATTATTTTTAAAGGACCCTGCAGGAATGGATCGTGATTTACGTAAGGCTTCTATTGACGCAATTAATGAAGCCAATAAACTTACATACGAAGAATTTCAGGATCCCGAAACAGTATCGCGAATCGCACAATATGAAATGGCTTATCGCATGCAGATTGAGGTGCCAGAAACTATGAATATCAATAATGAACCTGCTTATATTCATGAAATGTATGGCACTAAACCTGGTGAAGCGTGCTTTGCAAACAATGTTTTATTAGCACGCAAACTGGTGGAGAAAGGAGTAAGGTTTGTGCAGTTATTTGATTGGG
This sequence comes from Chitinophagaceae bacterium, assembly GCA_947371755.1. Lineage (GTDB taxonomy): Bacteria > Bacteroidota > Bacteroidia > Chitinophagales > Chitinophagaceae > Sediminibacterium. Next base: position 43,368 of record CANBQT010000010.1, read on the forward strand.
GATGGGATAGTCATGGCACGGAAGAAAATTTGGCAATCGACTTTGGATTTGTAAATAAATGCAGGGCAACCGATAAACCAGTAACAGCATTGTTATTGGACCTTAAGCAGAGGGGACTTTTAGATGAAACATTAGTAGTATGGGGTGGCGAATTTGGAAGAACACCGATGCAAGAAAATAGAGATGGAAAGAAAAATCCATTTAAAGGAAGAGATCATCATACAGAAGCATTTACTATGTGGATGGCAGGTGGCGGCATTAAAAAAGGATTTAGTTATGGAGAGACTGATGAGATTGGCTATAGTGCCATCAGTGGTAAAGTAACTCCTTACGATATTCAGGCAACTATCTTACATCAATTGGGATTTGATCACGAAAAATTAGTGTATCCATTTCAGGGCAGGTCTTTTCGTTTAACAGATGTTCATGGAAAAGTTATCAACGAAATACTTGCCTAAAAAACATAAGCGGATCTTATGAGTTTAAATCGAAGAAAATTTTTATATATGGCAGGAACAGCAGCAGCACTAGTGTCAAGTCCATGGGAATCAATCATGGCAAATACCCCAACCTTTAAAATCCCTCTTGATTTCAGTATTAAGATCATGGGAACCAATTGGGGCTTTGAAGGATCTGTAGATGCATTTTGTGAAAAAGCAAAAGCTGCAGGTTATGATGGGATTGAAATGTGGTGGCCTGGAGACAAAGCCGGACAAGATGAATTATTCGCAGCTTTAAAAAAGCACCAGTTAGAAATTGGATTTTTATGTGGGGTAGGAGAATCTGATCCACAAAAACATCTGTTGGCTTTTAAACAAATGATTGATGCTTGTGCACATCAAAAAAATCAAAGTCAGTTATATATCAATTGTCATTCAGGAAAAGATTATTTCCCTGAAGAGATTAATAATGAAATTATTCAATACACTATTGATCTGGCAAAAGAAACTGGTGTAACCATCTGCCATGAATCACATCGATCTCGAATACTATTTGCTGCACACGTAGCAAAAAAATATTTACAAAGGTTTGATAGGCTTCGAATGACAATGGATATTTCTCACTGGTGTAATGTGCATGAATCACTATTGCACGATCAGGAAGAAACAGTGCAATTAGCGCTTACCAGAGTTGATCATATTCATGCAAGGGTGGGGCATCCAGAAGGCCCGCAGGTGAATGATCCAAGGGCTCCGGAGTGGGCAGAAGCTGTTAAAAGGCATTTTGAATGGTGGGATAAAGTGGTGGAATTAAAAATAAAATCAGGAGCAAAACATTTAACCATCTTAACAGAGTTTGGTCCACCCGATTATATGCCTACCATGCCTTATACCAAACAGCCTTTAGCAGATCAATGGGCTATTAATGTGTACATGATGCAATTACTGAGAAAAAGATACCAAGCTTAAATATAGAATCGAATGCTTTTTATTACAGAGGTCGTAGCACATTTTCATCCTGTACTGGTTCACCTTCCAATAGGCATATTATTGTTAGCTATTTTATTTCACTGGCTCAGTACCAAAGAAAAATATGCGGGCTTATCAACTGCAATACCGATAGCTTATCTAGCTGGTTCTATCACTGCATTATTATCCTGTATCACAGGATATTTATTATCAGGATCAGGAGAGTATGATGAAACAACTTTGAATTTACATCAATGGATGGGAATACTGGTAGCATTTGTTTCAGCAACTGGGTATTTGTTTTCTCGCACAAAAAATTATTCCCAATTAAAATGGGTTTCCATTGCATTATTAATTTTACTAACAGTAACAGGTCATCTGGGAGGAACACTCACACACGGTGAAGGTTATTTATGGAAAGGTTCTTCTGAATCTAAAAAAGATTCTACAGCTGGAACAAAATTAATTGCGAATGCGCAGGAAGCAATCGTATATAAAGATATTATTCAACCTATGTTACAGCAGAAATGCTATAATTGCCATGCAGCCACCAAGCAAAAAGGTGGATTGCGTTTGGATTCAGAAGAATGGATTATTAAAGGTGGGAAAAATGGCAAGGTATTAGTAGCCGGAAGTATTGATAGCAGTGAAGTTTATAAACGAATCATTCTTGACCCAATTGAAGAAAAGCATATGCCTCCCAAAGGCAAATCACAACTCACAGAACAAGAGAGGGTTTTACTACAATGGTGGATTGCATCAGGTGCTGATTTTGCAAAAAAATCTAAAGAGATTGCACAAACATCAGCAATTAAAACAGCTCTGAGTGCTTTAGAAAAAACAGAAATAGTTGCATCAAAAAGAACGGATGTTCCGGATGTAGAAATAGCAAAAGCTAGTGAAACGATATTAGAATCATTAAGAAAAAAATCAGTAACAGTATTTGAAATCTCAGCGAATAGTAATTGGTTAAGTGCCAATTTTGTAAACTGTACAAAATGGGACGCTGATATTGAAAAAAACATGTCTTCTTTAAAAGATCAGTTGATCTGGTTGAAAATTCCCGGTGCTCAATTGCAAGAAAGTTCATGGAAAACTATAGCAGCACTTACCAATTTAAGAAGACTAAGCGCAGAACATTCTAGTATCACAGATAAAGATTTGGAACAACTTAATTCATTAAATCAGTTGCAATATTTAAACCTGGTGGATACAAAAATAACAGCTAAAGGATTGTTGCAGTTGAAGGCTAATACGAATATTACTAACCTGTTTTTAAGTCGCACTGGAATTGGAGCTCAAGAATTCAATACTTTAAAATTAAAGTTTCCTAAAGCCGTCATTGATACTGGTGGGTATAATGTACCATTTATTGCTACAGATACGCAACAACTTCATCCGAAAGAAAAGTAAAAGTGTTAACCCTAGGCTTCAGCCTAGGGATGAAGGGTACATAATAATTAGGGCTTTAGCCCATATGCTGTGCAGTTTCAAAAGAATGTTATTATTTTTCTTTGATGCGCCACAGCATATGGGCTAAAGCCCAATTCGATATTTAGATCTGAATCCCCACCCTAAAGGGCGGGGTTAACACTTTTTACTTTAATTCTCCCACCATCTGCGCGGGCACTACCCATTCATCAAATTGTTCTGGCGTTACATAGCCAAGTTTCACTGCCATCTCTTTTAAAGTTGTTCCTTCTTTATGAGCTGTCTGTGCAATTTCTGCGGCTTTATAATAACCGATTTTGGTATTTAAAGAAGTAACCAGCATCAAACTATTATCCACATGCTTTTTGATGTTTGTTTCTATTGGAGCTAGTCCTACTGCACACTTATCATTGAAGCTTACACAACCATCACCGATTAATCTGGCACTGTGTAAGAAATTGTAGATCATCACAGGTTTAAATACATTCAATTCAAAATGTCCTGTTGCTCCGCCAATATTAATTGCTACATCATTTCCCATTACTTGTGCAGCAATCATTGTCAGAGCTTCGCACTGAGTTGGGTTTACTTTACCTGGCATAATAGAAGATCCTGGTTCGTTATCAGGAATATGTAATTCGCCGATACCACTTCTTGGTCCAGATGAAAGCATACGAATATCGTTTGCAATTTTCATCAGACTTACTGCTACTGTTTTCAAAGCACCATGAGCTTCCACAATCGCATCATGTGCTGCAAGCGCTTCGAATTTGTTTTCTGCTGTAACAAATGGAAGTCCGGTTAAGTTCGCAATATGTTTTGCCACATTTACATCATAACCTTTAGGTGTATTGATGCCGGTACCAACTGCAGTTCCGCCCAATGCCAATTCGCTTAAGTGTGCTAGTGTATTGTTGATAGCTTTTAATCCATGTGTTAATTGAGAAACGTAACCGCTGATTTCCTGACCAAGTGTTAAAGGTGTTGCATCCATGAAATGGGTACGGCCAATTTTTACAATGTGCATGAACTCTTTGCTCTTCAAAGCTAAAGTGTCTCTTAATTTAGTGATGCCAGGGATGGTGGTCTCTAATAAGATTTTATACGCAGCAATGTGCATGGCAGTAGGGAAAGTATCGTTGGATGATTGAGATTTGTTAACATCATCATTAGGATGTAAGAATTTATCATGGTCTAATAAAGAACCCCCTTTGATAACATGTCCGCGATAAGCCACTACTTCGTTCACATTCATATTACTCTGAGTGCCAGAACCAGTTTGCCAGACAACCAATGGGAATTGACCATTTAGTTTTCCTTCTAAAATCTCATCACAAACCTGACCAATCAAATTTGCCTTCTCTTCAGAAAGAACACCAGCATCAAAATTTGTTAATGCAGCTGCTTTTTTTAAGTAAGCAAAAGCCGCAATGATTTCTTTTGGCATTTTGTTGATGTCCTGAGCAATTTGAAAGTTTTCGATGCTACGTTGCGTCTGTGCCCCCCAATAAACTTCGGCAGGTACTTTTACCTCGCCCATGGTGTCTTTCTCGATACGGAATTCCATAACTGGTATTTATAAGTGGTGAATGTTTTTTTGCCCCGCAAAGGTAGTGCAAGTGCGCAAAATGATAGAGGATAAAATATTTCCATTCGTCCTTTTTACTACTTTACCCATCTGTAATATTTAATATCTTTCATTTTCTAAAACTAATCTATGAAATTGATGAAATTATGGTTGGTAATACTGATGGCCGTAGGCATTCAGACATTATTGGCACAAGGTAAATACGAATGGAAGGAAGCAGTATCCGGGGGATATAGTTACAAATTCGTAACCAACGACCCCATGCAAGCTCGTTTTTATACCCTTAAAAACGGACTTACGGTGGTGCTTTCTGTTAATAAAAAAGAGCCAAGGATCTCTGTTAAGATCCCGGTTAGAGCTGGGTCAAATACCGATCCCAAGGATCATACAGGTTTGGCACACTATTTAGAGCATTTATTATTTAAGGGTACCGATAAGTTCGGAACCCTTGATTGGGCAAAAGAAAAGCCTCTACTGGATCAAATAGATGCCTTGTATGAGCAATACAATCACACAACAGATTCTGCAAAGCGTAAAGAAATTTATAAGCAGATCGATAAGGTTTCTGGTGAAGCTTCAAAATTTGCAATTGCTAATGAGTACGACAAATTAATGTCGGCCATGGGTGCTCAGGGCACAAATGCACATACCTGGGTTGAAGAAACGGTGTATGAAGAAGATATTCCTTCGAATGCCTTGAATAAATTTCTGACGGTTCAGGCTGAACGCTTTAGAAATCCAATTTTGCGCATTTTCCATACAGAACTCGAAGCGGTGTATGAAGAAAAAAATCGGTCACTCGATAACGATGGAAGTAAAAGTAATGAAGCCTTGTATGCAGCATTATTTCCTACACATAATTATGGTCAACAAACAACCATCGGAACCATAGAGCATTTGAAAAATCCTTCTTTGAATGCAATTCGCGACTATTACTACAAATACTATGTTCCCAATAATATGGCGTTTGTATTAGTAGGTGACTTGGATCCTGATGTAACCATTAAAATGCTGGATGAGAAATTCAGTTACATGAAAACGAAATCCATCGATGAGTATAAACCTGCACCTGAAAAAGCATTGCAGGGTCCAATCGTGAAAGAGGTATTCGGGCCATCAGCAGAAACTATGCGTATCGGTTTCAGAACAGCTGGTGCAGATACAAAAGATGAAATGATGGCAGATTTATTGTCTTCTGTTTTATCAAATGGCAAAGCAGGATTATTGGATTTGAATTTGAATAAACAACAAAAGGTTTTAGGTGCAAGCGCAGGTGTTCGACCATTTAAAGACTATGGTATTTTTATTTTATCTGCTTCGCCTAAACAAGGACAAACTTTAGAACAAGTAAAAGACCTTTTGATGGAGCAAATAGATATTGTAAAGAAAGGAAACTTTGATGAGTCATTAATTAAAGCCATTGTTTCAAACGAAAAATTGGCCCAGCTGCAAGGCATTGAGAATAACGACAATCGTGCAAGTATCATTACTGATGTATTTATAAAAAATAAAGGCATCGGTTGGAAAAATGCTGCTTCAGAGCAAGATAATATGGCAAGGGTGACTAAGCAAGAATTGGTTGACTTTGCAAATAAATTTTTCACTGATAATAATTATGTGGTAATCTATAAGCGCAAGGGAGTTGATAAAAGCATTGTAAAAGTAGATAAGCCAACTATCACACCTGTTGAAACAAATGCGGGAAAGCAATCTCCTTTTGTAAAGCAAGTAAATGATATGCCTTTATTAAATATGAAGCCTGTTTTCCTTGATTTCAGTAAGGATTTTCAAAAATCAAAAGTAGGCAAGGCAGAAGTTTTATATGTGCAGAATAAAGACAATAGTCTATTTCGTTTATATTATAAGTTTGATATTGGAAGCTGGAATTATAAATTGTTACCATTGGCAGTACAATATTTGCAGTTCTTGAATACGGATAAATACACAGCAGAACAAATCAGTAAAGAATTTTATAATCTTGCTTGTAGTTATAGCGTAGGGCCTGGCACAGAAGAATCCATGGTAACTATTACCGGGCTGCAAGAAAATTTTGAAAAGGCAGTGAGTCTTTTTGAATATGCCATTAAAAATTGTAAGGAAGATAATGCTGCTTTTGAGGGATTGAAAAATCGGTTAGCAAAATCAAGATCAAATACAAAACTTAACAAGAATGCCATTATCGGGGCTTTAAGAAGTTATGGAATGTATGGAGCAAAAAATCCCACCAATTATACTTTAACAGATGAAGAAATCAAGAATTTAAAAGCATCTGATTTAGTAGCGATACTTCATGGTTTATTAGACTTTGAACATAAGATCATTTATTACGGACCACAAACTTTACCAGTATTCAATAGCACCGTTGCTAAAGTACATACCCTTCCGGTTACTTGGGCTACTGCAGCACCTGCTGTGAAGTTTGACCGTATCAAGCAAACAAAGAATGAAGTATTGTTCGCAGACTATGATATGGTTCAAGCTGAAATTTATTGGTTGCGTTCTTTAGATAATTATGATGCGAAAAAAGAAGCAACAGTTAATCTTTTCAATGGTTATTTTGGTGCAGGAAGTATGGGTGCGATTGTTTTCCAAACCATACGTGAATCAAAAGCATTAGCCTATTCAACCGGAGCTGTCTTGCAAACGCCAGCTAAAAAAGAAGACCCCTATTCATTCCTTGCATATGTTGGAACGCAGGCTGACAAGTTGAATGAAGCAATAGTTGGTATGAATGAATTGCTTACTGATCTTCCAAAGAACGAACAATCATTAAGTGATGCAAAAAAATCGTTGATGAAAGATCTGGAAACAGAAAGAATTACCAACGATAACATCATCTTTACTTATTTGGCGTATAAGAAAAAAGGAATTGACTATGACTTGCGTAAAGATATTTATGCAAAGGCGAATAGTTTATCATTCGAAGACCTGAAGCAATTGCATGGCAGTTCTATTTCTGGTAAGCCATTTACTTATACCATTGTAGGGTCAGACAAAAAAGTAAAAATGGATGACTTGAAAAAGTATGGTGAAGTGAAACGCGTTAGCTTGGAAGAACTGTTTGGGTACTAAAAAAAGTAAAAAGTAAAAAGTAAAAAGTAAAAAGTAAAACTGGTTAACCCTGGGCTTCAGCCTAGGGTTGGGGCAAGTATAAAAATTTGGGCTTTAGCCCTGACGCTGTGGAACTTCTAGGAAAAAAAATATCTTTCAGTCGAAGTATCACAGCGTGAGGGCTAAAGCCCAATTCATTTTACATATTCTTCCCCACCCTAAAGGGCGGGGTTAACAGCTTTATTTCCCTCTAAATGTTGCTTTTCTTTTTTCTAGAAAGGCAGTCGTTCCCTCCACTCTGTCTTCTGTATCGAAACTGTCTGCAAATCCTTTTATTTCTGTTTCATAGCCATCTTTAGATTCGTCAAACACCGCATTGGCGGCATCAATACATTTGGCTACAGCGATGGGTGCTTTTGAGTTGATGATCGATAATATTTCAATTGCTTTAATTAATAATTGATCAGTTGCTACTACATAATTTACCAGTCCATATGACAATGCAGTAGTACCATCAATCATACCAGCACTCATTAATAATTCAAGAGCTCTTCCTTTACCAATTAATTGAACCAATCTTTGGGTGCCACCATAGCCGGGAATGATACCTAAGTTTACTTCGGGTTGTCCGAATTTTGCGTTCTCAGATGCAATTCTAAAATGGCAACTCATGGCCAATTCACAACCCCCACCCAGTGCAAAACCATTCACACATGCAATGATGGGTTTGGGTGAGTTTTCAATTTTGAAAAAAGTATCCTGACCAGCTTTTGACAACATCATGGCATCTGCCTTACTCAATTGATTGAACTCACTGATATCGGCTCCTGCCACAAATGCTTTAGGACCAGCACCCGTAATGATTGCTGATTTGATGGCATCGTTTGAGTACACTTCATCAAGCGCATTATTAAGATCCACAAAAACGGCAGCATTCAACGCATTCAGTTTGTCTGGACGATTGATAGTAATAGTAAATATTCCGTTTTCGAGATTTGTAAGTAAAGTTGACATGATTTTATTTTTGAATTTTTAAAAATCCCTATTCTCCCCAACCCAGGTTTTAATGTAATCTGCAATATCAGAAGTAGTAGTTCCAGGGGCAAAGAGATTCCCCACACCCATTTCCTGCAAAGTTTTCATATCATCTTCTGGAATAATTCCGCCGCCAGTAAGTAATACGTCGTTCATCTCTTTTTCCTTCATTAAATGGATGATTTTTGGAAATACGGTCATGTGTGCTCCGGAAAGAATACTCACACCAATTGCGTCTACGTCTTCCTGTAACGCAGCATTCACAACCATCTCAGGGGTTTGTCTTAATCCAGTATAGATCACTTCCATTCCAGCATCACGTAATGCTGTGGCAATTACTTTCGCACCACGATCGTGGCCATCTAATCCAACTTTTGCAACAAGTACACGGATGGGTCTTTTCATCTTGTTAATTTAATTCAATTAATCCCAATACTTTTTTAATTCTTGCAATTGTTTCTTGTCTTCCAATTGTTGCTGCGATATCAAAAACACCTGGTCCAAATTTTCCACCAACTAACATAATGCGTAAAGGCAGCATTAATTCACCGGGTTTTAGTTGATGGGCTGCAGCCATTTCTTTGAATTCTGTTTCCAGATCTGAAGCCTCCCAAACTGAACTTAATTCAAATGCCCGAATCAATTCATTAAAAAATTGATTTTTCTTGTCATCCCATTTTGGTTGCACTGCTGCTGTATCGATTAGCTCAGGCAATTGAAAAAAGAAAGAAGCTTGTGCAACAAAATCGGGTAATAAAGTACAGCGATCTTTTACAAGTTCTATAGCTTTTGCAAGCAATGCATCATCGTTTATAGTAATGCCTGCTTCTGCAAAACATTTTTGAATACTTAGTTCTAATTCTTTTGGATGCTTACGTTTAATCCATTCGTGGTTATACCATTTTGCTTTTTCATAATCGAATTTAGCTCCGCCTTTATGCACGCGCTCCATTGAAAATTTGGATATTAATTCATCCATCGAAAAGATTTCCTGATCAGTTCCATCATTCCAGCCAAGCATCGCAAGAAGATTTACAAAAGCTTCAGGTAAAAATCCACGCTCTTTAAATCCAATGGTAGTTTCATTAGTTTTTGGATCTGTCCAATCACTCGCAAATACTGGAAATCCTAAACGATCACCATCGCGCTTGCTCAATTTTCCATTGCCATCAGGTTTTAAGATCAATGGTAAGTGTGCCCATTCTGGCATATCCGATTTCCAACCTAAATAATCCCATAATAATAAATGTACAGGTGCCGATGGTAACCATTCTTCACCGCGAAAAGCATGGCTAATTTTCATCAAATAATCATCCACCACAACCGCTAAATGATAAGTTGGCATTCCATCAGCTTTCAACAAAACTTTGTCATCTACCTGTGAAGTATTGAAACTTACTTCACCACGAATCATATCATTAAAAGAAACCGTTTCGTTCAAAGGCATTTTAATCCTTATCACAAAAGGTGTTCCGGTGGTCAAAAGTGAAGCAACTTCATCAGCAGAAAGCGTTAATGAATTACGCATTTTATCGCGAAGTGCGTGATTGTATTGGGGAGAGGGATTTTCTGCTGTTTTATATTCAGTGCGCATAGCTTCCAAATCGGCAGGGGTATCAAAAGCGTAATATGCATACCCATCCATTACTAATTGTTCAGCATACTGACGGTAGTTGGCTTTTCGTTCGCTTTGGCGATAAGGTGCATAGGGGCCACCATGCAGTGGACTCTCATCTGGTTCAATGCCGCACCATTTTAAAGTGTTGAAAATATATGCTTCGGCACCTTCTACAAATCTTGTTTGGTCGGTATCTTCAATACGAACTATAAAATCTCCACCATTTTGTTTGGCAAATAAATAATTGAAAAGAACGGTTCTAACACCGCCTAAATGTAATCCGCCCGTGGGGGAAGGGGCAAAACGAACTCTGAATTTCTTTGTCATAAGATTGCAAAGATAAACTTTGCAATTCCGTTATGAACCGCCATTGATAAATATCTTTACAATATGTATTTTATAAAAGCACCTTTTTGGTTAAGGCTCTTGTATCGCCCATTAATGTGGAAGGTGCCCGAAAAGGATAAAGTGATCTATTTAACTTTTGATGATGGTCCGCACGCCAAGGCCACTCCATTTGTATTGGATCAGCTTAAAAAATATGGAGCAAAAGCCACTTTCTTTTGTATTGGGAAAAATGTGGATGCCGAAAAAGCCATTTTTGAAAGAATTCTATTGGAAGGGCACAAAGTGGGGAATCATACCCAGAATCATGTAAATGGCTGGAAAGTGTCTACCGGCCAGTATCTTTCTAATATTGATCTGGCCACCCATTCCATCCCAAGTAGTCTTTTCAGACCACCATACGGAAGGATTCGCTTAAATGCCATTACAAGGGTTAAATCATTAATTAGTCTCAGAGCAAAGGAAAAAGGGATTCAGACAGATGCCAAAATTGTGATGTGGGATGTTTTAAGTGGAGATTTTGATGAGTATTTGAGTCCGGAAAAATGTTTACAAAACGTATTGAAGTATACAAAAAGCGGAAGTATTGTTGTATTTCATGATAGTGCTAAGGCATGGGAGAGAATGGAATATGCCCTTCCTAAACTGTTGGATTATTATATCCAATCAGGATATGTGTGTAAGGTGATTCCGGATTGATTTTTATTCGACTTAAGGTATATAAAAAAGAGTGGCCAGGGTAGAAACCCCGGCCCGTTTTTAATCCGTACCCTATGAAAACACTCTTTAAAACATTGGATTTTAACAATGCTTAATATCTTGATATCTAATGCTTTGTGCAATTAAAAGGCTTTAGCTATACCTTTTAACTGCTGTAGATTCCGAAAACAATTCAAACGATTCAAACGATTTTTATCCTGTGGATACATTATGTATGTTCCACTTTTATTAAACGGCCGTCAATCTTCTTTTATTTTGCACGGCTTAAAAAAAGACAGTTATTTTTTTTTGACATAAAAGGCAGATTTTTGCAATATGACGGTTATTGATACACACGCACATTTATATTCCGAAGAATTTCAAGTTGATATTGATTTAGTGATAGAAAGAGCCCAAAAAGCTGGGGTTACGAAAATGTATCTACCTGCTATAGATAGTTCGGAAACTGAATCGATGTTGGCCCTGGAACAGAAATTTCCTGGAATTTGTATAGCTATGATGGGTTTGCATCCCTGTTATGTAAAAGAAAATGTAGCTTCTGAGCTGGCTCATGTAAGATCATGGTTAGATAAAAGAGAATTTGTAGCAATCGGGGAAATAGGATTAGATTTTTATTGGGATAAAACTTTCACTGAACAGCAATATGAAGCATTTGATACTCAAATGCAATGGGCATTAAAATTGAATCGGCCAATTGTGATTCATACCAGAAATGCGATGCAAGAAACCATTAATCGTGTAAAGCCATTTGCGCAAAAGGGATTAAAAGGCATTTTTCATTGTTTTAGTGGCAGTGCAGAATCAGCTAAACAAATCATTGATTTGGGATTTTTATTAGGTATTGGCGGAGTGATTACTTATAAAAATGCAGGATTGCCAGAAGTTTTAGAATCGGTTGGCTTAGAACATTTGGTACTTGAAACGGATGCACCTTATTTAACTCCTGTGCCTTTTAGAGGCAAACGTAACGAAAGCAGTTATCTTACTTATATCATTTCTAAGTTATCAGAGGTTAAGGCTGTTTCAGAAATGGAAGTTGCTTCTATTACAAGTGCTAATGCTGAAAAGCTTTTCAATTTAAAAGGCACCATTTAGTTTTTATTGAATTTTGGATAAGTAGTATTACCCTTTGCGTAAAACCAGAGAATTCGGTTCATACTGTCATCATTTCCGCCATCAACTTCTTTAAATGCCTCTTCTTTTGAAAGTAGAGCCATTTTTTTTGCTTTACCTGATAGTGCATGTAATTCATTATTCATTTGATCTAAGGGAATATTATTGGGAATGGCAGTATAAGTTTTGTTATTTTTTGATGTTTGGAAATAATCAGACATTAATCTTGCACTCGCATCTATAATATTCATTGGTGGAATTGCCAAAATTTGCTCAATCGTTCGAAGCATGGAAGTTTGATTATAGTTTGTTGTAATTAATTTGCCATTACTATATGGGCTTACCACTAAACCAATTGTTCTATATGATGAAATATGATCCCAACCTCCTTGAGAATCATCTTCAGTAATAAATACTACAGTTGAATCCCAATATTTGCTATGACTAATTGCTTCAACAATTCTTCCAACTGCTAAATCATTATCAGCTACCATTGCATTTGGAGTAGGAAACCCAGGAGATGTTCCCGAACTGTGGTCATTTGGTAGAGAAAGCACCATTAGGTTGGGTAAATTATTATTAGATTCAAATTTTTTCCAATCTGCTAAAAATATATCTGCTCTTTGCTGGTCTGAAAAGTTGATATTATCACAATCGGGATAAGTTTCTGAAATAATGGGTCGAATCCTTGCAATAGTACTAGTGTTATGCCAATCTGGACTAACTCCATTCTTGTAATCACTATATAGCGAAGACCATTTGCGTTTATTATCATAGATCGTTTCGCAAGCTTCTCCATAAATCTTAACGGATTTACCATGATCTAAAGCCTGGTTCCAAATAAATCCATTCTTATTGTATACTAAAGCATCTTCCTGACGATGTGGGTAGCTTCTAAACCAAGAACGTACCATCTTTTCTACATAATCCGATACTATTCCAGCATCTGTCCATTGATGCCCTTCTGCTGAAGATTTTCCAGATGCATAATAATCGTCCATCCAACCAAATTGTTTGGCGAGTGCATGTTGGTTAGGGGTAATTTTTTCTCCAAACACACAGAGGCTGCTATCATTTCTACCTAATGGTAAATCTCCAAAGACCTGATCGTAAGTTTTATTTTCTTTTATAATATAAATAACATGTTTAAATACCGACGGCTCACCAAGGCGTTCTGGTACGGGAATTGGTGTAATATTCGTTCTTGGTGCTAATTGCAATTGTTCGATACGGTTCATTAAATTAAGTTGATAAACATACTGTGTATATTTTTCAAGCTCAATATAAGAAGGAATAGGTATGATGCTAAATGAAGCAAGTTGTTGGTGAATGCTTCTGGCATTTTTTCTTTCATCAATAACATTAGAGCCATTAGATTCTAAGTTGGTAACAATTAATAAGTCTTTGCTTATTGTTAATCCACTAGGATAAGCTTCTGTAGGAATAAAACCTATCACAGTGGATTTTCCTTTTCCGTTGGCGGCTGCGTTTTTTCCAAGTTGCACTACTGCAATCGCATTATTTAGTCCATTTGCTATATACAATAAGTTGTTATCCTTATTCAGTTCTAAAGCGTTTGGGGTACTTCCATACAAACTATCCATTACTAAACCAACAGCAATTGTTTCTACAATTTTATTTGATTTTGTTTGAATCACTGAAATATTATCACTAGAGCCATTTGAAACATAAATATATTTTCCATCACTGGACGCTTTAATGGCATTAGGATGTAATCCTACATTGATTTCTGAAATCAGGTTACCATTATTGTCAAATACAGATACGCTTCCTGATGCAGTAGCTCCAGTTCTAGGATCAGTATAAGCTAAACCCCAGGGAACACCAGCTCTCTCTTTAGAACTATCGATTGCTGCTTGTCCTGCCCAGTTACTAACAAATAATTTATCATTTGCCGTGGCAATACCATAGGGGGCAATACCAGTAGCAGATGCCCAAACGATTGTTTTGTCAGACCATTTAATTTTAATTAATTCGTTATTACCATTTAATACAACATAGAGGTACCAATCATTCTTTTCTTGCATTATTAAAATATCGTTGGGTAACGCATTATTGGCCGGCGCTTTTTTATTAAGAGAAATACTTTCCACATTTTTAAAACCTTGATCCCATTCTGCGATCATTATTGCTGAATTTGCATTATTTGCTTCTGCCGCAGACCATACCACCATTGTTTTTCCATCATATTTGAAAGATTTAATGCCAGAGTAAGTGCTTGTAAATCCTTTGTAACGAGATTGGTCATGAAAGCTCCATCTTTCAATAATTTTTCTTTCACTAGCGTTGATAGCTACAATTCCATAACGATCTTCAACTACTACTAATCCATTGTTATCAAGTTTAGTTACATCTAAAGCATGGTTTTCTAAATTGGGTTTTCCAAAACGAATAACATTACCTGCCGACTGAATAATTCTATTAAAAGGCATTAAATGTTTTGTACTATCTTTTTGTAAAAGAAAATCTGACAAATTGCTGATATGATCTGTGTTTATAAAGTCCACTTGATATTCCATCATTTTTTCCCATGCAACAGAATAGTCTGGGATGGCCCAGAATCTTACTTTTTTCTTTAATTCATGCGCTTGATTTACTAAGCTAATTATTTGCTCTTTTTCATCTGATGTTATTTCTAGAGGGTATTTCTTTTTCACATAACCTGAAAAATCATCACTCAAAATGGCAATTTTTTCTAAAGCATCTTTTGAGTAGTTTTCTTTTAGTCTCCCATCAAACTTGATATAATCAGGATAGTTTGCAAACTCCTTAGTGTTTGGCCTATTCCCAGAAATAACAATCGAAATATTTTTATTTTGAATAATGGCAGGGTATTTTTTCAAGACATCTAAAAGAGTTCCTAGAGTACTTATTGCCTCTGTTTTTTGATCAATTAAGAGTTGTAGTGTCCTATTGGGATCATTATAAGGACTTCCATTGTTTTTTTTAATACATTCTGCAATGGGGTCGAGGTACAGCTTTTCTAGACTTCGTTCTGTTGAAAGATTCTTTGCATCGTGCGCTACTAATAATTTTCCATTCGATAAGAATATATCGGCCTCTATAGATCCAAATTTTTCCTGATAGGCCAGGTAAAAGGGTTGTGTTTGCTCATAGTCGTTATGTGAATGTGCATTTTCAGTAGTATAGTATTTTGGTTGTGAAAAAGTTGTAAAAGAAAATACAAGACAGATTAGAATGAGGAGTAGTTGGATTTGACGCATAAGACTAATTATTGTACTTAAAGTTCCAATAAAGTTATTGTGACAAAATTTATAAATGATCATATTATTAAAAACATTTTTTTAACCTTTAAAATAAAAGTGGTTAAATGAACAATTTTTAGTAGCCCAAATAGGGATGAAATAAGTTAATAAAAAATAAGAAGGCAACCTGTTGAATAGATAACATTAACTTAATGATGACTTAACGTATAGAATAGTTTCAATGTTTTCTTTTGCAAAACACTTCCATGAAAACGCTTCAATTTGTTTTCTTTTGTTTTGCTATAAGTTCTATTTCGTTAGCACAATCAAAAGGTCAGGCCAGTAATATTTTTATTATTACCACTGATGGTTTTAGGTGGCAGGAAATTTTTAGAGGAGCTGATTCCGGTATTCTACATAATCCTAATCAAGTAAAAGATACTGCTTTAATGTGTGCACAGTATTGGGATGATGCTGTTGCAGAAAGAAGAAAAAAGTTAATGCCATTTTTTTGGAATGTTATTGCCAAGCAAGGACAGTTATCTGGAAACAGAGAATTTAAGAATGATGTGAATGTAAAAAATCTCTATAAAATTTCGTATCCAGGTTATAATGAAATATTTACAGGTTCTGCCGATAGAACACTTATTCCAAATCTTGCCATCCGTAATAATAATATCAATATTTTAGAATGGTTAAATTATCAGGATCAATATAAAGGTAAAGTAGTTGCTTATAGCTCCTGGAACATTATGCCTTATATTTTAGCAGAAAAAGAAAATGGTTTGCCTGTAAATAGTGGCTATGAAATGTTGAACGAATCGGAAGATTCTGTGAATGCTATTATTAATGAAGTACAAGCGAATGTGGTAAATAAAACGCATTGCCGTTTTGATATGTTAACCTATGGTGCTGCAAAAAGATATATCGAAGAAAAGCATCCAAAAGTGCTGTTTCTCGGATTGGGTGAAACAGATGAATTTGCACACAAAGGAGAATATGATCATTACTTACAAAAAGCCCATCAATTCGATGAAATGGTGGCAGAATTGTGGTACTATGTTCAAACAGATCCATTCTATAAAGACAATACTACCTTCATTATTACAACAGATCATGGAAGAGGCAAGAAATCAAACAATTGGAACGAACATGGATTTTGGGTAGGGGGATCTGGTCAAACTTGGTTGGCTACTATTGGTGCTGGCATTGCACCACTTGGGGAATTAAAGGAAAAAAACCAGATTTATACTAGTCAGATAGCTGCTACAATTTCTCAATTATTAGGAGAAAAATTTAAATCAAACCACCCAGTAGATGATCCAATCGTGTTAAAGAAAGTTGAACAGATTTCCCCATCTGCAACTTATTCAGAAACACTTGCAGCAAAAAAATAAAAGAGGAATTCTGTGAATCGAAAAGAGTTTTTAAAATTAATTGGTTTGTCGGGCTCCCTTTCTCTTTTAGATCCACATAACATTTTTGCACAATTTCCAAAAAATGTTGATTTCGCGAAATCTGCATTTGGAAACGATTTCTTGTGGGGAGTTTCTACTGCCGCCTATCAAATTGAAGGGGCCACAAAAGAAGACGGAAAATCAAATTCCATTTGGGATACTTTCACTCAAAAGAAAAGTCATATTAAGGATGGCAGTTCTGGAGAGATTGCATGCGACTTCTATAGAAATTATTCAGCAGACATTGATTTAGTAAAGTACCTGAACATTCAGGCCTTTAGATTTAGTACAGCATGGTCTAGAGTATTGCCACAAGGAACTGGGAAGCCTAATCAGAAAGGCCTCGATTTTTATCATCGTGTGATTGATAAATGTTTACAAAATAATATTCAGCCCTGGCTTACACTATACCATTGGGATATTCCTCAAGTGCTGCAAGATAAAGGTGGTTGGATGAATAGGGACGTGATTGGATGGTTTTCAGAATAT
This sequence comes from Chitinophagaceae bacterium, assembly GCA_947371755.1. Lineage (GTDB taxonomy): Bacteria > Bacteroidota > Bacteroidia > Chitinophagales > Chitinophagaceae > Sediminibacterium. The sequence continues at coordinate 60,851 of CANBQT010000010.1, forward strand.
ACACACTTAATCTCAAAAACTTATGGAGATAAAGTAAAAGATTGGATCATTTTAAATGAACCTACTGCTTTTACTGCAGTAGGATATGGATTGGGTATTCACGCGCCAGGTCTGAGAGGCATCAATCATTTATTACCTACGATACATCATGCTGCTTTATGTCAGGCTGAAGGGGGAAGAATTGTAAGATCAAATGTGCCAGATGCAAACATTGGAACTACATTTTCTTGTAGTCACATCATGCCATTAAGAAGTCTAGAAAAAGACCATCTTGCAGTAGATCGTTGGGACGCTCTTTTAAATCGATTATTTATAGAGCCTTCTTTAGGTTTGGGATATCCAATTTCCAGCTTACCATTTCTTGGAAAGATTGAAAAGCATATTAAAGATGGAGATATGGAAAAGCTGGCTTTTGAATTTGATTTTATTGGCGTTCAAAACTACACAAGAGAAGTAGTTAAAAATATCTGGTACATACCCTATATGCATGGGTTAGAAATTAGTCCCGCCAAGAGGGGGGTAAAAGAAATTTCTGAAATGGGGTGGGAAGTATATCCTGAGAGTATGTATGAAACTTTAAAAAAATTTAGTGCCTATAAAGGAGTTAAGAAAATTTACATCACTGAAAATGGTTGTGCTTTACAGGACGAAGTAATTGATAATCGGATTCATGACATAAAAAGAATTAACTATTTTAAAAGCTATTTTGAGCAGATATTAAAAGCACAAAAAGAAGGAATTAATGTGGGTGGATATTTATGCTGGACTTTATTAGACAATTTTGAATGGAGAGAAGGATACAGGCCAAGATATGGATTGGTGTATGTGGATTTTAAAACCCAACAACGTATCATTAAAGACAGCGGTTACTGGTTCAAAGATTTCTTGAAGTAGGGATTAGTTAAAGTTGCAGAGAGGAAGGGATTCGAACCCTCGATACGTTGCCGTATACACACTTTCCAGGCGTGCTCCTTCAACCACTCGGACACCTCTCTGTTTATGGGGTGGCAAATATAGGCACTTGTTTCGAAAATTATGGGATAAACATCCTGTATAGTAACCATAATAGAATGCAGCCTATTATAGCAATAATTAGCCCAAACCATTTTTTTCTTTTGATATACAAGATCAAGATCATTCCAGTTAGAGAAACCAATACTAATAAGATGGCAGATATATCAATAACCCACGACCACTTTGAACCGGTATCGCGACCCTTGTGTAAATCATTCATGATGCCTACGATACCTGCCCGTAATAAGGTTAATTCATAAGCCCCATTTCCGCGATTGATAAATGCATCTGCTGCATATCCTGGTCCTTTAAACGAAACGGTACATTGTACATCATCGATTCTAAATTCACTGACAGCTGCTGTGATATGATGGTTCTTTCTAAGAAATTCTACAATTTCAAGTTTGGCAATTTTATTGGTGTCTTTACTCAATACCCAATTGCTATCAAGTTTTCCTTTCTCTTGAGTTGTTTTCAATTCGCCGGCGAAATAATCTGGATGATTTAAAGTGATGCCGGTAACAGAGAAGAAAAAGATGATGGCAAAACTGATCATGGATCCATAAATATGTAACCAGCGGGAGAGCATGGCTACATTTCTTTCGAAAGCTAATTTCGTTTTTGACTTAATAGATTTCACTTGTAATAACTGATTAGTTTTCGCTTGATTTATTTTTGTAAGCTAATATTACTGAGCCTACTTCTGAATTTCCTTTTAAAGTAAATTGCTGATCAGTATTTGTACAATTTAATTCTTGTTCTAAAAGATCGTAACCGCCATGTTCACGGGTTACTTCAATATGTACTGAATACTTTCCTGGTTTTAAAGAAATGCCTTTATCATCTTTGCCATCCCATTTCATCGTGTATTTTCCAGGAGAACGAGTAGAACTTGTGATAGATATAAATGTATTCGGGTCTGCAGAAAGAGAACTTCCATTTTTACGATACCAATCTCTTAGATCTGGTAACCATCTTCCTTTATTATACCAAAGCGCAATTGTCTTTACCGTTTTCTGATCCTTGTCTTCAATCCAGATGGCAGCAAATGGCCGTTTTGCATATCCCATTTGTGGAGCAAGCTCCAGACCAATTACTATTTCTTTGGTCCAATCTTTTTGTCCATTTATTGCAGAAGTTTTTGCCGGCATTGCGTCTTCTAAACTTTTCCAATTTTTACTCTCAAATCTTTCACCATTTCTTGTGACGATCAAGTAGTCTATATCTTTCATATTTTCTGCCATAGCGATACTCTCACTTGGTTTCATTACATTAAAGGCTGTTGCTAAGGCGCCAGCATCAGTTGCAGAATTGGTAATTACAGTTGCACTGATCACTTCGTTTGCGGGCAATGCAGTACGAGGATCCACTATATGCGAATACCATTGGCCATTTATTAATTCACCCCTTCTATAATTACCACTGGTAGCAATGGCTTTACCCTGTATGAATAATTGATCTATTGGTGCATCATTTTCTGCATCTGCTTTTGGATTACTGATCCATACTTTTTCATGGATAGCACCTTTGATCAGCATATCACCGCCAATGTTAACTACAATGCCATTTAATTCTGTTGCATTCAGTGCCGCATTTACTGCGGATTGTATGATATATGATTTTGCAAAGCTGTTTAATTTTAATGGTGCGTTACTGATATGTGTGGCTGTTTGATTTTTTTCATCTAGGATCCAATGCACTTGCTTAACATCTGCAATAGCACGATTTAAAATTTCCTGAGAAGGGAATGTTGATTTAGAAGCTGCTTCTTTCCAAACTTTATTCACTATTTCTGCTGCAGGGTCAAGGGCTCCATTTGTACGAAAGCGCCAATCGTCGAATAAATGAAGTACTGTAAATAATTCTTTCGATACTGGGATGGCTTCATTGTGTGTGTTCATCCATTTACTAAATTCACTAGAAGCATCATAGCCACTCAGAATTTTAGAAAGTCTTTCTATTTCTTGCAAAACAGTTTGCTCCGCAATGGTGGCTTGGCTCTCAGAAAAAACGGACGTCTTAATTTCTAGAGAAGTACCCAATACATTTTCGTAATGTGCAATATGCAATTGTGCGGTCTTCTTTTCTTTGATGGGATCTTTTGCAAAAAGAAATTGACTAACAAGCAGGCTAATAGCTAAAAAATAAATGCTCAGAGATTTCAACATGGTACTAAATTTTAAATACAAGCACAAAGTACCCGATATCATGAAAAATAAAATCATAAAATCGGCCATCACTTATTTTTTGACTGTGAATAGGATGGATATATGAGATGTAACCACAGCGTTAGGGCTAAAGCCTAATTTTAAGGCATTCCAATTCCCCAGCCTAAGGCCGGGGTTAACGTAAAATATATAAGTTCTACCTAACTATATCTAGCTTTAAGGTCGAGGTTAATAGTAATTGGATTTGTTAACCCTAGGCTTCAGCCTAGGGACAAAAAATGATGGAGAAATCGGGCTTTAGCCCTTACGCTCCACACATAATTTTTATGATTATTATCCTCCAATCAGCTTTGCAATTCCAAATGCACATCCTGCAGCGATGGCTCCGATGACTGCTACTTTTAGTCCGCCTTTGAATGGTGGGGTACCCGTTAATTTACTTTTAAAGTATCCAAAAACAAATAGGCAGATCAGTGTTACAATCGCTGATATTTTTAGGCCAGTTAATCCATCTTCCACAAAGAAATATGGACTTAAAGGAATTAATCCACCTACTATATATGATGCACCAATATTAAATGCGCTTTTACCAGCACGTTTTGGATCAGGTTTTTCCAATCCCAATTCATGCTTCATCATAAAATCTGCCCAGCGGTCTTTGTCTTTGATTAATTCTTCAACAGCCTGTTCTTGTACAGACGCACTTAATCCTAATCCCTCGAAGAATTCGCGAACTTCTTCTCTTTCTACGTGTGGTAGCGTTTCAATTTCATCATACTCTCTTTTTAATTCACTGGCATAGTGTTCCTGTTCTGTTTGTCCAGCCAGATAACCACCAAGCCCCATTGCTATAGATCCAGCTGCGATTTCAGCAATACCTGCAATCACTATTAAATGCACATTCGACACTGCACCACTTAATCCAGCAGCCAATGCAAATGGAACGGTTAAGCCATCGGACATTCCGATTACGATATCAGTCAATGTTTCTGAGCTTGTCAGGTGTTTTTCTATATGATCGTGGTGCAAGTGGGTATCCATTTAAAGTAAAAATTAAAAAGTAAAAATTAAAAAGAAGGAGTGAAGATAAAGCAAAATGCGAAATCCTCTCTTGAACTGAGTGAGATAGGCAAAATGATACAACTTATGGTAAAACTGAAGGAAAACTGAATTGTAGGTTATGGAATTGTTAACCGGGTTATCAAATTGTTATCACACAGTTAACAAATTGCTATGCTCGGTGAAATGGAACCATACTATTTAGGTAGAGTTCGTATTGACTGCATATTTGCAGCTTATAAAAACAAAACTATTTATGAGTGTATTATTTAAAAAGTATCAAAAGACATTAGTTCTTTTTTTACTTTCTGCTTGTTTAGGCTTAACGGCTAGCTATGCGCAGTCCATCAAAGGAACTGTAGTAGATGCTCGTTCGGGGGAGCCTCTGGTTGGTGCCAATGTTTCTATCAAAGGAACTGCATATAAAACAATTGTAAAATTAGATGGTAGCTTTTTGTTTAAGAATGTGGCTTCTGGAACTTATGAGATTACAGTTGACTATATAGGGTTTCAAACTGAAACTTTTGAAAAATTTAGTCTTTCAAAAAATAGTGTAAAAGATTTCAATATCAGACTGCATGAGTCTTCTTCTAAACTTTCAGAAGTAACTGTTGTAGGGGCTTCTAATAAAGAATCAGACAACTTTGCCAGACGTTTAGAAAGAACTGCAGAACCAGTTATGAATGTGATGTCTGCCAAGACTATACAACTTCTGCCAGATATTACTGTAGCAAATGCCTTACAAAGAGTAAGTGGTGTAACAATCGAAAAAAGTGGTTCTGGTGAAGCTCGTTATCCAATCATTCGTGGTATGGAAAAGCGATATATCGCAACTACTGTAAATGGGATCAAGATCCCTAGTCCGGATAACAGAAGTAGGTATATTCCTCTTGATCTTTTCCCTTCAGAATTGTTAGAGCGCTTAGAAGTAAGTAAGAGCTTAACTCCTAGTATGGAAGGTGATGCGATTGGGGGTTCTATTAATCTTGTAATGAAAGATGCGCCTGCTAAGTTTTTATTACAGGCAAATGTTTCCACAGGGTATAATAGTTCTTTCAATTCTGGTGGATATGATAAATTCAGTCCTAGTTCTATCAGTAAACAATCTCCGGCAGAAATTCATGGAAGTACCTTTACAGCAACTCCAGCAGATCTATCGAATCAACATTTGAATTATTCAAATGTAACTAGACCGATGAATACAACTGCAGGTTTAACGATAGGAGATCGTTTTGGTAAGGATAAAAAATTTGGATTTATAGTTTCAGGTTCATATCAAAATATATTCCGCGGAACAACTTCTAACTTTTTCTTACCGAATGCTCAACCGGGGTTAAACAATATTCCTTTATTTTCTGATCTGCAATTACGTGATTATTCAGTGCAAAGTAAAAGAGCTGGGGTAAACGGAAAGTTGGATTTTCAAATTAATAAGCACAATAAAATTGCCCTTGTAAATACTTTTGTCAGATTAGATGATTATCAAACAAGGATTATTTGGGATACTGTAGCATTGAATTCTGTAGTTGATAATTCTTTTAGGAGCCAATGGCAATATCAAACCATTTATAATAGTACTTTACTTGGTATCCATGAGTTAAATTCTTCATTAAAACTTGATTGGAATTTTGCTTATTCAAAAGCGAATAATCATATTGCAGATCAGGCTTCATTTACTCACCAATATGCCATTGTTGCAACAAGTTTAACTACCGATAAATTACAATCTAATTCTCATTTATGGCAACACAACAGCGATCAGGATTATTCAGGTAGCATTAATTTAACTCAGAATTCTGAGTTTTTTGGAAAATCATTGGAGTTAAAAACAGGAGCTTTATATCGTGAAAAACAAAGAGACAATTTCTATAATAGCTATAGCTTATCTCCTGTATTGAATGCAGTATATACAACCATTAATGCAGCACAATTCATTTTCAAAACCCCTGCAGATGGTATTCCTTCAATTACTGGTAACAACTATACATTCAATGAGTATATTGGAGCAGGGTATCTTCAAGGAAA